>NZ_JBSKHP010000002.1:0-433968 GCF_057128625.1 Pseudomonas imperatae | reverse complement strand
CAGAGAATCTCTAACAACTTCAACCACTTGGCTCGCTTCGATCTCTCGTTAGCGGGAGGCGAATTCTACAGCAACTTGCGTTGCTGTCAACTGCCTTTTTCGCCGCTTTCGACGTTGATATCGAAACCTTCCAGAATCGCTTACTTCGGTTAACTCGTTGAATTTCAAGGAGTTTTCCGTTTCGGTTGCGCCGGAAGTGGGGCGAATTATAGAGAGATCCAGGAGCGGGTCAAGCGTTTATTTCAGAAATGTTTCAGCGTGGCTTTCGAGGCCGCCGATAAGCAAAAAGGCGGGCCTGCCGGCCCGCCTTCTATATAGCTAAGCAGCAATCAGCCCTGCTTGAGGGTAATCCGCGCGAAAGCCTTCTTGCCGGCCTGGCAGACATGGGTCGCTCCCAGCGCAAAGACAAAACCACGGTCAACCACCTCACCATCGATACGCACACTACCCGCCGACAACAGATCGCGAGCAGCCGCCGAGTTCTTCACCAGGCCAGCCTGGTTGAGGATCGCGGCGATAGGCATGTCTTCACCACCCGTGAGCTCCACCTCTGGGAGATCTTCCGGCAGCTCGCCATCCTTCATGCGGTTGCCCGCACCACGGTGCGCGTTGGCAGCGGCTTCTTCGCCATGGAAACGCGCGACGATCTCTTCCGCCAGCTTGATCTTGATATCGCGCGGGTTGGCACCGGCCTCGACCTCGGCCTTGAAGGCATTGATCTCTTCCATGGAGCGGAAGCTCAGCAGCTCGAAGTAACGCCACATCAGCGCATCCGGGATGGACACCAGCTTGCTGTACATAACGCCCGGCGCTTCCTGGATGCCGACGTAGTTGCCCAGGGACTTGGACATCTTCTTCACGCCGTCCAGGCCTTCGAGCAGCGGCATGGTCACGATGTTCTGGGCTTCCTGGCCGTAGGCGCGCTGCAGCTCACGCCCCATCAGCAGGTTGAACTTCTGGTCGGTGCCGCCCAGCTCGACGTCTGCCTTCAGGGCAACCGAGTCGTAGCCCTGCACCAGCGGGTAGAGGAACTCGTGGATGGCGATGGACTGGTTGGACTTGTAGCGCTTGTCGAAGTCATCGCGCTCGAGCATCCGCGCCACGGTGTATTGGGACGACAGGCGAATGAAGTCCGCCGGGCTCATGGCGTCCATCCAGATGGAGTTGAACGCCACCTCGGTCTTGGCCGGATCGAGGATCTTGAACACCTGGGCCTTGTAGGTCTCGGCGTTGGCCAGCACCTGCTCGCGAGTCAGCGGCGGGCGCGTGGCGCTCTTGCCGCTGGGGTCGCCGATCAGGCCGGTGAAATCCCCGATCAGGAAGATCACGTGGTGCCCCAGCTCCTGGAACTGGCGCAGCTTATTAATAAGCACCGTGTGGCCCAGGTGCAGGTCAGGCGCCGTTGGGTCGAAACCAGCCTTGATACGCAGCGGCTGCCCGCGCTTGAGCTTCTCGACCAGTTCAGCCTCGACCAACACCTCTTCCGCACCACGCTTGATCAGCGCTAGCTGCTCTTCAACCGACTTCATAACCTACCCGCAAGGCTTGGATTCAAATGGGGCCAACGATACAAGATCAGACACCAATTACAAGTTTTTGACTTGCGTGTGACCCCGGGGGCGGGTCGAGGCGTCTGCGAGCTTGCTTTGGCAAGGATTTGGTTATATTTTATACAGTTATTTCATCTTTATCATGTCATTCATCTTTTCCATTTCATCTTTTTTCAAAGTCAAAATTACCTATGACCAGCGAACCGCCTAAAGCGCCTCCGCTTTATCCGAAGAGCCACCTGCTGGCTGCAAGCGGCATCGCCGCCCTGCTCAGCCTAGCCATGCTGATATTTCCCTCCAGCGAAGTGGAAGCCAAGCGCAACTCCACGCCGCTGGAGCTGGAGACCCCAGCCGACCAGCTCAAGCAGGCGCAGAAAGACGCGCCAGCCACCGACCTTGGCGAAGAACAGGCCGCGCCAGCGCCCTTCGCGCATATAGACAACGAAGACGACCAGGACCAGGACACCGCACAAGACACCCCGGACAAGCCGGAACCGGTCGCCAGCGCCGCCGCCGACGCCCCCAAGAAGGGCCCGAACCACCGCGAAGTCACCGTGCGCAAGGGCGACACCCTGTCCAAGCTGTTCGACGAAGCCGGCCTGCCCGCCTCCGCAGCCCAGGAAGTCATGGCCAGCGACAAACAGGCCAAGCAGTTCGCCCAGCTCAAGAACGGCCAGGTGCTGGAGTTCGAGATCGGCCCGGACGGCCAGCTCGCCAGCCTGCACACCAAGCTCAGCAACACCGAGACCATCCGCCTGGTGCGCGGCGCCAAGGGCTTCGCCTTCAACCGCGACGTGATCAAGCCCGTCATGCGCGAGGCCTACGCCCATGGCGTGATCAAGAACTCGCTGTCGCTGTCCGGCCAGCGCGCCGGCCTGTCGCACAACCAGGTCATGGACCTGGTGCGCATCTTCAACTACGACGTGGACTTCGCCCAGGATATCCGCCAGGGCGACGTGTTCGACGTGATGTACGAACAGAAGGTGCTGAACGGCAAGGTGATCGGCACCGGCAACATCCTCGCCGCGCGCTTCAGCAACCGTGGCAAGACCTACACCGCGGTGCGCTACACCAACAAGCAAGGCACCACCAACTACTACAGCGCCGAGGGCAACAGCCTGCGCAAGGCCTTCGTGCGCTCGCCGGTGGACTTCGCCCGTATCAGCTCGCGCTTCTCGGTGGGCCGCTTCCACCCCATCCTGAACAAGATCCGCGCGCACCAGGGCGTGGACTACGCCGCCCCGCGCGGCACGCCCATCAAGGCCACGGGCGACGGCAAGGTCGAACTGGCCGGGCGCCGTGGCGGCTACGGCAACACCGTGATCATCGAGCACGGCAAGACCTACAAGACGCTGTACGCGCACATGCAGGGCTTCGCCAAGGGCATCCACGCAGGCTCGGTAGTGAAACAGGGCCAGGTCATCGGCTACATCGGCACCACCGGCCTGTCCACCGGCCCGCACGTGCATTACGAGTTCCAGGTGAACGGCGTGCACGTCGACCCGCTGGGGCAGAAGCTGCCCATGGCCGACCCGATTGCGCGCAACGAGAAGAGCCGCTTCATGCAAATCTCGCAGCCGCTGATCGCCCACATGGACCAGGAGAAATCCACCATGGTCGCGAGCAAGAAGTAAGTCATGGCCCTTTATATCGGCGTGATGTCCGGCACCAGCCTCGATGGGCTGGATATTGCGCTGGTTGAGCAAGGCGCCAGCGTGCGCCTGCTGGCCAGCCGGTACCTGCCGATGCCCAGCGGGCTGCGCGGCGACCTGCTGGCCCTGTGCGCCAGCGGCCCGGACGAGATAGCCCGCGCCGCCCTGGCGGAGAACCAGTGGGCCACCCTGGCCGCCGAGGGCATCCATACCCTCTTGCAACAACAGCACCTCACCCCTGCGGATATCCGTGCCATCGGCAGCCACGGCCAGACCGTGCGCCACGAACCGGCACGCGGCTTCACCGTGCAGATCGGCAACCCGGCGCTGCTGGCCGAGTTGACCGGCATCACCACCGTCGGCGACTTCCGCCGCCGTGACGTGGCCGCCGGTGGCCAGGGCGCGCCGTTGGTGCCCGCCTTCCACGATGCCATCTTCGCCAGCCAGGGCCGGCACCTGGCCGTGCTCAACGTAGGTGGTTTCAGCAACCTGAGCCTGATCGAGGCCGACAAGCCGGTCAGCGGTTTCGACTGCGGCCCCGGCAACGTGTTGCTCGACGCCTGGATCAATGCCCGCCAGGGCCTGGACTACGACCGCGACGGCGCCTGGGCTGCCAGCGGCAGCGTGCACCCGGCGCTGCTGGCCGAGCTGCTCAGCGACCCGTTCTTCGCCGGCACCGGCCCCAAGAGCACCGGCCGCGAGGTGTTCAACCTGCCCTGGCTGCAGGCACACCTGGCGAAGGTAAACGACGTGGCCGATGCCGACGTGCAGGCAACCCTGCTGGAGTTGACCGCCCGCACCATCGTCGACTCCCTACGCCACGCCCAGCCTCACACCGACGAGCTGCTGGTGTGCGGCGGCGGCGCCCACAACCGCGCGCTGATGCAACGCCTGGCGCAGCTGTTGCCCAACACCCGCGTCGACAGCACCGCTGGCCACGGCGTGGACCCGGACTGGGTGGAAGCCATGGCATTCGCCTGGCTGGCCCATTGCTGCCTGGAAGGCATCCCCACCAACCGCCCCAGCGTTACCGGCGCCCGTGGGTTGCGTGTGCTTGGGGCCATCTACCCCGCCTGAACGCCAGACAGCAAAACGCCGCGTATGAACGCGGCGTCTGGCCTTGCCCTGCAGGTGATCAGATCGAGAACGACTGACCGCAACCGCAAGTGGTAGAGGCATTAGGGTTGTTGATAACGAAACGCGAACCCTCCAGGCCTTCCTGGTAATCCACTTCAGCACCTGCCAGGTACTGGAAGCTCATTGGGTCGACCACCAGGCTCACGCCTTCGCGCTCGACAATGGTGTCATCCTCGGCCACATCTTCATCGAAGGTGAAGCCGTACTGGAAGCCCGAGCAACCGCCACCGGTCACGAAAACCCGCAGTTTCAGACGCTCATTGCCTTCTTCGTCGACCAGGCTCTTCACCTTGTGCGCAGCACCGTGGGTGAATTGCAAAGCCGTGGGTGTGAAGGATTCGACGCTCATGCTGACTCTCTCCCGGCGTAAGCCGCCATAAAACGTAATGGCAGCATTATCCGCTTCTCCTAGAAAAAGGGTCAACAATTGTGCGCTGACCGGCTTCGGGGCTTACGGCAGCATGCCGGCGTGGGACAGGCCCAGGCGCTCGTCGAGGCCGAAGAGGATGTTCAGGTTCTGCACGGCCTGGCCCGACGCGCCCTTGACCAGGTTGTCGATGACCGACAGCACCACCACCAGGTCACCGCCTTGTGGGCGATGCACGGCGATGCGGCAGACGTTGGCGCCACGCACGCTGCGGGTCTCCGGGTGGCTGCCGGCCGGCATCACGTCGACGAACGGTTCATCGGCATAACGCTTCTCGAACAGCGCCTGCAGGTCCACGGCCTTGTCCACCACGGTTGCGTAGAGGGTGGAATGGATACCGCGGATCATCGGCGTCAGGTGCGGCACGAAGGTCAGGCCCACGTCGCCACCGGCAGCGCGGCGCAGCCCCTGGGTGATTTCCGGCAGGTGACGGTGGCCCTTCACCGAGTAGGCCTTCATGCTTTCGCCGGCCTCGCAGAACAGCGAGCCCACGGCAGCGCCACGGCCAGCGCCGCTGACACCGGACTTGCAGTCGGCGATCAGGCGCGAGGCATCGGCCAGGCCAGCTTCCAGCAGCGGCAGGAAGCCCAGTTGGGTGGCGGTTGGGTAGCAGCCAGGCACGGCGATCAGGCGGGCGTTGCGGATCTGCTCGCGGTTTACTTCCGGCAGGCCGTACACGGCGTCCTTCAGCAGCTCAGGCGCGCCGTGAGGCTGGCCGTACCACTTGGCCCACTCTTCGGCGTCCTGCAGGCGGAAGTCTGCCGACAGGTCGATGACCTTGGTGCCCGCGGCCAGCAGCTCGCCCGCCAGGGAGTGCGCGACGCCGTGTGGGGTGGCGAAGAACACCACGTCGCAGGCGCCCAGGGTCTTGGTGTCCGGCACGCTGAAGGCCAGGCCATCGTAGTGGCCGCGCAGGTTGGGGTACATGTCCGCCACGGGCACGCCCGCCTCGGAGCGCGAGGTGATGACGGCGACTTCCGCCTGCGGATGCGACGCCAACAGACGCAGCAGCTCGACCCCGGTGTAACCCGTGCCGCCGACAATACCGACCTTGACCATATACCTGCCCCTTTCAACGAACCGACTAGGAAACCGCTGATAATACGGGGCCAGAGCATCTGCTAACAACCGTTGAGGTGACGTGCGGCAGCCTGGGGCACTACTATCGGCGCTACCGTGAACCTGGAAACTTCAAAAAATGCTCTATCTATGGATCAAAGCCCTGCACATCATCAGCATGGTCTGCTGGTTTGCCGGCCTGTTCTACCTGCCGCGCCTGTTCGTCTACCACGCCAGCAGCGAGGACGAGCCCAGCAAGCAACGCTTCATGGTCATGGAGCGCAAGCTGTACCGCGGCATCATGGGCCCCTCGATGATCGCCACCCTGGTGTTCGGCGCCTGGCTGCTGTACCTGCTCCCCGGCTATTTGAGCCAGGGCTGGTTGCACGCCAAATTGACCTTCGTGTTCCTGCTGATTGGCTACCATCATATGTGCGGCGCCCAGGTGAAGCGCTTTGCCCGTGGCGAAAACACCCGCAGCCATGTCTTTTATCGCTGGTTCAACGAAGTTCCCGTGCTGTTTTTGCTGGCTATCGTAATTCTGGTGGTGGTGAAACCGTTCTAGGATCAACCCAACCCACAAGAGAACCCATCATGTCGCTGCCCCCCTCGCTGGACCAACGCCTGCGCCTGCCCGTGGTGGCGGCACCGATGTTTCTCATCTCCAACCCGCAACTGGTGCTGGCCTGCTGCCGCAACGGCGTGGTCGGCAGCTTTCCCGCGCTGAACCAGCGTGACAGCGCCGGCTTCAAGGCCTGGCTGGTGGAAATCGAGGCAGGCCTGGCGGCGCTGGACAAGCCGGCGCCCTATGCCGTCAACCTCATCGTGCACAACAGCAACCCCCGCCTGGAAGCCGACCTGGCGATTTGCATCGAACACCAGGTGCCGATTGTCATCACCAGCCTGGGCGCGGTGAAGGAAGTGGTGGATGCCGTGCACAGTTATGGCGGCCTGGTCTTTCACGACGTCACTACCCGGCGCCACGCCGAGAAGGCCGCCCAGGCCGGCGTCGATGGCCTGATTGCCGTGGCCGCCGGCGCCGGTGGCCACGCCGGGACCTGGAGCCCGTTCGCGCTGGTGGCCGAGATTCGCCAGTTCTTCGACAAGACCCTGCTGCTGGCCGGCTGCATCAACCATGGCCGCGAGATTCTTGCCGCGCAGCTGCTGGGCGCCGACCTGGCGTACCTGGGCACGCGCTTTATCGCCTGTCAGGAAAGCCACGCACCCGCAGCCTATAAAGACATGCTGCTGGCAGCCCATGCCGCCGATATCATCCATACCCCGGCGGTGTCCGGGGTGCCGGCCAGTTTCATGCGCAAGAGCCTGGAAGATGCCGGTTTCGACCTGGCCACCCTCGCGGCTGCCGGTGCCCAGGCCAAGCTCAAGCCCATCGATGACGAGGCCAAGGCGTGGAAGACCATCTGGTCCGCCGGCCAGGGTGTCGGCGAGATCGACGATATACCCAGCGCCGATGAACTGATCGAGCGCCTCGACAACGAATACCGCAAGGCGCTGGTACGGGCCTGCCGCTTGCCCGACCACTGGCCGCGCTGAACCGGCCGCCACTTTCACGACAAGGATGCCAGCATGACAACACTGTTCAAGATCGTCTTCGAAGGCAGCACGCTGCCGGGGGTCGCCCTGGAAACTGCCAAGGCCAACCTGGCCCAGCTGTTCCGTAGCGATCTGTTGGCCGTGGAAAAACTGTTCACCGGGCGCAAAGTGGCGCTCAAGCGCAACCTGTCCCAGGAGACGGCCGAGAAGTACCTGGATGCGTTGCACCGTGCCGGCGTGGAGGCACGTCTGGAGGAGGAAGCGCCGTTGGAGCTGAGCCTGGAAGAAATAGAGCCCAGCCCTGCCCCGCCACCGTTTTCACCCTATGCGCCGCCGCAGTCGGAGGTCGGGCCACCAATTGCCGTCTACGGGCCGCTGAAAGTCATGACCGTACAGGGGCGCATCGGCCGGGTGCGCTACCTGGGCTGGACCATGGCCTTGGTACTGGCTGCTTGCGCCGCCGCGCTGGTGTTCATTCTGCTCATGTCGATTTCCCGCTACCTGGGCATAGGCTTCGGTGCCATCGCCCTGGCCGCCTTCATGACCATCAACGTGCAGATCACCGTGCAGCGCCTGCACGACGCCGGCTGGAGCGGCTGGCTGTGGCTGTTGAACCTGGTACCGCTGGTAGGCAACTTCTTCCCCATCGTGATCATGGCGGTTCCCGGCAACCCGGGCACCAACCAATATGGCCCGCCGGCGCCGCCCAACACCAAGGCGGTGAAAGTGCTGGCCTGGTTGTGGGTGGCCTTCCTGGTCCTGATGTTTATCATTGGCCTGAAGGGCGGCTTCAATTCGCTCGCCCATCATGCGCAGGCCGTGTAAGGACTCGGCACAACTGCGCGGCGCACGGTAGACTAGCGCCCCTGAGTAGACGCCCCTGTGCGCCCCGCCTCATCGACGAGCCGGGGCCGGGGGCGTTCGTATGGAGATTTGCATGACCCGTTACGCCTTGATCACTGGCGCCTCCCGAGGGCTGGGCCTGGCGCTGGCCGAGGCCCTGGCCCGGCGCGGCCGCAACCTGATCCTGGTAGCCCGCCAGCGCGACCCACTGGAAGCGGTGGCCATCGAGCTGACCCAACGTTTTGGCGTGGAGGTGCTGTTCCGTGCCTGCGATTTGAGCGAACCCCTGCGCCTGTCCGGCCTGCTGATGGAGCTTGAGGAAAGCGGCCGCCATATCGATCTGCTGGTGAACTGCGCCGGGCTGCGCTCCTACGGGCATTTCCTGGCCCAGGACTGGATGCAGGAGCAGGACCTGATCGAGGTCAACATCCTCGCCCTGGCGCGACTGTGCCATGTGGTCGGCAACGCCATGGCGGTGCACGGCGGCGGGCAGATCCTCAACGTCGCCTCGCTTGCAGCTTTTCAGCCTGGCCCGTGGATGAGCAGCTACGCGGCCAGCAAGGCCTATGTGCTGAGTTTCTCCGAAGGGCTGCGCGAGGAACTGCGCCAGTCGGGGGTCAAAGTGTCGGTACTGTGCCCTGGCCCGGTGCGTTCATCGCAGCGGGTGATAGAACGCCTGAACAACAGCCAACGCGTGCTCAGCCCGGAGGAAGTGGCGCTGTTCACCGTGCGCGCCCTGGCCCGCAACCGCGCGGTGATCATCCCCGGTCGGCGTAACCGCCTGCTCACCTACGGCGCCCGCCTGGGCTCGCGCTGGCTGGTGCGCAAGATCGCCGGCGCCATCAACCTCGCCTACCGCCCACGTTGAGCATTGAGTACACTCGAGCCCGACGTCAAACATGGAGCAACCGTTGTGGATACTCTGTTCACCAAGATCATCAACAGAGAAATACCCGCGAAAATCATCTACGAGGATGACCAGGTACTGGCCTTCCACGATATCGCACCCCAGGCACCGGTTCATTTCCTGGTGATCCCGAAGAAGCCGATCCGCACCCTCAACGACCTCACCGAGGAAGACAAGGGCCTGGCCGGTCACATTCTGTTCACCGCCCAGCGCCTGGCCAAGGAACTGGGCTGCGAGGAAGGTTTCCGCGTGGTCATGAACTGCAATGAATTGGGCGGCCAGACGGTCTACCACATTCACATGCATGTGCTGGGGCAGCGCCAGATGCACTGGCCGCCGGGCTGATCGCCTTGTGGCCGCTGCCTCGGGCAGCGGCCACAGGATTGTGTTGACGTGCCGCAGGCTCTGGCACGGTATTTTGAGTTAAACTGCACCCCGTGATTCTATCCGGAGGTGCCCAATGGCTACCGAACGTCACTACTCCCCCCTCGACCGACTGCTGCTGCAGGCCGACACGGCCATGCGCACGCTGCTGCCTTTCAGCGGCCAGCCGTCGCGGCCGTCCCCGGCCATTGTCCAGCCGGACCCCAAGCTCAGTGATGACGAAACCCGCCATGTGGCCGGCCTGATGCGCATCAACCACACCGGTGAAGTGTGCGCGCAGGCGTTGTACCAGGGGCAGGCGCTGACCGCCAAGCTGCCGCAGGTGCGCAAGGCCATGGAACATGCCGCCGAGGAAGAAGTGGATCACCTGGCCTGGTGCGAGCAACGCATCCGCCAGTTGGGCAGCCACCCCAGCGTGCTGAACCCGTTGTTCTACGGCATGTCGTTCGGCATAGGTGCCGTGGCCGGACTGATCAGCGACCGTGTCAGCCTGGGCTTCGTTGCCGCCACTGAACACCAGGTGTGCAAGCACCTGGATGAACACCTGGAGCAACTGCCCGTGGAAGACGAGAAGTCACGCGCCATCCTCGAACAGATGCGCGTGGATGAAGAGCAGCACGCCGATTCGGCGCTGGACGCCGGCGGGTTCCGCTTCCCGGCGCCGGTCAGGTTCGGCATGAGCCTGGTGGCCAAGGTCATGACCAAGAGCACCTATCGCATCTGACCAGCCCTGTGGGGGCGGGCCCTGCCCGCTCCCACACGCTTCAACCCAGCTCGACGATCTCGTAGTCGTGGGTGATCTCCACCCCGGCACGGCCCAGCATGATCGAGGCCGAGCAGTACTTCTCAGCCGACAGTTCCACTGCCCGCTTCACCTGGGCTTCCTTCAGGCCGCGGCCCTTGACCACGAAATGCAGGTGGATCTTGGTGAATACCTTGGGGTCCTCGGTGGCACGCTCGGCTTCCAGGAAGGCTTCGCAGCTTTCCACCGGCTGACGCGACTTCTTCAGAATGCTGACCACGTCGAAATTGCTGCAGCCACCCAGGCCCAGCAACAGCATTTCCATGGGGCGCACGCCCAGGTTGCGACCGCCGCTCTCGGGCGGGCCGTCCATCACTACCACATGACCGCTGCCCGACTCGCCAAGAAACATGGCTTCGCCTGCCCACTGGATACGTGCCTTCATCACCAGGACTCCACTGTAAAAAAGGCCGCCAGCTTAGCACAGCAGTTTGCATAAGCCCTGTAGCCCAGCCGTTGCCTGCCGATAAGGTGGTTAGTAAATTGCCTGATACAAACTTGCGTGTCTGATAAGCTGGCGCCAAATCAATGGCGCCTACGCCAGCACTCCTTACCGTTCACTTGCCGTAGACAGTCTTGCCCCGGGATTCAGCCATGGTTGCGCTCACGCGTCCGATCCAGAACATCGATAAACTCTTGGCTCATTGCCAGCGCCGCCGCTATGGCGCCAAGAGCAATATCATCTGCGCCGGCGACCAGTCCGAAACCTTGTCCTACATCATCAAGGGCTCGGTGACGATTCTGATCGAGGACGACGACGGCCGCGAAATGATCATTGCCTACCTCAACGCCGGCGACTTCTTCGGCGAGCTGGGGCTGTTCGAGTCGCCCAACCACGGGCCGCTGCGCAGCGCCTGGGTACGGGCCAAGACCGAATGCGAAGTAGCGGAAATCAGCTACGGCAGGTTCCGCGAAGTGGCGGTGCAGCATCCCGATATCATGTTCGCCCTGGGTTGCCAGATGGCCCAGCGCCTGCGCGACACCACGCGCAAGGTCGGCGACCTTGCGTTCTTCGACGTCACGGGCCGGGTGGCGCGCTGCCTGCTGGAACTGTGCAAGCAACCCGACGCCATGACCCACCCGGACGGCATGCAGATCAAGATCACCCGCCAGGAGATCGGCCGTATCGTCGGTTGCTCGCGGGAAATGGTCGGGCGGGTACTCAAGGACCTCGAAGAGCGCAACCTGGTGAACGTGAAGGGCAAGACCATGGTGGTCTTCGGCACACGCTAGGTCTTGGCGCGAATTTCGGCCAGCAACCGGCCATAGGCCTGGGCCAATTCGGCCAGCAGTTGCGGCGCTGGATAGTGTTCATGCAAGGCCACATGGCTCTGCGGGTCACAACGCTGGGGCAGGTCGCACGCCTGGTTGAAGCCATTCACCGCCGCCACCATCGACTCGCGCTGGTTGTCCATGAGCATCGCGCCGTGCACCAGCACTACCGGCCGCGTGCCGCTCAGGCCCTGGCGCCAGCGCTGCGCCGTGCCCACCCATTTGCGCCCACCGATGTTGACGTTGTAGCGACCATCGCAGAACGCCCCCGCCACCTCGCCCACCGACGCCTGCCCGCCCAACGCCGTGACGGCGTCGCACAGCGGCTGACACAGGCGCTGATAAGCGGTTTCGATGCGGTTTTGGTCGCCTTCGCTGCGCGGTGCCACGTACACCAGCGCGACATTGATGGTGGCCGGCGATTGCGGCACCGGCTCGCCGCCGGTTTCACGCAGCAGCACCGGCCAACCGGCTGCGGCCGATGCCGCGCAGGCGGCATCGAACGCCGGCAGGCGGTTCATGCGCCGGGGCATGACCAGGGTTTGATCAGTGGATTGCCAGAACAGCAGGCCATCAGGCTGCTCGCCGCGGCAAACGGCGGCAAGCAGCTCCTGTTCGGCCTGCAGCCCCGCCTGGGTGTCGATTCGCAGAGGGTGTTGCATGAGACCTCCGTAGCAGCGGCCGCGAGGCCGCGTCATGGGCCGCGCGATACATGACATCGTCCTGGCACCCCGACGCGGCCTGGCGGCCGCTGCTACGGGCGGGTCAAGACTGGAAGAACAGCCGTTGCAGCTCTTCGCCAGGATGCTCGGCGCGCATGAACGCCTCGCCCACCAGGAACGAATACACCTCGTTGATTTCCATCAGCTCCACGTCGGCGCGGTTGAGGATGCCGCTTTCGGTCACCACCAGGCGCTCACGCGGGATCAGCGGCAGCAGGTCGAGGGTGTTTTCCAGGCTGACTTCGAAGTTGTGCAGGTTGCGGTTGTTCACCCCCAGCAACGGCGACTTCAGGTGCTTGAGCGCACGCTCCAGCTCCTCGGCGTTGTGCACTTCCACCAGCACATCCAGGCCAACACCAAAGGCGACGGACTCCAGCTCGGCCATCTTCGCGTCGTCCAGCGCCGCGACGATCAGCAGGATGCAGTCGGCGCCCAGCGCGCGGGATTCGACGATCTGGTACGGGTCGACCATGAAATCCTTGCGGATCACCGGCAGGCTGCAGGCCGCACGGGCCTGCTGCAGGTAGGCGTCGGCGCCCTGGAAGTAATCGATGTCGGTGAGCACGGACAGGCAGGTAGCGCCGCCCTTCTCGTAGCTCTGGGCGATTTCGGCAGGCACGAAGTGCTCACGGATGACGCCCTTGCTCGGCGAGGCCTTCTTGATTTCGGCGATGACCGCCGGCTTCTTGGTCGCCGCCTGGTCGATCAACGCCTTGGCAAAGCCACGCGGTGCATCGGCGGCAGCGGCCAGGCGCTCCAGTTCGGCATAGCTGACACGCTGCAGGCGTTCGGCAACTTCCTGGGCCTTGCGCGCCAGAATCTTCTCCAGAACTGTCGGCACACTCATCCTTCATTCTCCTGCTTGAATACCGCGGTAAAGGCGCCCAGCTCGTCGAGCTTCTCGCGGGCCAGCCCGGTGTGCAGCGCATCGTGGGCCAGGGCCACGCCTTCCTTCAAGGAAGACGCGTGGTCGGCGGCATACAGGGCAGCGCCAGCGTTGAGTACGATCATTTCAGCGGCTTTCTGGCCGTTTTCGGTCTTGCGCCGGCCCAAGGCGTCGCGGATCAGTTCCAGCGAAGCCTGCGGGCTTTCCACGGCCAGGCCGTGCAGGGTCTGGCTCTTTATACCGAGGTCTTCGGGTTCTACCCAATACTCGGTTATTTCGCCATTTTTCAGCTCGGCCACGAAGGTTGGCGCGGCCAGGCTGAACTCGTCCAGCCCGTCCTTGGAATGCACCACCAGCACATGCTTGCTGCCCAGGCGCTGCAGCACCTCGGCCAGCGGCCGGCACAGCGCCTGGCTGAACACGCCGACCACCTGGTGCCTGACGCCCGCCGGGTTGGTCAGCGGCCCGACCATGTTGAACAGGGTGCGCAGACCCAGGTCGCGGCGCGGCCCGGCGGCGTGCTTCATGGCGCCGTGGTGCGCCTGGGCGAACATGAAGCCGATGCCCACGCTGTCGATGCAACGCGCTACCTGCACCGGCGTGAGGTTGAGGTACACGCCGGCGGCTTCCAGCAGGTCGGCGCTGCCGCTCTTGCCGGACACCGCGCGGTTGCCATGCTTGGCCACGGTGCAGCCGGCCGCCGAGATGACGAAGGCCGAAGCCGTGGACACGTTGAAGATGTTGGCGCCGTCGCCGCCGGTGCCGACGATGTCGACCACGCCGTCGAGGGTCTTGAGTTCAACCTGGCCTGCCAGCTCGCGCATCACCGAGACGGCACCGACGATCTCGTCGATGCTCTCGCTCTTCATGCGCATGCCCATCAGGAAGGCACCGATCTGTGCGTCGGTGCATTGGCCGGTCATGATCTGGCGCATCACATCGCGCATCTCATCCGTGCTCAGGTCCAGCTGCCCGACGATGCGGGTCAGCGCGCTCTTGATATCCATGATGGTTCCTTAGCCCTGACGGCTGCCGCCGGTCTGCTTGAGAAAGTTGGCGAACAGCTCGTGGCCCTGCTCGGAAAGAATCGACTCGGGGTGGAACTGCACGCCCTCGACGTTCAGCGTCTTGTGGCGCAGGCCCATGATCTCGTCCACGGAGCCATCGGCGTTGGCGGTCCAGGCGGTCAGTTCCAGGCAGTCGGGCAGGGTTTCGCGCTTCACTACCAGCGAGTGGTAGCGGGTCACGGTCAGCGGGTGGTTCAGGCCTTCGAACACGCCCTTGTCTTCGTGCACCAGCGGGCTGGTCTTGCCGTGCATGGCAACGCGGGCGCGCACCACGTCACCGCCAAAGGCCTGGCCGATGGACTGGTGGCCCAGGCACACGCCCAGGATCGGCAGCTTGCCAGCAAAGTGCAGGATGGCCTCGATGGAGATGCCCGCCTCGCTCGGCGTGCACGGCCCCGGGGAGACGACGATGCGCTCGGGGTTCATGGCCTCGATGTCGGCGATGGTCACCTCATCGTTGCGCACCACTTTCACGTCCGCGCCCAGCTCGCCCAGGTACTGCACGACGTTGTAGGTAAAAGAGTCGTAATTGTCGATCATCAGCAACATGGTCTGCTTCCTCAGGCGTCTTTCGGGGAGGTTTGTTCGGCCAGCGCTACAGCGCGGAACATCGCGCGGCGCTTGTTCAGGGTTTCCTCCCACTCCAGGGCCGGCACCGAGTCGGCGACGATACCGCCCCCGGCCTGCACATGCAGTTCACCGTTCTTGATCACTGCGGTACGGATCGCAATGGCGGTGTCCATGTTGCCGTTCCAGGCAAAGTAGCCAACCGCGCCGCCGTAGACGCCGCGCTTGACCGGTTCCAACTCGTCGATGATTTCCATGGCACGGATTTTCGGCGCACCGGACAGGGTGCCCGCCGGAAGAATCGCGCGCAGCGCGTCCATCGCAGTGAGGCCGCTCTTCAGCTGCCCGGTGACGTTGGAGACAATGTGCATGACGTTGGAATAGCGCTCGATGACCATCTTCTCGGTCAGTTTCACCGAGCCGATTTCCGAGACCCTGCCCGTGTCGTTGCGGCCCAGGTCGATCAGCATCAAGTGCTCGGCCAGTTCCTTGTCGTCGCTGAGCAGGTCCTTCTCCAGTGCCAGGTCAGCCTCGGCAGTGGCGCCGCGCGGACGGGTACCCGCGATCGGGCGCACGGTGATCTCGTTGTCTTCCACCCGCACCAGCACTTCCGGCGAACTGCCCACCACGTGGAAGTCGCCAAAGTTGAAGAAGTACATGTAGGGCGTGGGGTTGAAGCAACGCAGTGCCCGGTACAGGTCGATGGGCGCGGCCTTGAAGTCGATGGACATGCGCTGGGACGGCACTACCTGCATGCAGTCGCCGGCGAGGATGTATTCCTTGATGGTGTCGACGGCGCGCTCGTAGTCACCTTGGGTGAAGCTTGAGCGGAACACCGGATCCGCGGCAGGCGGACGATCCAGCTCCAGCCCACGACGCGGGGTGATCGGCTGGCGCAGTTTTTCCATCAGCTCATCCAACTGCGCCTGGCCTTGCTCGTAGGCCTCGGCCTGGGCCGGGTCGGCCAGCACGATGGCGTGCATCTTGCCGGCCAGGTTGTCGAACACCACCACGGCGTCGGAGACCATCAGCAGGATGTCAGGCACGCCGATCGGATCGGGGTTGGGGCACTTGCCCAGGCGCTTCTCGACGTAGCGCACGCAGTCGTAGCCGAAGTAACCCACCAGGCCGCCGTTGAAGCGCGGCAGGCCGGGGATGGTTGGCACGTTGTAGCGGGCCTTGAAGACCTCGACGAAATCCAGCGGGTCCTCGACATGGTCGTGGCGCTCCACTTCGATGCCGTCGCGGGTAATGATCACCTGATGGTCATGCACCCGCAGCACGGTGCGGCACGGCAGGCCGATGATGGAATAGCGGCCCCATTTCTCGCCGCCCTGCACCGACTCCAGCAGGTAGGAGTTGGGCGCATCGGCCAGTTTCAGGTAGATCGACAGCGGGGTGTCGAAGTCAGCCAGGGTTTCGCGGGCAAGCGGAATGCGGTTGTAGCCGGCAGCGGCCAAGCGCAGGAATTCTTCGCGGATCATGATCAGCCTCGTGGCATGAGGGACAAAACGGTCAGGTATGCAAACGCGCCGGCAGGGCCGGCCAGGTAAAAGTCAGGCGCGCCAACGCCAACGGGCCAGGGCCTTGATGACTTTCATCCAGAGTTTGCGAGTGACCACCACGATGGAATCTCTGCGAGGGGTAGGTGTGATATCCCCCAACGTTATCTCAGCTGTGGGATCTAAGCAACTGATCAGGCCCCGCAGGTTGTCAACAACCATTGCCGGGGACTCTTCGGCGATGGGCCTGCCGTGGTTGTAGCCATAGCTCAGGGCCACGCAGGCCACGCCCGCGGCCTTGGCTGCCAGCACGTCGCTGCGCGAATCACCGACGAACAGGGCATCGGCAGGTTTCACCCCGGCCATCTTCATCACGAACAGCAGCGCCGCTGGGTCGGGCTTCTGCTGGGGCAAGGTGTCGCCGCCGATGATCCACTTGAAGAAGCGCCCCAGTTTCAGCTCGTCGAGCAGCGGCGCGACGAACTGTTCCGGCTTGTTGGTGATCAGCGCCATCTTCACGCCGCGCTTCTGCAGCCATTTCAGGCTCTCGCGCACGCCGGGGTAGACCTTGGTCAGCGCGTGGCTGCCGGCATAGGCGTCCATGAACAGCGCCAGCGCCTGGTCGGTGTCGGCCTCGCCTATGGCGGCGTGGTCCATGCCGCCAGCCAGGCCACGGCGCACCAGCACCCGGGCGCCGTTGCCGACGTAGGTGCGGGCGGCGTCGAGGCCGGCCGGCGCGCGGCCGAGCTTGAGCAGCGTGGTGTCCAGGGCAGCCGCCAGGTCGGGGACCGAATCGATCAGGGTACCGTCCAGATCGAACATCACCAGGCGTGGCAGCTTGCCCGGGAACAGCTGCTCGAAGCCGCTCATGGGCGTGCCAGGGCCAGTTCGGCGCGCATCTTGTCGATGACTTCCTTGTAGTTCGGCGCGTTGAAGATCGCCGAACCGGCCACGAAGGTGTCGGCGCCGGCGGCGGCGATCTCGCGGATGTTGTTGACGTTCACGCCGCCGTCGATTTCCAGGCGGATGTCACGGCCACTGGCGTCGATCAGGGCGCGCGCCTCGCGCAGCTTGTCGAGGGTGCCAGGAATGAACTTCTGCCCGCCGAAGCCTGGGTTCACGCTCATCAGCAGGACCATGTCGACCTTGTCCATCACGTACTTGAGCACGTCCAGCGGCGTGGCCGGGTTGAACACCAGGCCGGCCTTGCAGCCGCTGTCGTGGATCAGTTGCAGGGAACGATCGACGTGCAGGGTGGCTTCGGGGTGGAAGGTGATGAAGCTGGCGCCGGCCTCGGCGAAGTCGCCGATGATGCGGTCGACCGGGCTGACCATCAGGTGCGCGTCGATGGGCGCGGTGATGCCGTACTTGCGCAGCGCGGCGCAGACCATCGGGCCGATGGTCAGGTTGGGCACGTAGTGGTTGTCCATGACATCGAAGTGAACGATGTCGGCGCCAGCGGCCAGGACATTGTCGACTTCCTCGCCCAGACGGGCGAAATCTGCGGAGAGAATGGACGGAGCAATTGCAAAGGGCTGCATGACGCACCTTTCTGGGCTGGAATCACGGTGGCGCGCATTGTACATCAGCTTGTAGGGATGGGGGCGCCAAGGTCGACCACCAACCCCGTAGCAGCTGCCGAAGGCTGCGTCCGGGCCCTGGACGCGGCCTGCGGCCGCTGCTACGGGGGTTGTCAGTAGGCGCTGCGGTAGATCTGCTCGATATCCCTGGCGCTGAGCTTGCGCGGGTTGTTGCGCATCAGCCGGTCGATGCCGCTGGCCTCCCGCGCCATGTCGGGGATGGCTGCCTCGGGCACGCCGAAGCTGCGCAAGCCCTTGGGTATTTCCACCGCCGCGCACAGCTCGGCCATGGCCCGCACCGCCGCGTCGGCGGCTTCCTGGTCGGACAAGCGCGCCACTTGTAGCCCCATGGCCACGGCAATATCCCGAAACCGTTCCAGGCAGGCGAGTTTGTTCCAGGCCATGACATAGGGCAGCAACAACGCGTTGCTTACCCCATGGGCGATGTTGAACTGCCCGCCCAGGGGGTACGCCAGGGCATGCACCGCCCCTACCCCGGCGTTGCCGAACGCCATGCCGGCCATCAGGCTGGCGGTGGCCATGTCCTCGCGGGCCTGCAGGTTGGCCGGGTTGGCGTAGGCCTTGGGCAGGGCGCGCACGATCAGGCGGATGGCGCCCAGCGCCAGCGAATCGGTGATGGGCGAGGCGTTCACCGAGATATACGACTCGATGGCATGCACCAGCGCATCGACGCCACTGGCGGCGGTAACCCCGCGCGGGCAGGTCAGGGTCATCTGCGGGCTGACCAGCGCCACGTCGGGCAGCAGGTAATCGCTGACGATGCCTTTCTTCAGGTGCGCGGCCTTGTCGGACAGGATCGCCACGTTGGTCACTTCCGAGCCAGTGCCGGCCGTGGTCGGAATGGCGATCAGCGGCGGCCCCTTGCGCGGCACCAGGCCCACGCCGAACAAGGCCTCCAGCGGGCCGTCGTGGCCGGCATAGGCGGCCACGCTCTTGGCGATGTCGATGGCACTGCCGCCGCCCACGCCAATCAGGCCGTCATGGCCGCCCTCGCGGTAGGCCTGCATGCAGTCCTCGACGATGGCGATTTCCGGCTCCGGACGCACGCGGTCGAACACGCCATGGCGGCGGCCGCCCAGTTGCGCCAGCGCCAGGGCGACAGTGCCGGACTCCACCAGGATGGCATCGGTGACAATCAGCGGGTTATGCACGTTCAGGCGGGTCAGTTCGCCATCCAGTTGCTCGATGGCGGCAGCGCCGGTGAGCAGTTTGCTGGCGATCTTGAAAGCGGAGAGGGTCATGAATACGGCCTTTTTTCCAGACAAGGGCTGTATTCAGACTAGCCGGGGTAGCCGGCCAACGAAGGATCATTGGCCGGCGTGATGACAATCGATCAGGCCTGGGCAGTACGCAGTTTCTCGCTGCGGCCGCGCAGCCATTCCAGGGTCAGCAACAGCACCACGGAGAAGGCGATCAGCAAGGTAGCCGCTGCGGCAATGGTAGGGCTGAGGTTCTCACGGATGCCGCTGAACATCTGCCGGGGCAAGGTGGCCTGTTCCGGGCCGGCCAGGAACAGCGTCACCACCACTTCGTCGAACGAGGTGGCGAAGGCGAACAGCGCACCGCTGATCACCCCCGGGGCGATCAACGGCAGGGTCACCCGGCGAAACGCGGTCAACGGCGAGGCGCCCAGGCTGGCCGCGGCGCGCACCAGGTTGTGGTTGAAGCCCTGCAGGGTCGCCGACACCGTGATAATCACAAACGGCACGCCCAGCACCGCGTGCACCAGAATCAGCGAAGTGAAGCTGTTGCCCAGCCCCAGCGGCGCGAAGAACAGGTAGCTGGCAACGCCGATGATCACCACCGGCACCACCATGGGCGAGATCACCAGAGCCATCACCAGCGACTTGCCGGGGAAATCCCCACGGGTCAGGCCGATGGCCGCCAGGGTGCCGAAGACCATGGCCAGCACGGTGGCGGCCGGGGCGACGATGATGCTGTTCTGCAGGGCGCGCATCCATTCGGGCGAGGCGAAGAAGTCCTGGTACCAGTGCAGGGAAAAGCCCTGCAACGGGTACACCAGGAAGCTGCCGGCGTTGAACGACAGCGGGATGATCACCAGCACCGGCAGAATCAGGAACAGCAGGATCAAGCCGCAGAGAATACGCAGGCTGTAGAACCACACCCGCTCCACGGGGGACATGTAAGGGCTCAGCATTTTCCTATTCTCCTCAGCTCAGGCGCAGGCGGCTGGCGCCCACCAGCTTGCTGTACACCAGGTACAGCAACACGGTGGCCAGCAACAGCAGGCCGCCCAGCGCGGTGGCCATGCCCCAGTTGATGCTGGTGTTGGTGTAGAAGGCCACGAAATAGCTGACCATCTGGTCGTTGGGGCTGCCCAGCAGCGCCGGGGTGATGTAGTAGCCGATGGCCAGGATGAACACCAGCAGGCAGCCAGCGCCCACGCCTGCATAGGTCTGCGGGAAATACACGCGCCAGAAGCTGGCGAACGGATGGCAACCCAGCGAGATCGCCGCCCGCATGTAGGTGGGCGAGATGCCCTTCATCACGCTGTAGATGGGCAGGATCATGAACGGCAGCAAGATATGCACCATGGAGATGTACACACCGGTGCGGTTGAACACCAACTCCAGCGGTTTATCGATGACACCCATGGCCATCAGCGCGCTGTTGATCAGGCCACCCGACTGCAGCAACACGATCCAGGCCGCCACGCGTACCAGGATCGAGGTCCAGAACGGCAGCAGCACCATGATCATCAACAAGTTGCTCTGGCGTGCCGGCAAGTTGGCCAGCAGGTAGGCCAGCGGGTACGCCAGCAGCAGGCAGATGACGGTGATCACCAGGCCCATCCAGAAGGTGCGAGCGAAAATATCCAGGTAGATGGCCTGGTCCGGGGTGGCCGGGGCCACTTCGCCGAGGTCGTCGATACGGTGGTCGACGGCCGCCAGCAGGTAATAGGGGGTGACGTTGCTGGTGTTGCGGCGGATGGCCTGCCAGTACGCAGGGTCACCCCAGCGCTCGTCGAGACTTTCCAGCGCATCCTTGTAAGAAGCCGGCGCAGGGGTGAACGGCAACGCCCGGGCGGTTTTCGACAGCAGGCTGCGGTAGCCGGCCAGTTCCATGTTCAGGCGCTTGGACAGGTCGCCCAGGGTCTGATTCTTGCGCGCGTCCACCAGGTCATCGCTCAAGGCCTTGAACACCGCCTCGTCGGGCAGGCTCTTGCCATCCCAGGCCTTCACCGCCACGACGGTACGCGGCAGGCCCTCGACCACTTCCGGGTTGCCGACGCTCTTGTACAACAGCACCGCAATCGGCACCAGGAACACCAGCAGCAGGAACAGCACCAACGGTGCTATCAGCGCCTGGGCCTTGAGACGGTTGAAGCGTTCGGCCCGGGCCAGGCGCTGTTTCAGGTTAGGGCTGGCGACCTCTTTGAGGGGCACTGCAAGGGCCATGGTCAACTCCGCGAATCTTTGAACTGAAGGCGCGCCACCCACCGGTGGCGCGCCGCCTGCTTGGGCTTACTTGGCAGCCCAGGCGTTGAAGCGCTGTTCCAGTTGCTCACCGTTGTCAGCCCAGAAGCCCACGTCGATCTGCACCTGGTTGGCGATGTTCTCCGGGGTGGTGGGCATGTCCTTCAGGATGCCCTTGTCCAGCAGCGGCACTGCCTGGCTGTTGGCCGGGCCGTAGGCGATGTTCTCGGAGTAGATCTTCTGCTGCTCGGGCTTGACCGTGTAGGCGATGAACTTGCGCGCCTCGTCGGCGTTCTTCGCGCCCTTGGGGATGGCCCAGGCGTCGAAGTCGTAGACGCCGCCGTTCCACACCACCTTCAAGTTGCTCTCTTTCTGCACCGCGGCGATGCGGCCGTTGTAGGCCGAACTCATGACCACGTCACCGGAGGCCAGGTACTGCGGCGGCTGGGCGCCGGCTTCCCACCACTGGATGCTGGGCTTGAGTTCGTCGAGTTTCTTGAAGGCGCGGTCCTGGCCTTCCTTGGTGCCCAGCACCTTGTACACATCCTTGGGCGCCACGCCGTCGGCCATCAGGGCGAATTCCAGGGTGTACTTGGCGCCCTTGCGCAGGCCGCGCTTGCCCGGGAATTTCTTCACGTCCCAGAAATCGGCCCAGCTGGTAGGCGCGGTCTTGAGCTTGTCGGCGTTGTAGGCCAGCACTGTGGACCACACGAAGAAGCCCACGCCGCAGGGCTGGATGGCGCCCTTCACGTAATCCGATTCCTTGCCGAACAGCGCCGGGTCGAGCTGTTCGAACATGCCTTCGTCACAGCCACGGGCCAGCTCCGGCGACTCCACTTCCACCAGGTCCCAGGACACGCTCTTGGTGTCGACCATGGCTTTGACCTTGGCCATCTCGCCGTTGTACTCACCGGCGACGATCTTGCCCTGCCCGGACTTTTCCCACGGCTGGTAGAAGGCTTTCTCCTGGGCGGCCTTGTTGGCGCCACCGAACGAAATCACGGTCAGGTCGGCCGCCGCCATGGCCTGGCCCGCGCCCATCAGGCCCAGGGCCAGGGCGGTGAACTGCAAGTGCTTGAGCATGTGTTGTTCTCTCCACAGGGTTAGTGTTGCTTCGGGCGATTGGGCTCGCCTCTAGTCGACTGACAACGGATCCAGCGCACGCGCGTGCTCGACCTGCCAGCCGAGCGGTACCACATCGCCCACCGCCAATGCCGGGTCCAGCTCGGCGATTGGCTGCTTCACGAAGAAATCCGACTTGCCGCACACCTCCAGGCGCACGCGTACGTGGTCGCCCAGGTAGATGAACTCGGCAACCCGGCCAGAGAATCGGTTGCTGCATTGCTCGCTGTGGCCGTTGAGGGACACCCGCTCCGGGCGAATCGACAGGGTTACCGGGTCGCCCGGTTCGCCGACGTTCACCGCCAGGGCGTGGATCTTCTCGCCACGCTCCAGGCCGACGATGCAACGGTCGCCGTCCTGGGTGATCAGGCGGCCGTTGAGGCGGTTGTTCTCGCCGATGAAGTTGGCCACGAAGGTGTTGCGGGGCTCTTCATAGAGCGTGCGCGGCGGGGCGATCTGCTGGATCTCGCCCTGGTGGAACACCGCCACGCGGTCGGACATGGTCAGCGCCTCGCCCTGGTCGTGGGTGACGTACACCACGGTGACGCCCAGGCGCTGGTGCAGGTGCTTGATCTCCATCTGCATGTGTTCGCGCAGCTGCTTGTCCAGCGCGCCCAGCGGTTCGTCCATCAGCACCAACTGCGGCTCGAACACCAGCGCCCGGGCCAGGGCCACGCGCTGTTGCTGGCCGCCGGACAGCTGCGCCGGGTAGCGCTGGGCGAACTTGCCCAGCTGCACCATGTCCAGCACGCGCTTCACCCGCTCGGCGATGTCGGTCTTGCTCAGGCCGCGCACCGACAGCGGGAACGCCAGGTTCTCGGCCACGGTCATGTGCGGGAACAGCGCGTAGTTCTGGAACACCATGCCGATATCGCGCTTGTGCGGCGGCACGTTGTTGATGGAGCGCCCGCCCAGCAGGATCTCGCCGGCGGTGGGTGTCTCGAAGCCGGCCAGCATCATCAGGCTGGTGGTCTTGCCCGACCCGGAGGGCCCGAGCAAGGTCAGGAATTCGCCCTTGCGAATGTCCAGGTTGAGGTCTTTGACGATCAGCACTTCACCGTCGTAGCTTTTCTGCACGCCACGGAAGCTGACCAGCACATCGCTCGAATTCACCTCGCTCATACCCCACGCCCTATGTGTTTGACTGCCGTGCATTAAGCCTAGTGAAGGCTGCAGGCCGCGCAAATCGGGGGCTGGGAGAGAATCGCCTCAGGGCGATGGAAGGCTTGCTGTAGGGATTGCCCTACACAGCTGGCGGGGATAGATATGTTTTTCCAGCAATGCCCTGAAACCGGCATTCGCCCTTGTCGCGAACAGACAAATCCCCCGTAGCAGCTGCCGCAGCCGGCGTCAGCAAACACCGCGGTGCGGGGCCGGGTGGCATCACACCAACTTGTGCTCCATGGCGTATTTCACCAGCTCCGCCAGGGAGCTGACGTTGAGCTTCTGCATCAACCGGGCCTTGTGGGTGCTGATGGTCTTGCTGCTCAGCGCCAGCTGCTGGGCAATGTCGTTGACGTTGGCGCCCTGGGCCAGGCGCTCGAACACCGAGAATTCGCGTTCCGACAGCAGCGAGTGCAGCGGCCGCGAGTCGGTGAGGCCCACTTCGAAGACCATGCGGTCGGCCAGGTCCGGGTCGATGTAACGCCCGCCATTGGCCACCCGACGAATGGCGGTCAGCAGCAACGCGGGGTCGCTGTCCTTGGTGGCATAGCCAGCGGCGCCCACCTTCAGCGCCCGCGCTGCCATCTGCGCTTCGTCGTGCATGGACAGCACCAGGATCGCCGGCGGGTTGTTCAGCGCGCGGATACGCGGTATCGCTTCCAGGCCGTTGACCCCGGGCATGGAGATATCCAGCAACACCACGTCGCAAGGCGTGTGCCGCAGCGTGTCGAGCAACTGCTCACCGTTGCTGGCCTCGCCCACCACTGCCAGATCCCGGGCCAGCCCGATCAACTGCTTGATGCCCTCGCGCACAATCGTGTGATCTTCCGCCACCAGTACCCGAATCACTGCCCTACCCCCGCTGCCACTCGCTCATGAACCGGTACGCGAACCCGCAGGGTGGTGCCCTGCCCTGGTTCGCTGTGCAACTGCAATTCCCCACCCAGCATCAGCACACGCTCGCGCATGCCCACCAGGCCAAACGAGGTGGAGGGCCCGTTGCCCACCACGAAGCCGCGGCCATCATCGCTGATGCTCAGCGCCAGCCAATCCTCTTCGACTTCCAGGGTAATGTCGACTGTGTGTGCCTGCGCGTGGCGCATGACGTTGGTCAGCGCCTCCTGCAGGATGCGGAACAGGCCCACGGCCTTGCCGTCGGACAAGGCCGGCACCTGTTCGGGCACCTGCACCAGGCAAGGGATCTGCGTGCGCGCCTCGAAGCGCCGGGCCTGCCATTCGATGGCCGAACCGATGCCGGCATCCAGGATCGGCGGGCGCAAGGCGGTGGCCACGTCGCGCACCAGCTGGAACAACTGGGCAATCAGGCGCTTCATGCTGTTGAGGCGCTCCTGCAGGCCCGGGTCGAGGCTGGCGTAGGCCAGTTCGCACATGGAGGTCTCCAGCTTGAGCACCGTGAGCATCTGCCCCAGTTCGTCATGCACCTCGCGGGCGATGCGCGCCTTCTCTTCCTCGCGCACGCTCTCCAGGTGCGCCGACAATTCGCGCAGCTGGTCCTGGGAACGCGCCAGCGCCAGCTCGGCCCGTTTGCTTTCGCTGATGTCCCAGACAATACCGTCCCACACCCGGCCCTCGCCCTGGCCCCGGGAGATGGCCTTGATCTCGGCCCAGCGCTCCAGCCCCTCGCGGGTGAGGATACGGCCCTGCCACGACCAGTCGCTGTCGGTGTCCAGCGCCTGGTCCTGGGTGCGGTGGTAGCTGGCGCGGTCCTGGGGGTGGACTAGGTTGCGCAGGCCCATGTCCGGGTGGCGCAGGGCCGCCGGCGAGTAGCCCACCAGGCTCTCGCTGCCCTCACTGATGTAGGCAAACTCCAGCAGGCCGCCAGCCTGCAGGCGCTCCAGGCGGAACACCAGGCCCGGCACGTTGGCGGCAATGCCCTGCAGGCGCGCCTCGCTTTCCTGCAGGGCGGCCATGGCCCGGCGGCGCTCGGTGACATCGGTGAGGTAGACCACCAGGTACTCGGCATCATGAAAGCGCAGGAAGCTCAGGGACACGTCCGCCGGCAGCCAACTACCGTCGCCCCGCAGGCACTGGCTCTCGAAACTCAGCGGCTCGCCATCGCTGGCGCGGGCGCGCTTCCACAGGTTCAGCCAGCGGTCCATGTGCAGGTTGGGCTCGAAATCGATCAGCGGGCGGTTCAACACGCCGCCCGCCGCATACCCCAGCATGCTCTCGGCGGCGCGGTTGGCGTAGCGCACGTGGCTGTCCCAGTTGACCCAGAGGATGCCCACGGTGCTCTGGTCGATGGAGAACTGGGTCAGGCGCAACGCTTCCTCCCCCGCCTGGCGCCGGGTCAGCTCATCCCGGGCTTCCATCAGGCGCCCCTCCAGCCAGTGCTGCTGGCGCCGCTGCCAGAACACGATGGCGATCGCCGAAAGGCCCAGCACCGCGAACAGCAGGCTCAGGTTCTGCCAGAAGCCTGGGGATTCGGTGAGCCTTGGGTAGCGCGGCTGCAACCAGCGGCCATGCAGTTGTTCCAGGTCCTTGCCGGGGATGGCCTGCAACGCAGCCTGCAGCACTGCGGCCAGCTGCGGCCAGTCGCGCCGCGAGGCAATGCGCAGTAGTTGCGGCAAGCCGATGTCGCCGACCACGACCAGGTCGGCAAAATCGCTTTCGCCCGACAACCGTCCCAGCTGCGCCTCATCGATGACCGCGTAGCGCGCCTGCTGGCCGACCAACAGCTGCAAGGCCTGGCGCTCCATGGGCACGCCCTGCAGGTTGAGGTTGGCGTAGGTGCTGCGCAGGTAGTCGGCCACTGCGCTGGGCATGCGCACCGCCACGCGGTCCTTGCTGTCGAGTTTTTCCAGGTCCACGGCCACGGCGCCAGTGCGCTCGCCCACCACCAGTTGCGGGATGCGCATGTAGGGGTCGGAGAACAGCCAGAGGCGCAGCCCCGCGGGGGTCTGGGTCAGGCCGGGAGCCAGGTCGATCTCGTCGTCACGCAGGGCCTGCTCCAGGGCGGCCTGGTCGGGGAAGTTGCGCCAGTGCAGCTCCAACTGCAGGCTCTTGGCCAGCCAGTTGATCACCTCCACGTTCACCCCGGACAGTTGCTGCAGGCGCCGGTCGTACTGGGCGAACGGTGCCTGCAGCACCACGCCCACGCGCAGTTCGCGGTGCTGGTCCAGCCACGCCTGCTGCTCGGACGTCAGCGTCACGGGGGCACCCCGGGCGATCAAGGGAATGAGCAAACAGCCGATAAGCACGCAGCACAGTCGAATCATCGCAACTCTCATCACCCATGAACGACGCTACATTTGGCGGTTCGGGACAAATACCATTAGGCTGCCAGCACTACCCTGGCGTGGAAAATCCGATGTCTTCAATCTACCGCACAACGCTGCCAGCGTTTTGCCTATCGCTGATGTTGCCCCTGGCACTGCCGGCGATGGCCGACGATGCGGCGCAGAAACCGGCCACCGAGAAGGCCGCCGAGCAACCGAAAGTCGAGCGTCAACCGCTGCTGGAACGCAGCCAGGAAGACGCCCTGGCCCTGGAGCGCCAGTTGCCCCAGGACGAACAGCAGCAACTGCAAGCCGGCAGCGACAGCTTCCTGGCCCTGTGGAAGCCGGCCAACAGCAGCAACCCGGCCGGCGCCGTGGTGATAGTGCCAGGCACTGGCGAGACCGCCGACTGGCCCAACGCCGTGGCCCCCATCCGCAATAAACTGCCGGACGCCAACTGGAGCAGCCTGAGCATCAGCCTGCCGGACCTGAGCACCGACGCTCCGCAGCCACGGGTCGAGGAAAAGCCGCCCGCGCCCAAGGAAGCCGACAGTAAATCAACGCCGCCGGCCAACCCGTCCGTGGAACAAGCCACTGCCACCGAACCGGACAAGGCTGCGCCGCAGTCGCCTGACGAGCTGGCCAAGGCCGACGCCGAGCGCATCTTCGCGCGCATCGATGCCGCCGTGACCTTCGCCCAGCAGCAGAAGTCGCGCACCGTGGTGCTGCTCGGCCATGGTACCGGCGCCTACTGGGCAGCCCGCTACCTCAAGGAACGCCCGCAGCCCCATGCCCAGCGCCTGGTCATGGTGGCGCCAATGACGCCGAACAATGCCAGCAAGACCCTGCAGGAACTGGCGCCCAGCCTGAAAGTGCCGACCGCGGACATTTACTACGGCGACAGCCCTACCGCCCAGGACGCCGCCCGCGTGCGCCTGCAGACCAGCAAGCGGTTGAAGGACACCGGCTACACGCAGATTTCCCTGAACGCCCTGCCAGCAGACAAGGCCGCCGAGCAGGAACAGCTGTTCCGCCGCGTGCGCGGCTGGCTCAGCCCCAAGCCTGTGGATTGATGCGGGCCTGTTGTGGGAGCGGGCTCTGCCCGCGAAAAGAACCCCGCGTTCCGTCAGACATATCGCGGTGTAACCTTCGCGGGTAGAACCCGCTCCCACAGGGCGCTCAACGAAAATCCCGACGCTCGCGGATCAAGGCATAGGCGCTCTGCAATTCCCGGGTACGCTCGGTCGCTTCACGCACCTGAGCCGGGGTCGCCCCGCTGCCCGCCAGCTTGTCCGGGTGGTGGCGGCTAAGCAGCCGGCGGTAGGCCCGCTTGATCTGCGCCGGCTCAGTGGTCGCCCCTACCCCCAGCAGGCGCATGGCCTCTTGATAGCTGCCGCCACTGGTGGCCAGCGGCTTGCGCGCCGGCTCGTAATCGGCGGACAGGCCCTGCACCTGCACTGAACTCCAGCCCAGCCACTTGCCCCATTGCAGGATCAGCTCGCGCTCGCTGCGGCTGGCCTTGCCATCTGCCCACACCATGCGCCAACAGGCGCGCAGCACGCCCTCCGCCGAATTGGGCTGCTGCCCCAGGCGCTGCAGGTGATGCTGCAACCGGTCGCGCCCGCCCTTGCCACGGTTGAACGCGGCAATGGCCACCCGCTGCTGCGCCTCGTTCAGCCCCAGCAGACGCATTTCGTGGCGCGCCTGCTGGATATGCTGCTGCACCACCCGTCCATCGCACTTGGCCAGGCGGCCCAGCAGCACGAACAGCACCTGGTCATCGCGCAGCTTCGGCTTGCCGCGCAGCCGGTCGAACAGCTCGCCCCAACTGTGCAACTGCAAGCGCCGGTCGAGCGCCTGCCCCAGCAAGGCGCCCAGCAGCGCCCCGGGGATGCTGGCAATGGCAAAGCCGGCGCCGGCGCCCACCACGGTCCCTGGCCAGAGCATCTCAGCGCTGCCCTTGCACTAGCGCTTCGACTTCCGCCAGGCGCTCGTGGGTGCCGACGTCCACCCAGTGGCCGGTGAAGCGTTCGCCACTGACCTTACCGCCGGCCATGGCCTGGCGCAGCAACGGCGCCAGCTTGAAGGCTCCCGCCGAGCAGCCGGCGAACAGCGCCGGGTGCAGCACGGCGATACCGCTGTAGGTAAAGCGCGCGCCGTCGGCCGTGTCGCTGACCGCCCCGGCCTGCAGCGCGAAGTCGCCGCCCGGGTGGTGCGCCGGGTTATCCACCAGCACCAGGTGCGCCAGGCCTGCCAGCGGCTGGCGCAGGCGGCTGAAGTCGTAGTCGGTCCAGATATCGCCGTTGACCACCAGGAACGGCTCCACACCCAGCAGCGGCAGGGCCTGGAAGATGCCGCCGCCGGTCTCCAGCGGCTCGCCCTCGGAGGAGTAGACAATGCTGAGCCCGAACTGCGACCCATCGCCCAGGTGATCCTCGATCTGCTGGCCCAGCCAGGCATGGTTGATGACGATCTCGGTGAACCCTGCCGCCGCCAGGGCGCGCAGGTGGTATTCGATCAACGGCACGCCACCGGCGCACACCAGCGGCTTGGGGGTATGCAGCGTCAGCGGGCGCAGGCGCTCGCCCTTGCCCGCCGCCAGGATCATCGCCTTCATGCCCGCGCCTCCGCGGCCGCGCGCAGGCTGGCGAGCAGTTCGCCCAGCTCGGCCAGCTCCGGCCGGCGGGCCAGCACTGCTTCTATATAAGCAAAGAAGCGCGGCACGTCGGCCACATAGCGGGGCTTGCCATCCCGGTGGCAGATGCGCGCGAAGATACCGATGACTTTCAGGTGGCGCTGCACGCCCATCAGGTCGCTGGCGCGCAGGAAGTCTTCGAACTGCTCCTGCACCGGGATGCCTGCGGCGCGGGCCTGCTGCCAGTAGCCCAGCAGCCAGGCGTCGACCCGCTCCAGTGGCCAGCTGAGGAAGGCGTCCTTGAACAGGCAGGTGATGTCATAGGTGACCGGGCCATACACAGCATCCTGGAAGTCCAGCACGCCGGGGTTGGGCTCGCTGCGCATCAGGTTGCGGGGCATGAAGTCACGGTGCACCAGCACCTTGGGCTGGGCCAGGGCGCTGTCGATCAGCAGGGCGCTGGCGCGTTGCCACTGTTGCTGCTGGGTTGCGCTGAACTGCAGGCCCAGCTCGCGCGCCACGTACCATTCGGGGAACAGCTCAACCTCGCGGCGCAGCAAGGCCACGTCATAGCTGGGCAGCGGCGCGTCCATGGGCAGCTGCTGGTAGGCCAGCAAGGCATCGATGGCGTCCTCGAACAGTGCGTCGGCATTGTCGCTATCGATCACGTCCAGGTAGGTCTGGTTGCCCAGGTCGTTGAGCAGCAGGAAGCCGCGCTCCAGGTCCTGGGCGTAAATATGCGGCACATTGATGCCGGAAGTCGCCAGCAGGGCAGCGATATCCACGAACGGTTTGCAGTTTTCCTGCGGGGGCGGTGCATCCATGACGATAAAACTGCGGCCACCACCTTCCCAGCGAAAATATCGGCGGAAGCTCGCATCGCTGCTAGCAGCGGTCAGCGAAGACGGGGGTACAGGGCCCCAGCCCCCGGCCACAAAGAGTTTCGACAGTTGCTCGGCGAGCCATGGCTGGAGCTGTTGCAGGCGTACATCTTGATCGGGCATTACAGAGGTCTCCGACGGCGCTAGCCGTCAAGCGGGTCATGCTTTATTATCCAGCATCTTTTTCAGACCATCGAGAGGCGTGCGGCCCCACCGCGGGCAGATGGCACGCAGGAAGCCCGGACTAATAAGATGGCATTGAAATCCCCCGCGTTTCGTAAAAAATTCCCGTTGCTGGTCACCGGCGGTTTGCTGGCGATGCAACCCCTGGCCGTGCCGTTCGCGGTGGCCGCCGAGCAGTATGACTGTACTGTCTCCGCGGCGGGAGCCTGGGATTGCAAACCCAAGGCCCCCGTTGGCGTCCTGCCGCCTCGCCCTGTCCATGACGGCAGCGCGGAATCGTCGGCGCCTGAAAGCGCCGGCGAGACCAAGCCTGGCGCCGAGGACAAGGCCAAGGGCCCGATGCTCGTTACCGAGAGCAAGGGCCGTGGCCTGAAATCGCGCAGCGCCGACTACAGCCATCTCGATTGGGTCCCCCGGGACAAGCTCACGGCCGCCCAGCTGGCCGAGACCGGCCCGTACTGCGAAGGCGCCTATGTGGAGCCGATCCGGCCCGGCATGGACGACAAGACGGCGAAGAAAGACGCGCCGACCTTCATTGGTGCCAAGGTATCGCGCTACGACCAGGAGCAGCAGACCGCTACCCTGGCCGGTGACGTGGTGATGCGCCAGGGCAGCATGCAGGCCGAAGGCGACGAGGCCAGCCTGCACCAGGCCGAGAACCGCGGCGAGATCACCGGCAACGTCAAGCTGCGCGACCAGGGCGCCCTGCTGGTGGGCGACCACGCCGAAATCCAGCTGGACACCGGTGCCGCCCAGGTCGACAACGCCGAGTACGTGATGCACAAGCAGCGCATCCGCGGCAGCGCCCTGTACGCCAAGCGTGGCGAGAACGCCATCATCCGCCTCAAGGACGGTACCTATACCACCTGTGAGCCGGCGAGCAACGCCTGGGAAATCAAGGGCAACAACATTACCCTGAACCCGGCCACCGGCTTCGGCACGGCGACCAACGCCACCCTGCGCGTGCACGACATCCCGGTCCTGTACACGCCGTACATCTACTTCCCGATCGACGATCGTCGCCAGTCCGGCTTCCTGCCGCCGAGCATCGGCAGCAGCAGCAAGACCGGCTTCTCGCTGGTCACGCCGTACTACTTCAACCTGGCGCCCAACTACGACGCCACGTTGTACCCGCACTACATGAGCAAGCGCGGCATGTTGACCGAGGGCGAGTTCCGCTACCTGACGCCGACCAGCGAAGGGCAGTTCGGTGGCGCGTACCTGAGCGATTCAGATACCGAGCGCCGGCAGCAGTCGGATTACTCGCAAGATCGCTACATGATCAACTGGCAGCACAAGGGTGACCTGGACAAGCGTCTGACCTACAAGGTCGACTACACCAAGATCAGCGACCCCTACTACTTCCAGGATCTGGAAACGAACCAGATCGGCGTGAAGAACGAGGACTTCCTGAACCAGCAGGCCGCTGCCTACTACCGCAGTGACAACTGGACCGCAGGCCTGAACGTACAGGGCTACCAGCTGACCACCGTGTCAGACATCACCCCGTACGACCGCCTGCCGCAGATCACCTTCAACGGTTCGTTGCCATACCACCCTGGCGGCCTGGATTTCACCTATCAGACCGAGGCCGTGCGCTTCCAGCGCAGCCTGCAGAACGGCACCTACAGCGACGAAGACGGCAACATCTCGTCGCGGATCGACAATAACGTCCAGGGCCTGGCTCGCGCCAACGGCGACCGCCTGACCCTGGCACCGGCAATGGCGCTGCCGATGACCGCCTCGTGGGGCTACATCAAGCCTTCCGTGCGTTTCATCTACACCGACTACCAACTTGACCTGGACAGCCAGGGCAAGCAGACGCTGGTGAACAACGGCGTGCAGACCGAGGTGTATCACAGCAACCTCGACCGCTCGATCCCGATCTACAGCGTCGACAGTGGCCTGTACTTCGACCGCAATACCTCAATGTTCGGCACCAACTACCGCCAGACACTCGAGCCGCGTGCGTACTATCTGTACGTGCCGTACGAAAACCAGAACAACATTCCGGTCTTCGACACCGCGGAAAACCAGTTCAGCTACTCTTCGCTGTGGCGTGACAACCGCTTCTCCGGCTATGACCGCATCGGCGACGAGAACAAGATCTCGCTGGGTGCTACCACCCGCTGGCTGGAAGACAACGGTTTCGAGCGCCAGAAGTTCAGCTTCGGTGAAGCCTTCTACATGCAGGACCGCAAGGTCCAGCTGCCAGGCATCTACTACAAGGACCGCGCCGAGGCTACCGCCAGCCGTTCCCCGTATGCCCTGGAGTACGAGTACCACTTCAACCGCGACTGGCGCTTCAATTCGGACTTCAACTGGGACCCGGACACCCACAGCACCCGTTCGGGCAGCGCGATGTTCCACTACCAGCCTGAGGACAACCCGAACAAGGTCATCAACGTCGGCTACCGCTACCGCGACGATATCGTTCACTACGATTCGGCCACCGGTAAATGGGGCTTCGGCGGCGACTACGGCACTCCGGGTACCGCGGACTACATCAAGGACTACTACAAGATCCAGCAGCATGACTTCTCGATCATGTGGCCGATCGTTCCGCAGTGGAACGCCATCGCTCGCTGGCAGTACGACTACAACCGCAGCCGTACACTGGAATCCTTCGCCGGTTTCGAGTACGACAACTGCTGCTGGAAACTGCGCTTCATCAGCCGCTACTGGGTCGACTACGACGACTTCAGCCAGTCGCTGCCGCAGAACGAAAAAGGCGACCACGGTGTCTTCCTGCAAGTCGTGCTCAAAGGGCTCGGCGGCGTAGTGGGCAATAAAGTCGAGTCTTTCCTCGACAAGGGCATTCAGGGTTATAAAGAACGTGAAGAGCAAGCTTACTAATTGTTTGCGCCCGCTGCTTCTGGGCGCACTGTTGTTGAGTGGCGCGGCTCATGCCGAGGTTCAACCGCTTGATAGCGTGGTGGCCATCGTCGATAACGACGTGATCATGAAGAGCCAACTGGACCAGCGCGTCCACGAGGTCCAGCAGACCATCGCCAAGCGTGGCGGCGCCAACATGCCGCCTACCGACGTGCTGGAGAAGCAGGTGCTGGAGCGCCTGATCGTCGAGAACCTGCAGCTGCAGATCGGCGAGCGCTCCGGCGTTCGCATCACCGACGAAGAGCTGAACCAGGCCATCGGCACCATCGCCCAGCGCAACAACATGAGCGTGGCGCAGTTCCAGGCGGCCCTGGCCCACGACGGCCTGTCGTACCAGGACGCCCGTGACCAGGTGAAGCGCGAGATGATCATCAGCCGCGTGCGCCAGCGCCGCGTGGCCGAGCGCATCCAGGTGTCGGAGCAGGAAGTGAAGAACTTCCTCGCCTCGGACCTGGGCAAGGCCCAGCTGTCTGAAGAGTTCCACCTGGCCAACATCCTGATCGCCACCCCGGAAAGCGCAAGCTCGGAAGCGATCCAGGCGGCGGCCCACAAGGCAGGCGACATCTACACCCGCCTGAAACAGGGTGCCGACTTCGGCCAACTGGCCGTGGCCAACTCGGGCAGCGACAACGCCCTGGAAGGCGGCGACATGGGCTGGCGTAAAGCTGCCCAACTGCCACCGCCGTTCGACGCCCAGGTCAGTGCCCTGAGCCAGGGTGACGTCACCGAGCCAACCCGCACCCCAGGCGGCTTCATCATCCTGAAGCTGCTGGAAAAACGCGGTGGCGGTACCGTTACCCGTGATGAAGTGCACGTGCGCCACATCCTGCTCAAGCCCAACGAAGTACGCAGCGAAGCGGAAACCAAGGTGCTGGCGGACCGTCTGTACGACCGCATCAAGGGCGGTGAAGACTTCGCCGAACTGGCGAAGAGCTACTCCGAAGACCCGGGTTCGGCCCTCAACGGTGGTGACCTGAACTGGGTCGACCCGCAGTCGCTGGTGCCCGAGTTCCGCCAGGTCATGGCTGACAGCCCGCAAGGCGTCGTGTCCAAGCCGTTCAAGACCCAGTTTGGCTGGCACATCCTGGAAGTGCTGGGCCGTCGTGCCACCGACAGCACCGAACAGGCGCGCGAGCAGCAAGCCATGATGATCCTGCGTAACCGCAAGTACGACGAAGAGCTGCAGAGCTGGCTGCGCCAGATCCGCGACGAAGCCTACGTCGAGATCAAGCTGCCTGGCGCCGAACAGGCTGCCCAGGCCGACCAGTGAAGCCCACGCGCTTCGCGCTGACGCCCGGCGAGCCGGCGGGCATAGGTCCTGACCTGTGCCTGCTGCTGGCCGCGCAACGCCAGCCACACCCCCTGATTGCCATTACCAGCCGCGACCTGCTCCTTGAGCGGGCCGCGCAACTGGGCGTGGCCGTCAGCGTGCTGGCGGTCGACCCCGATGCCCTGCCCGCCCAGCCCGCCGACGCCGGTAGCCTCTACGTGTGGGACACGCCACTGGCGGCGCCCGTCGTCACCGGCCAGCTGGACCGTGCCAACGCAGCCTTCGTCCTCGAAACCCTGACCCGCGCGGGCCAGGGCTGCCTGGACGGCCGTTTCGCCGGCATGATCACCGCCCCGGTGCACAAGGGCGTGATCAACGAGGCCGGCATCGCCTTTTCCGGCCACACCGAATTCCTGGCCGAGCTGACTCACACCGAACAGGTGGTGATGATGCTTGCCACACACGGCCTGCGCGTGGCCCTGGTGACCACTCACCTGCCCCTGCGCGCGGTAGCCGATGCAATCACCGAAGAACGCCTGGAGCGGGTGACCCGCATCCTGCACGCGGATCTCAAGGACAAGTTCGGCATCGCCCAGCCCCGCATCCTGGTCTGTGGGCTCAACCCGCATGCCGGCGAAGGCGGCCACCTGGGCCGTGAAGAGATCGAGATCATCGAACCGACACTGGAACGCCTGCGCAGCGAGGGCATGGACCTTCGCGGCCCGCTGCCAGCCGACACTCTGTTTACCCCCAAATATCTGGAGCATTGCGACGCAGTGCTGGCGATGTACCATGACCAGGGGCTGCCCGTACTCAAGTACAAAGGCTTTGGCGCCGCGGTGAATATCACCCTGGGCCTGCCGATCATCCGCACGTCGGTGGACCACGGCACTGCCCTGGACCTGGCCGGCAGCGGCCGGATCGACACCGGCAGCCTCAAGGTCGCGCTGGACACCGCCTACCAGATGGCCGAGACCCGTATATGACCGAGCAATACCAACACCGGGCGCGCAAGCGCTTCGGCCAGAACTTCCTGCACGATGCCGGCGTCATCGACCGCATCCTGCGTTCCATCCATGCCCGCGAAGGCGAGCGCATGCTGGAAATCGGCCCGGGCCAGGGCGCCCTCACCGAGGGCCTGCTGGGCAGCGGCGCACAGCTGGACGTGGTGGAACTGGACAAGGACCTGGTGCCTATCCTCAACCGCCAGTTCGCCGGCCGTGGCAACTTCAACCTGCACCAGGGCGACGCCCTTAAGTTCGACTTCACCACCCTGGGCGCCGCTCCCGGTACTCTGCGCGTGGTCGGCAACCTGCCGTACAACATCTCCACGCCGCTGATCTTCCACCTGCTGGCGAACGCCGAGCTGATCCGCGACATGCACTTCATGCTGCAGAAGGAAGTGGTCGAGCGCATGGCCGCAGGCCCTGGCGGCGGTGACTGGGGCCGCCTGTCGATCATGGTCCAGTACCACTGCCGCGTTGAGCACCTGTTCAACGTTGGCCCCGGCGCGTTCAACCCGCCGCCCAAGGTCGACTCGGCCATCGTCCGCCTGGTGCCGCACACCACCCTGCCGCACCCGGCCAAGGACCACCGCCTGCTGGAGCGCATCGTCCGCGAAGCCTTCAACCAGCGCCGCAAGACCCTGCGCAACACCCTCAAGGCCCTGCTCAGCAGCGAAGCCATCGAAGCCGCCGGCGTCGACGGCAGCAAGCGCCCGGAACAGCTCGACCTGGCCGCCTTCGTGCGCCTGGCCGACAAGCTGTTCGAGCAGACCAGCGCCAGCTGATCGCCCTCATCGTGCGTCCCGGACTACTGCCCGGGCGCACGATGGCCTAGACTCAAGACACCGGCACCCCGAATGCCCTTCGTTTTTTGCAATAAGGCCCCCTTGCATGTCCGATCCCCGCTATCAGATCGACGTCAGCGTCGTCACCCGCTTCCTCGCCGAACAATCGCAGCCTGAACACCAGCGGTTCGCGTTCGCCTACACCGTTACCGTGCGCAATAATGGCCAATTGCCGGCCAAGTTGGTCTCGCGGCACTGGGTCATCACCGACGGCGACGGCAAGGTCGAGGAAGTGCGCGGTGCCGGCGTGGTTGGCCAGCAACCGCTGATTGAAGCTGGCCAGAGCCACACCTACAGCAGCGGCACGGTCATGGCCTCCCAGGTCGGCACCATGCAGGGCAGCTACCAGATGGTGGCCGAGGACGGCAAACACTTCGACGCCATCATCGCGCCCTTCCGCCTGGCCGTGCCCGGGGCCCTGCACTGATGGCGGTGTACGCGGCCGGAGACCTGCAAGGCTGCCTGCAACCGCTCAAATGCCTGCTGGAAAAAGTGCGCTTCGACCCGGCCCACGACCGCCTGTGGCTGGTGGGCGACCTGGTCAACCGTGGCCCCGAGTCCCTGGAAACCCTGCGCTTCCTGTATGGCATGCGCGAGTCACTGGTGTGCGTGCTGGGCAATCACGACCTGCACCTGCTGGCCGCCGGCCGCAACATCGAGCGCCTGAAGAAAAGCGACACTCTGCGCGAGATCATCGAGGCGCCGGACGCGCCAGTACTGCTCGACTGGCTGCGCCGGCAAAAGCTGATGCACTACGACGAACAGCGCGACATGGCCCTGGTGCACGCCGGCATTCCACCCCAGTGGTCGCTGAAGAAAGCCCTGCGCTGCGCCGAAGAGGTGGAACAGGCGCTGCGCGACGACAACCTGTTCCCGCCGTTCCTGGACGGCATGTACGGCAACGAGCCGGCCAAGTGGCACAACGACCTGACTGGCGTCGAGCGGCTGCGGGTGATCACCAACTACTTCACCCGCATGCGCTTCTGCACCCCCGAGGGCAAGCTCGACCTCAAGGGCAAGGAGGGCGCCGACACCGCGCCACCGGGCTACGCGCCCTGGTTCAAGATTCGCGAGCGCAAGACCCGCGGCCTGAAGATCATCTTCGGCCACTGGGCAGCACTGGAAGGCAAATGCGACGAACCTGGCATCTTCGCCCTGGACACCGGCTGCGTGTGGGGCGGCGCCATGACCCTAATGAACGTCGACACCGGCGAACGCCACGGCTGCGCCTGTGACGAGCACGGCAACATACGCGGCTCGATAGGGCAACCCTGACGCGGTAGAATCGGTAACAAACGACCTGTGGGAGCTGGCTTGCCAGCGAGCTTTTCGGCGGCACAAAAAGCTCGCTGGCAAGCCAGCTCCCACGGGCTACAAGCCGATCATACCCAGGAGCCTGTCATGACCGAATTCAAACGCATCCCGCCGCAAACGGCCCATGAGCTGCTCGCCAATGGCGCGGCCATCGTCGACGTGCGCGACGCCCAGACCTTCGCCGCCAGCCACATCCCCAACGCGCAGCACCTGGACAACCACTCGGTGCAGGACTTCATCCGCGGCGCCGACCTCGACAAGCCACTGGTAGTGGTCTGTTACCACGGCAACTCCAGCCAGGGCGCCGCCGCCTACCTGGTCAGCCAGGGCTTTGCCGAGGTGTACAGCCTGGATGGCGGCTTCGAGCTGTGGAAAGTCACCTACCCCGAGCAAACCGCGCAAGGCATCGCGGAATAAATTTTTTCTGACGCCAAGCCCCCGCCCCACGGGGCTTCGCGCGGCCTGACGAACGGTCGGCCCATAACATATCGCTCATTGCACCTTGAAGTCTGAGATTCCCAACTATCCTTAGGTTCAGGCCATCCAAAACAGGGGAGAGCCGGTACACCGACGCGCGGGTCATCGGTAGCGACTTAGAGGTGTTCTGGGGGGTATACAGCGGCCGATCGTTTCGACTGCTGCCAGCATCAACTGATTGATCCGACGTCGGCTCCACGTATCGAGCGAGGTGACGTCATGAGTATTTTTAGCCACTTCCAACAGCGTTTCGAGTCCACTCGTCAGGAAGAACTCTCGCTGCAGGAGTATCTCGAGCTCTGCAAAAAGGATCGCAGTGCCTACGCTTCTGCCGCCGAACGCATTCTGATGGCAATCGGGGAACCGGAGTTGCTCGACACGTCGACCAATTCACGGCTGTCGCGCATCTTCTCCAACAAGGTGATCCGGCGCTATCCAGCCTTCGAAGACTTCCACGGCATGGAGGAGTGCATCGACCAGATCGTCTCGTACTTCCGCCACGCCGCGCAGGGCCTGGAAGAGAAGAAACAGATCCTCTACCTGCTGGGCCCGGTGGGCGGCGGCAAATCGTCCCTCGCCGAAAAACTCAAGCAACTGATCGAGAAAGTACCCTTCTACGCCATCAAGGGCTCGCCGGTGTTCGAATCGCCCCTGGGGTTGTTCAACGCCACCGAGGACGGTGCCATCCTGGAAGAGGACTTCGGCATCCCGCGCCGCTACCTCAACACCATCATGTCGCCGTGGGCCACCAAGCGCCTGGCCGAGTTCGGCGGCGACATCAGCCAGTTCCGCGTGGTGAAGCTCTACCCGTCCATCCTCAACCAGATCGCCGTGGCGAAGACCGAGCCGGGCGACGAGAACAACCAGGACATCTCCGCGCTGGTGGGTAAAGTCGACATCCGCAAGCTGGAGGAATACCCACAGAACGACGCCGACGCCTATAGCTACTCGGGTGCGCTGTGCCGGGCCAACCAGGGCCTGATGGAATTCGTCGAGATGTTCAAGGCGCCGATCAAGGTCCTGCACCCCTTGCTCACCGCCACCCAGGAAGGCAACTACAACAGCACCGAAGGCCTGGGGGCCATCCCCTACTCCGGCATCCTGCTGGCCCACTCCAACGAATCGGAATGGCACAGCTTCCGCAACAACAAGAACAACGAGGCGTTCATCGACCGGATCTACATCGTCAAGGTGCCGTACTGCCTGCGCGTCAGCGACGAGATCAAGATCTACGACAAGCTGCTGTTCAACAGCTCCCTGTCCAAGGCCCATTGCGCCCCCGACACCCTCAAGATGCTGGCCCAGTTCACCGTGCTGTCGCGCCTCAAGGAGCCGGAAAACTCCAACATCTACTCGAAGATGCGCGTCTACGACGGCGAGAACCTCAAGGATACCGATCCCAAGGCCAAGTCGATCCAGGAATACCGCGACAGCGCCGGCGTGGACGAGGGCATGAACGGCCTGTCGACCCGCTTCGCGTTCAAGATCCTGTCCAAGGTGTTCAACTTCGACCCGCATGAAATCGCCGCCAACCCGGTGCACCTGCTGTACGTGCTGGAACAGCAGATCGAGCAGGAGCAATTCCCGGCGGAGGTGCGCGAACGCTACCTGCGCTACCTGAAGGAATACCTGGCGCCGCGCTACATCGAGTTCATCGGCAAGGAAATCCAGACCGCTTACCTGGAGTCCTACAGCGAATACGGCCAGAACATCTTCGACCGCTACGTGCTGTACGCCGACTTCTGGATTCAAGACCAGGAATACCGCGACCCGGAAACCGGCGAAATCCTCAACCGCGTGGCCCTCAACGAAGAACTGGAGAAAATCGAGAAGCCGGCCGGCATCAGCAACCCGAAGGATTTCCGCAACGAGATCGTCAACTTCGTGCTGCGCGCCCGGGCCAACAACAACGGCAAGAACCCCACCTGGCTCAGCTACGAGAAGCTGCGGGTGGTCATCGAGAAGAAAATGTTCTCCAACACCGAGGACCTGCTGCCCGTCATCAGCTTCAACGCCAAGGCCAGCAAGGAGGACCAGCAAAAACACAACGACTTCGTTACGCGAATGGTCGAACGCGGGTACACCGACAAACAGGTACGGCTGCTCTCCGAGTGGTACCTGCGGGTCAGAAAGTCGCAGTGAAGCAGCGGTAAGCTTCAAGCTGCACGCCTTGGGGCACCGCCACCGCGCCGGTGCCCCGAGGTCGCGGCCTGTAGCTTTTGACTTGCGGCTTGCAGCTTAAGGCTTGCAGCTGCCCGGAGGGCCTATGAGCTACGTGATCGACCGACGCCTGAATGGCAAGAACAAGAGCACGGTGAACCGCCAGCGTTTCCTGCGGCGCTACCGTGACCACATCAAGAAGGCGGTGGAAGAGGCGGTCAGCCGTCGCTCCATCACCGACATGGAACACGGCGAACAGATCAGCATCCCCGGCCGCGACATCGACGAGCCGGTGCTGCACCATGGCCGCGGCGGCAAGCAGACCGTCGTGCACCCCGGCAACAAGGAATTCACCGCCGGCGAGCACATCGCCCGGCCCCAGGGGGGCGGCGGCGGTGGCAAGGGCCCCGGCAAGGCGGGCAATTCCGGCGAAGGCATGGATGAGTTCGTGTTCCAGATCACCCAGGAAGAGTTCCTGGAGTTCATGTTCGAAGACCTTGAACTGCCCAACCTGGTGAAACGCAACCTCAGCGGCACGGACACCTACAAGACCGTGCGCGCGGGCATCAGCAACGAGGGCAACCCCTCACGCATCAACATCATCCGTACCCTGCGTTCGGCCCATGCCCGGCGCATCGCCCTGTCGGGCAGCAGCCGTGCCAAGCTGCGCGAGGCCAAGGCAGAACTGGAGCGGCTGCGACGGGAAGAGCCGGACAACTTCGGCGATATTCAGGAAATGGAGACGGAAATCGAACGTCTCAGCGCGCGCATCCATCGCGTGCCGTTCCTTGATACCTTCGACCTCAAGTACAACCTGCTGGTCAAGCACCCAAACCCCAGCTCCAAGGCGGTGATGTTCTGCCTGATGGACGTGTCGGGGTCCATGACCCAGGCCACCAAGGACATTGCCAAGCGCTTCTTCATCCTGCTGTACCTGTTCCTCAAGCGGAACTACGACAAGATCGAAGTGGTGTTCATCCGCCATCACACCAGCGCCCGCGAGGTGGACGAGGAAGAGTTCTTCTATTCCCGGGAAACCGGCGGCACCATCGTCTCCAGCGCCCTGAAGCTGATGCAGGAGATCATGGCCGAGCGCTACCCCACCAATGAATGGAACATCTACGCGGCGCAGGCTTCGGACGGCGACAACTGGAACGACGACTCGCCCATCTGCCGCGAGATCCTGACCAAGCAGATCATGCCGTTCGTGCAGTACTACACTTACGTGGAGATCACCCCGCGCGAACACCAGGCATTGTGGTTCGAGTACGAACGCATCGGCGAAGCCTTTGCCGACACGTTCGCCCAGCAGCAACTGGTATCGGCCGGGGATATCTACCCGGTCTTCCGTGAACTCTTCCAGCGCAGGTTAGTGACATGACCGCCAGAGAGCAGAAACGCCAACCCCTGTCCACGGGCTCCGAGTGGACCTTCGAACTGATCCAGGCCTACGACCGGGAAATCAGCCGGATTGCCGAGCGTTATGCGCTGGATACCTACCCCAACCAGATCGAGGTGATCACGGCTGAACAGATGATGGATGCCTACGCCTCGGTAGGCATGCCCCTGGGCTACCATCACTGGTCCTACGGCAAGCACTTCCTCAGCACGGAAAAATCCTACACCCGTGGGCAGATGGGCCTGGCCTACGAGATCGTCATCAACTCCGACCCGTGCATCGCCTACCTGATGGAGGAAAACACCATCTGCATGCAGGCGCTGGTGGTGGCCCATGCCTGCTATGGCCACAACAGCTTCTTCAAGGGCAACTACCTGTTCCGCACGTGGACCGACGCCAGCTCGATCATCGACTACCTGGTGTTCGCCAAGCAGTACATCATGCAGTGCGAGGAACGCCACGGCATCGACGCGGTGGAAGACCTGCTGGACTCCTGCCATGCCTTGATGAACTACGGCGTGGACCGCTACAAGCGCCCCTACCCGATCTCTGCCGAAGAGGAACGGCGGCGGCAGAAGGACCGCGAGGAGCACATGCAGAAGCAGATCAACGATCTGTGGCGCACCATCCCGAAAAGCGCGGACAAGAACAGCGAGCGTGACAACGCCCGCTTCCCGGCCGAACCCCAGGAGAACATCCTCTACTTCATCGAGAAACACGCGCCGCTGCTGGAGCCCTGGCAGCGCGAGGTGGTGCGCATCGTGCGCAAGATCGCGCAGTACTTCTACCCGCAGCGCCAGACCCAGGTGATGAACGAAGGCTGGGCGACGTTCTGGCACTACACCCTGATGAACGACCTGTACGACGAAGGCCTGGTCACCGACGGCTTCATGATGGAATTCCTGCAGTCGCACACCAGCGTGGTGTTCCAGCCCGGCTTCGACAGCCCCTACTACAACGGCATCAACCCCTACGCGCTGGGCTTCGCCATGTACCGCGACATCCGCCGCATGTGCGAAGAACCAACGGAGGAAGATCGCCGCTGGTTCCCTGAAATTGCCGGCACGGATTGGCTTTCTACCATCAAGTTTGCCATGACCAGCTTCAAGGACGAGAGCTTCATCCTGCAGTACCTGTCGCCCAAGGTCATCCGCGACCTGAAACTGTTCAGCATCATGGATGACGACCAGCGCGATGACCTGTTGGTGCCGGCCATCCACGATGAGGGCGGCTACCGCATCATTCGCGAGACCCTGGCCGCGCAGTACAACCTGGGCAACCGCGAACCCAACGTGCAGATCTGGAGCATCGACCGCCGTGGCGACCGCTCGCTGACCCTGCGCCATCAACAACATGACCGCAAACCGCTGGGCGAGTCCACCGACGAGGTGCTCAAGCACCTGCACCGGCTGTGGGGCTTCGACATCCACCTGGAAACCCTGCAGGGCGACCAAGTCATGAAGACCCACCATGTTCCCCCAAAGACGGAACACAGCGAAGGTGACTACGGACGCCTTGACCTCGCTGTCGTTCACCTCTAACCAAGGCATCTGACCTCCCCGGGCCCGGCAGACAGGTTATCCTGTCGGGTCTACGGAGGTTTTTTCATGCAGATTTTCAAAGTCGGCGGCGCGGTGCGCGACCGTCTCCTGGGCCGCCCGGTCACCGACATCGATTGGGTGGTGGTGGGCGCCACCGCCGAGCAGATGCACGCCCTGGGCTACCGGCCGGTGGGCGCGGATTTCCCGGTGTTCCTGCACCCGAAGACGGGCGAGGAATACGCCCTGGCGCGCACCGAACGCAAGAGCGGCCACGGCTACGGCGGCTTTGTGTTTCACGCAAGCCCCGACGTTACCCTGGAGCAGGACCTGATACGCCGTGACCTGACCATCAACGCCATGGCCGAGGACGATGACGGCAATGTGGTCGACCCCTACCACGGCCAGGCCGACCTCGAACAACGAATTTTACGCCACGTTTCCCCGGCGTTCGCCGAAGATCCCCTGCGCGTGCTACGCGTTGCCCGCTTTGCCGCGCGCTACGCCGAGACAGGGTTCACCGTCGCCGCCGACACACTGGAATTGATGCGCGAGCTGAGCGAATCGGGTGAACTGCAAGCACTGACCGCCGAACGCAGCTGGAAGGAAATCGCCCGGGCGCTAATGGAAAACCAGCCACAGGTGTTTATCCAGGTGCTGCACGACTGCGGCGCCCTGAAGCAACTGATGCCGGAACTGGACGCCCTGCCAACTGTACGCCTGGGCGCCCTGGAACAGGCTGCACGCCACGAACAACCACTGACCGTGCGCTGGGCATGCCTGGCAGGTGGCCTGGGCAAGGCCATCAACGAACGCTTCAAGGTGCCCCGCGACTGCCAGGAGCTGGCGATGCTGGCGGGCCAGTACGGCGAGGATGGCCGCCGCGCGCTGCAACTGGAAGCCGCACAGCTGCTGGAACTGCTGCAGGGCTTCGACGTGTACCGTCGGCCGCAGCGCTTCGAGGAGTTCATCAGGGTGGGCGAGATGGAGGCGCTCGCCCGCGGCGAAAGTTGTCCACAGGCCGATTATCTACGCGGCGCAGCGGATGCAGCGCGCGGGGTAGCGGTGAAACCCCTGGTGGAAGCCGGATATACCGGGCAACAGCTGGGCGAGGCGCTGAAAGCCGAACGCCTGAAGGCCTTGCAGGCCTACACGGTTTGAAACCGTATCGCCTGCATCGCGACCAAGGTCGGCTCCTACCCAAATCGGCGTAGGAGCCGACCTTGGTCGCGATACAGGCGACGCCAATTCAGAGACAGGTCAACTGCCGGCCGCGCCACTCGAACGGCGCCGGTGCCAGCACCTGGTCAATCTGCGCCTCGGCCCACACCTGGGCCATGGACTTGCCCACGCCCGGGTGCAGCACATCCGGCGCAATCAACGCCAGCGGCCACAGCACGAAGGCGTTCTTGAGAATCTCCGCCCGTGGCAGCACCAGGCCGTCGAAATTGCCTGCCAGGTCGCCGTACAGCAGCACGTCGATGTCCAGCGGCAAGCCCTTGCGCTCCGGCGCATAGCGGCCGTTGTCGACCTCGATGAACTTCAGCCGGCGGTCCAGCTCGATCAACGGCAGGTCGGTCAGCGCGCTGACCACCAGGTTGAAGAACGGCCCGCTCTTGATGCCCACCGGCTGGCTTTCGAACACCGCCGAGCAGTGCATGTCCTGGAGGAAGCCGGCCAGCGCATCGAGGCCGGCGCACAGGTGCGCCTCGCGGTCGATGTTGCTGCCCAGGCCCAGGTAAATCCGCGTCAGCGACATCCGCGCTCGATCTCCACGCCAACGCCCTTGGCGGCCGCAACGGCGCCAGGCTTGGTCAGTTTCAGGTGCAGCCAGGGAATATTGAATTCGCTCATCAGCACCTGCGCCAGGCGTTCGGCGAAGGTTTCCACCAACTGGAACTGGCTGGCCTCGGCAAAGGCCTGGATGCGCGTGGAAACACTGGCATAGTCCAGCGCCAGGGTCAGGTCGTCGCCTGCGGCGGCCGGGCGGTTGTCCCAGGCAAAACTCAGGTCCAGGCGCAGGCACTGACGGATGCCACGCTCCCAGTCATAGGCACCGATCACGGTGTCGACTTCCAGACCTTCGATAAACACTCTGTCCAAGCACTTCTCTCCGCAGCACGACAAGGGCGCAATGCGCCGTTAGAATCAGGGGCGTCCTCGCCCGGAATAGTTAGCATGTTTTGGTTACTGGCGATTCTCGCCTACCTGCTCGGCTCGCTGTCCTTCGCCATTGTGCTTAGCCGCGTGACCGGTAACCCTGACCCGCGCATGAGCGGCTCCGGCAACGCCGGCGCCACCAACATGCTGCGCCTGGCCGGCAGGAAACTCGCCATCCTCACCCTGCTGGGCGACCTGTGCAAGGGCCTGCTGCCCGTGCTGGTGGCCCGCCTTGCCGGGCTCGACCTGCAAGCCCAGGCCTGGATCGGCCTGTGTGCGGTGCTCGGCCACATGTTCCCGCTGTATTTCCATTTCCAGGGCGGCAAGGGCGTGGCCACTGCCGCCGGCATGATCCTGGCGCTCTACCCGCCCGCCGCGTTGCTGGCGGTGGCCGCCTGGGCGCTGACGTTCTACCTCACCCGCACCAGCTCGCTGGCCTCGCTGATCGCCACGCCCCTGACCCTGCCATTGCTGGCCTGGCAGGAGCCCCAGGCGCTGCTGCCCATGAGCGTGCTGACCCTGCTGATCGTGTGGCGCCACCGCGGCAACCTGCGCGACCTGCTGGCCGGCCGTGAACGGCATTTCTGAGCCGGACGACGGTTACAGCGCCGGCAATTGTTCCATGGGCCAGCGCGCCTGCACGCTGATGGCCAGGCTTTCGTGCTGGCCGGCCTGCAGGCGCTGGCAACCGGCGTAGGCGATCATCGCGCCGTTGTCGGTGCAGAACTGCGGACGCGCGTAGAACACCTTGCCGTTGAACTCGCCCAGCATGCTGTCCAGCGACTCGCGCAGGGCCTTGTTGGCGCTCACGCCACCGGCGATCACCAGGCGGCTGAGGCCGGTCTGTTTCAGGGCACGGCGGCACTTGATGGTCAGAGTGTCCACCACCGCCTGCTGGAACGCCAGCGAGATGTCGCTACGGGTCTGATCGCTGTCGTCCCCAGCTGCCTGACAGTGCTGCCAGGTGTTCAGGGCCGAGGTTTTCAGGCCGCTGAAGCTGAACGTCAGGCCCGGGCGATCGGTCATCGGCCGCGGGAACGTGAACCGGCCGGGCACGCCCTGGGCGGCCATACGCGCGATCTCGGGACCGCCCGGGTAATTGAGGCCGATCATCTTCGCGGTCTTGTCGAACGCCTCGCCAGCGGCATCGTCCAGGGTCTCGCCCAGCAGCTCGTACTGGCCAATGCCGTCGACGCGCACCAGCTGGGTGTGGCCACCGGAAACCAACAAAGCGACGAACGGGAATTCCGGCGGTTGCGCCTCCAGCATGGGCGCCAGCAGATGGCCCTCCATGTGGTGCACGCCAAGGGCCGGGATACCCCAGGCGAACGCCAGCGCCTGGGCGCAGGACGCCCCCACCAGCAGCGCGCCCACCAGGCCCGGGCCGGCGGTGTAGGCAATGGCGTCGATCTCGGTGGCCACGCAGTCGGCCTCGGCCAACACCTGGCGGATCAAGGGCAGCATGCGCTTCACGTGGTCACGGGAGGCAAGCTCGGGCACCACGCCGCCATAGGCACGGTGCAGGTCGATCTGGCTGAACAGCGCGTCGGCCAAAAGCCCGCGTTCGCTGTCATAGAGGGCGACGCCGGTTTCGTCGCAGGATGTTTCCAATCCCAGTACTAACATGGGTCATGGCCTTGTTGAGGCTGAATTCGAAGGCGCGCATGATAGTCGCCACTCAGGGCCCCGGCCAGCGGTTTTCGATCAGAGGCTTTGCATTCCGGGCGGGTAAGGGTTAACATCCGCAACCCTTAAAAACCGACGTACTTCAGCGCATGTTTTTGCCATTGGCACGTCGATCCCGGTAATGAATGAAGGTAGCTCTAGATGCCAGCCGTCAAAGTTAAAGAGAACGAACCCTTCGACGTAGCTCTGCGTCGTTTCAAGCGCTCCTGCGAAAAAGCCGGTGTACTGGCTGAAGTTCGTAGCCGCGAATTTTACGAGAAGCCGACTTCCGAGCGTAAGCGCAAAGCAGCTGCTGCTGTTAAGCGTCACGCCAAGAAAGTTCAGCGCGAACAGCGCCGCGCCGTTCGTCTGTACTAATACAGACTGCGTCGCAAGCTTCTGCCTCGCCCGGCCCAAAGCCGGGCTGCCGGCAGTTGTTGCTGTTGCAAGAGCCGTTGTTGCAACACCCCGTTCTGGCCTGGCCCGAGCGGCTGCCGAGGTCGCCTTGTGCGCCGAAGCAAACCTGCCTGAAACGTCAGACCTGGCCTCATCGCCAGCGTGCACGTCAGAACTGACGAGCCTTCACGGGCTGCAGACGAGCACACCCCCTTTTTCCTGTTTTCAACGTCCCGCTTCGACACCAGCCCCGGCTGATCGGATGCGACGCCGTTTCCGACAAACAAACAGGAAGGCGATACCGGCACCACGACCGGGGCGCAGTTACACTCCAGCAATGCTTCCTAGCCTGATGATGAGAGAACCATGGCCGGGCTGATTCCCCAGGGCTTCATTGACGACCTTCTGAACCGCACCGACATCGTCGACGTGGTGACTTCGCGCATCCAGATGAAAAAGGCCGGCAAGAATTATTCTGCCTGCTGCCCGTTCCACAAGGAAAAGACCCCCTCCTTCACCGTCAGCCCCGACAAGCAGTTCTACTACTGCTTCGGCTGCGGCGCCGGCGGCAACGCCCTCGGCTTCATCATGGACCACGACAACCTGGACTTCCCCCAGGCCGTGGAGGAACTGGCCAAGGCCGCCGGCATGGAGGTGCCCCGCGAAGAAGGCGGGCGCGGCCACAAGCCCCGGCAGCCTACCGACTCGCCGCTTTACCCGCTGCTGACCGCCGCCGCCGAGTTCTATCGCCAGGCGCTCAAGGGCCACCCGGCGCGCCGCGCCGCCGTGGACTACCTCAAGGGCCGCGGGCTGTCGGGTGAAATCGCCCGCGACTTCGGCCTGGGCTTCGCCCCGCCGGGCTGGGACAACCTGTTCAAGCACCTGGCCAGCGACACCCTGCAGCAGAAGGTGATGATCGACGCCGGCCTGCTGATCGAGAACGCCGACTCCGGCAAGCGCTACGACCGCTTCCGCGACCGGGTAATGTTCCCCATCCGCGACAGCCGCGGCCGGGTGATCGCCTTCGGCGGCCGGGTGCTGGGCGACGACAAGCCCAAGTACCTCAACTCCCCGGAAACCCCGGTGTTCCACAAGGGCCAGGAGCTGTATGGCCTGTACGAGGCACGCAAGCACAACCGCAACCTCGACGAGATCATCGTGGTCGAGGGCTACATGGACGTCATTGCCCTGGCCCAGCAGGGCCTGCGCAACGCCGTGGCGACCCTGGGCACGGCCACCAGCGAGGAGCACCTCAAGCGTCTGTTCCGCGTGGTACCCAGCGTGCTGTTCTGCTTCGACGGCGACCAGGCCGGCCGCAACGCCGCCTGGCGCGCCCTGGAAGCTGCCCTGCCGAGCCTACAGGACGGCCGCAAGGCGCGCTTCCTGTTCCTGCCCGAGGGCGAAGACCCGGACACCCTGGTGCGCGCCGAAGGCACCGACGCCTTCAAGGCGCGCATCAACCAGCACGCCCAGCCGCTGGCCGACTATTTCTTCCAGCAGCTGACCGAGGAAGCCGACCCGCGCTCGCTGGAAGGCAAGGCGCACATGGTCACCCTGGCAGCGCCGCTGATCGACAAGGTGGCCGGCGCCAACCTGCGCCAGTTGATGCGCAACCGCCTCGGTGAAATCACCGGCCTGAGTGGCGAAGCCGTCAAGCAGATGGCCCAGAGCGCCCCGGCCGAGGCCCCGCCACCCAGCTACGACCCGGGCTTCGACTACGACTCGGTCCCCGACTACAGCCCCGACTACGGCGATTTCCACGCCCAGCACGCGCCCCAGGAGTTCCAGCCGCAACAGCAGCAGGCCTGGACACCCAACAAGGGCGGCGGCAAGAAAGACTGGAAAGGCAACAAGGACTGGAAGGGCAAGGGCGGTCGCAATTTCGAGCCCCGGGTGCCGCCACGCGTGCCGACTTCGGTGGAACCGCCCACCCTCAGCGCCCTGCGCACCCTGCTGCACCACCCGCAGCTGGCCGAGAAGGTGGAGAACGCCAGCCACTTTGCCGACGAAGAGCACGTCTACGCCCAGCTGTTGGTGGCCCTGCTCGAAGCCCTGCAAAAGAATCCTAAGCTACGCTCTCTACAGTTGATCGCGCGTTGGCACGGCACCGAGCAGGGCAAGCTGCTGCGCGCATTGGCCGAGAAAGAGTGGCTGATTGATGCCGATAACCTTGAACAACAGTTTTTCGACACCATTACTAGCTTGTCCGCTCGCCAACGCGAGCGCTGCCTGGAACATCTGCTCAGGAAAGCTCGTCAAAGTGAATTGAGCGCAGAAGAGAAAAATCAGCTGCGCGAGCTGTTAACTCGCAATGTTCACGCACAAACCCCGACCTCAACTGGCGCGTGAGGTCCTAGCTCGGGTATAATCCTCGGCTTGTTTTTTGCCCGCCAAGACCTTCAGTGGATAGGGTGTTATGTCCGGAAAAGCGCAACAGCAGTCTCGCATCAAAGAGTTGATCACCCGCGGTCGTGAGCAGGGCTACCTGACTTACGCGGAGGTCAACGACCACCTGCCAGAGGATATTTCAGATCCGGAGCAGGTGGAAGACATCATCCGCATGATCAACGACATGGGGATCAACGTATTCGAGAGTGCTCCGGATGCGGATGCCCTTTTGTTGGCCGAAGCCGATACCGACGAAGCCGCAGCTGAAGAAGCTGCCGCGGCGCTGGCTGCCGTGGAGACCGACATCGGTCGCACCACCGACCCGGTGCGCATGTACATGCGCGAAATGGGTACGGTAGAGCTTCTGACCCGCGAAGGCGAAATCGAAATCGCCAAGCGCATCGAGGAAGGTATCCGTGAAGTGATGGGCGCAATTGCGCACTTCCCTGGCACGGTCGACTACATCCTCGGCGAATACGATCGCGTCACCAGCGAAGGTGGCCGCCTGTCCGACGTTCTGAGCGGCTACATCGACCCGGATGACGGCATCGCGCCGCCGGCCGAAGTCCCGCCGCCGATCGACACCAAGGCGCCTGCCAAGGCCGAGTCTGACGACGAAGACGAAGAAAGCGAAGGCAGCGACGACGAGGAAGAGGCCGAAAGCGGTCCGGACCCAGTCGTGGCCGCCCAGCGTTTCGGTGCCGTGTCCGAGCAGTTGGACATCACCCTGAAGGCGTTGAAGAAGCACGGTCGCGACAGCAAGCAAGGCATCGCCGAGATGCTGGCCCTGTCCGAGCTGTTCATGCCGATCAAGCTGGTGCCAAAGCAGTTCGAAGTGCTGGTAGAGCGCGTTCGTGGTGCCCTGGACCGCCTGCGTCAGCAAGAGCGTGCCATCATGCAGCTGTGCGTGCGTGACGCTCGCATGCCGCGTGCCGACTTCCTGCGCCTGTTCCCCAGCAACGAAGTCGACATGACCTGGGCCGGTGACCTGGCCAAGCGCAGCACCAAGTGGGCCGAAGCACTGGGCCGCCTGAACGCCGACATCGTGCGCTGCCAGCAGAAGCTGGTCGACCTGGAGACCGAAACCGGTCTGACCATCGTCGAAATCAAGGACATCAACCGTCGCATGTCGATCGGTGAGGCCAAGGCCCGCCGCGCGAAGAAAGAGATGGTTGAGGCCAACCTGCGTCTGGTGATCTCGATCGCCAAGAAGTACACCAACCGTGGCCTGCAGTTCCTCGACCTGATCCAGGAAGGCAACATCGGCCTGATGAAGGCGGTGGACAAGTTCGAATACCGTCGCGGGTACAAGTTCTCGACGTACGCCACCTGGTGGATCCGTCAGGCCATTACCCGCTCGATCGCCGACCAGGCGCGCACCATCCGTATTCCGGTGCACATGATCGAGACGATCAACAAGCTCAACCGTATTTCCCGGCAGATGCTGCAGGAAATGGGTCGCGAACCGACCCCGGAAGAGCTGGGCGAACGCATGGAAATGCCTGAGGACAAGATCCGCAAGGTGCTGAAGATCGCCAAAGAGCCGATCTCCATGGAAACCCCGATCGGTGACGACGAAGACTCGCATCTGGGCGATTTCATCGAAGACTCCACCATGCAATCGCCGATCGACGTGGCGACCGTGGAAAGTCTGAAGGAAGCCACCCGCGAAGTGCTCGGCGGCCTGACCGCACGCGAAGCCAAGGTGCTGCGCATGCGTTTCGGCATCGACATGAATACCGACCACACGCTGGAAGAGGTCGGCAAGCAGTTCGATGTAACCCGTGAGCGGATTCGTCAGATCGAAGCCAAGGCGCTGCGCAAGCTGCGCCACCCGACGAGAAGCGAGCACCTGCGCTCCTTCCTCGACGAGTAACACCAGAACCCCCGGCCCTGCCGGGGGTTCTGCATTGTGGGAGCTGGCTTGCCAGCGAGCTTTTTGGCCCCCATAAGGCTCGCTGGCAAGCCAGCTCCCACAACTCCGCACTCGCTCATCTGCCGTCTACACTCGAAGAACCTTTCCCGGTGCAACGAGGCCCACATGCGCGTGCTGCTATTGCTGCTCCTGCTGTGTTGGACAGCAACAGCCGATGCCCTGACCCTGACCGATCAGGAACGGGCCTGGCTCAAGGACCATCCCGAGTTGCGCCTGGGCGTGGATGCGTCGTGGCCACCGTTCGAGTTTCGTGATGCCAGCGGCCTTTACCAGGGCCTGGCTGCCGACTACATCCACCTGGTGCAGCAGGCGTTGGACGTCAAGCTCACCCCCATCGAACCCACCAGCTGGACCGAAGTGCTGCACCTGGCGCAGAAAGGCCAGGTGGACCTGCTGCCGGGCGTGATGTCCACGCCCGACCGCCAGACCTACATGGCGTTCACCCGCCCCTACCTGGATTTCCCCATCGTCATCCTGGCGCGCAAGAACGGCGCCCAACCGCGCAACCTGACCGATCTCTACGGCCTGAAGGTAGCCGTGGTGGAGAACTACGCCCCCCACGAACTGTTGCGCACCCACCACCCGGACCTCAACCTCGACCCGCAGCCCAACGTCAGCTCGGCCCTCGAAGCCTTGGCCACGGGCCAGGTGGACGCGGTGGTGGGCGACCTGGCGTCCAGCGTCTGGAGCCTGCGGCAGTTGAAATTGCAGGGTATCTACGTCAGCGGCGAGACGCCCTACCGCTACCAGTTGGCCATGGGCGTGCCGGCGGACGAGAAAATCCTCGTGGGCATTCTCGACAAGGCCCTGGCCAGCCTGACCCCGGCGCAACTCAACCAGATCCAGGAGCGTTGGGTGGGCCAGGTCATCGACCACCGCACCCTGTGGCGCGACTACCTCACCTACGGCCTGCCCGCGCTGCTGCTTATCCTCGCCGTGCTGGCCATCGTCATCCGCATCAACCGCCGCCTGAGCTCCGAGATCTCACGGCGGGTAGCCCTGGAACAGGAGCTGCGCGCCAGCGAATATCATTACCGCGGGCTGGTGGAAAGCCTGTCGGCCATTGCCTGGGAGGCGCGCACCAGCGATTTCACCTACAGCTATGTATCGCCCCACGCCGAGGCGCTGCTGGGCTACCCGCTGACGGACTGGCTGAAACCGGGCTTCTGGCGCAGCATCCTGCACCCCGCCGATGCCGCCGGGGCCGAGACCTACTGCACCCGCGAGACCGAGGCCGGCCATGATCACGTGGTCGACTACCGCGTGGTCACGGCGGACGGCCGCCACCTGTGGGTGCGCGATATCGTCAGCATGATCCGCCAGGGCCACCAGCCGGTGATGCGCGGCCTGATGATCGACATCAGCGAGATGAAGCGCACCGAGGAAGCCCTGCGCCAGTCGGAGCAGAAATTCGCCTCGGTGTTCCGCCAGTGCCCCGACATCCTGGTGATCGCGCGCCTCAGCGATGGCTGCCTGCTGGAGGTGAACAAGGCCTTCGAGGAGCAGATCGGCCTGTACGCCACCGACGTGGTGGGGCGCACCGCCACCGACCTGAACATCTGGGGCATCGACGGCGCTGGCCCGGGCCTGCTGCAGCGCCTGCAGGCCGGCAGCATCCGCAACCTGGAAATGCCGTTCCGGCGCAGCAACGGCGACATGTTCACCGGCTTGATCTCCGCCGAACCCTTCGAGTTGGACACCATCCCGGCGCTGGTGGTGGTGGTGCGCGACATCAGCCAGCTGAAGGAAACCCAGAAGCAGCTGCAGATCAGCGAGGAAAAGTTCGCCAAGGCCTTTCACGCCTCGCCCGATGGCATGCTGCTGACCCGCCAGCGCGACGGCGTGCTGCTGGAGGTGAACGAAGGCTTCACCCGCATCAGTGGCTACGCCAACCATGTGTCCATCGACCACTCCACGCTCGACCTGGGCCTGTGGGTGGACCTTAACGAGCGCAAGCGCCTGCTCGACATCCTCGAACGCGACGGTTTCGTGCGCGACTTCGGCTGCCTGATGCGCCGCAGCGACGGCGCCATTCGCCTCTGCGAGGTGTCCACCAGCCCGCTGCCCATCGGCGGCGAGCCGTGCATGCTGACCATCGCCCGCGACATCACCGACCGCCACCTGATGCAGGAAAAGCTGCAACTGGCCGCCACCGTGTTCGAGAGCACTGCCGAGGGCGTGCTGATCACCGACACCCGCCAGCGCATCACCGCAGTGAACCGCGCCTTCACCGAGATCACCGGCTACAGCGAAAGCGAAGCCCTGGGCGCCACCCCTACCCTGCTCGCCTCGGGCCAGCACGACAGCGCCTTCTACGTCGCCATGTGGCACCGCCTGACCGCCGAGGGCCATTGGCAGGGCGAGATCCACAACCGGCGCAAGAACGGCGAGCTCTACCCCTGCTGGCTGACCATCAGCGCCGTGCGCAACCCCGACTCGGCGCTGACCCATTTCGTCGCCGTGTTCGCCGATATTTCCAGCCTCAAGCACGCCCAGGCCCGCCTCGACTACCAGGCCCACCACGACCCGCTCACCGGCCTGCCCAACCGCACCCTGTTCGAGAGCCGCCTGCAGGCCTCGCTCAACCGCGAGCACGACGTCAGCGGCCAGGGCGCCGTGCTGTTCCTCGACCTGGACCGTTTCAAGCACATCAACGACAGCCTCGGCCACCCGGTGGGCGACCTGCTGCTCAAAGGCATCGCCCAGCGCCTCAAGGAACAGGTGCGCGACATCGACACCGTGGCGCGCCTGGGCGGCGACGAGTTCATCATCCTGCTGCCCGGCTTGCAGCAGGCGGCAGACGCCGAGCACATCGCCAACAAACTACTGGCCTGCTTCGCCGCGCCGTTCCAGGCGGGCGAGCACGAGTTCTTCACCAGCGCCAGCATCGGCACCAGCCTCTACCCCCAGGACGGCACCGACGTGCCCACGCTGATCAAGAACGCCGACGCCGCCATGTATCGCTCCAAGGCCAAGGGCCGCAACCGCGTCGAGTCCTACACCCGCGACCTCACCGCCCAGGCCAGCGAGCGGGTCGCGCTGGAGCATGAACTGCGCCGGGCCGTCGAGCGCGGCGAACTGAGCCTGGCCTACCAGCCCAAGTTCAGCGTGCACGACCACAGCCTGGTCGGCGCCGAGGCGCTGATTCGCTGGGCGCACCCCACCTTTGGTGACGTGCCACCCGAACGCTTCATCCCCCTGGCCGAAGAGAACGGCATGATCCTGCAGCTCGGCGACTGGGTGCTGGACCAGGCCTGCCGCCAGCTGCACGCCTGGCAGCAGCTGTACGACGGCTTCGGGCCGCTGTCGGTCAACCTCGCCGGCGGCCAGCTGCGCCAGCCCAACCTGCTCAAGCGCATCGACCAGCTGCTGCGCCAGCACCACCTGGCCCCCGGCTGCCTGCAGCTGGAGATCACCGAGAACTTCATCATGAGCCAGGCGGAGGAAGCCCTGGCGGTGCTGCACGACCTCAAGCGCCTGGGCGTGCAGCTGGCCATCGATGACTTCGGCACCGGCTACTCCTCGCTCAGCTACCTCAAGCGCCTGCCCCTGGACATCCTCAAGATCGACCAGTCCTTCGTCCGCGGCCTGCCCGCCGACCCCCATGACGCCGCCATCGTGCGGGCGATCATTGCCCTGGGCCGCAGCATGCAACTGACCGTGATCGCCGAGGGCGTGGAGAACGACGCCCAGCAACAATTCCTGGCCCGCGAGGGCTGTGAACAGATCCAGGGCTTCATCTACAGCCTGCCCCTGAACGCCGACGAATTCGCCGCGCGGTTTCTTCGTATGCGTCTTTGTGACTTTTCGGATGGCACTGGCGCGAAACCGTCGTTATAATCCGCGACCTACTGGGGGCCTATAGCTCAGTTGGTTAGAGCAGGGGACTCATAATCCCTTGGTCGCAGGTTCGAGTCCTGCTGGGCCCACCACCTACGAAAAAGCCGCGCATCTGCGCGGCTTTTTGCGTTTCAGGCCAACGCTTTTCAGCCCAGCTGCTTATACGCCCTGCCCGTCTTGTGCAGCGCCTGCTCCAGCGTCAACGGGGGCACCCAGCCCAACAATCGCCGCGCCTTGCCCGAATCTACCTGCAGCGAGGCACACAAGGTGGTGTACATGTTCTGCTTGCCCGCCAGCCTGGCCCCCCACCGCATCAGCCCATCGGGCACCGGCACCAGCCGGGGCGAGCGGCCCATGCTGGCGGCCAGGTAGCGGACGATCTGCGCCGTGGAGGCATCCTCGCCATCGGATATCAGGAACAGCTGGTTGCCCGCCGCCGGGTGGCGGGTGCACAGCACGATGAAGTCCACCAGGTTCTCCAGGGCCACCATGCTGCGGCGGTTGTCCACCGCCGCAAACGGCAGCGGCAGGCCGGAGTCCACCAGCTTCAACAGCCGCGGGAAGTTGCGCCGGGCGTGGGCGGCGTAGATCAGCGGCGGGCGGATGATGACCACGTCCATGGTCGTGCCCTGCGCCAGCGCCCGCAGGCCCTCCTCGGCTTCGAACTTGGAAATGGCGTAGTCGCCGTCCGGCACCGGTACCGAGGTTTCGTCAAAGGGCGTGCCGGTGGTGAAGGAGCCATTGACCCCTACCGAACTGATGAAGATCAGCCTTCGCACGCCGGCTGCCAGCGCCTGGCGCGCCAGGGCCAGGGTGCCTTCGAGGTTGGTGCGGCGGTATTCGGCCAACGGGTCGGGACTGGTGTCGCCCTGCAAGTTGAGGCGCGCGGCGATGTGCACCACCACCTCGATGCCCTGCAACGCGCCGGACCAGTCGGTTGCAGCGGCGATATCACCCACGGCAACCAGCGGCACGGGCCCTGCGCCCGCCGAACGGCTGGTGCCCAGCACCTGGTTGTCGTGCTGCGCTGCCAAGGCCTCGCAGACCGCCTGGCCGAGGAAGCCGGTGGCCCCCGTGACGAGTATGTTCATGGCGCTCCTGAAACCTGTTGATTGAAAATCATGATCCACGTTCCTGCACCCCCACCTCGGTGACGCCCTTGCTGGGGGCCCGCTGCGCCAACCGTGCGCCCAGTTGCTGGCCCTTCAGTTCCACGTAGCGATACGTGAGCAAGGACAGCCCTACCACCATCAGCAGCACCGCCACTGCCAGCAGGTTGTTGAGCAACACGCTGCCGGTGTCCACGTAGCGCTTGGGGCCAATGAACGGGGCGAACGGCGTGCCGGTGAGCTTCTGCAGCACCATGAAGCAGGACACCACGCAGAACCACACTGCCGCGTGGGTCATGTAGATGGAGTAGGAAATCTTCCCGATCAAATGAAAGACCCGCCCCTGCAACAGTCGGGAAACGGCACCACCGTCAAACGCATACACAACCACCACCGCGCAGAACAGCACGCGGGCCAGCGGCATTTTGTTGTCGAGGCTGGAGATGAGTAACGCCACCACCAAGGCCACGGACAACAATTCAAGCCCGGTGAAGCAGGCAAAACCGGCGCGGATCCGCGTGCTCAGCCGGCGGTAGGCCATGTAGGCCAACGCCCCTCCGAAGAAGCACAACAGCCCACGCAGGGCCTTTGGCGTCAGCCCGCCGAGTTCCAGGTACAGCGCCAGCGCGGCCAGCGCGGCGATGGCTGCCCAGCCCCACAGCCGCGCGCTGCCGCGCAGCAACAACGCCGCCAGGAACACCATGTACAGGTAGTACTCGATGCTGATGCTCCAGGCCGGATAGTTGAACGACAGCGCTTCGGTAAAGCCGGTCCACGACTGGACCAGCAGGGCGTTGGGCAATATTTCCGAGAGCGCGGTGGCCCCGCTGAACGGCTTCGAGTTGAACGCGAGCCCCTTGCGCCAGGCAATCGCCTTGCCCACCTCCAGCACGATGAACACCAGCAGCATCACCCAGTGCAGCGGGAACAGGCGCAACGAGCGGGTGATGAAGAAACGGCTGAAGTCCACGCGGTCCTTGCTGCCGTAGGCGTGGGCCAGCACAAAGCCGCTAAGCACGAAGAAAAATTCCACGAACAGGTCGGCGTTGCGGAAAAACTCCAGTTCGGTGAAGCTGCCCGGCAAGCCGATGTGGTACGTCACCACCGCCAGCGCGAACAGGCCGCGAAAGCTGTCCAGCGCCTGGAACCTGTTTGCGCCTTGCATGGCTGCGCCCCATGTGGAACCTGCAAGCCAAGCGTAGCCGCTCAGGCCTGCCTCGCGCGGCCAATCTTCACGACGTTCATCGGGCAAACAGGTACACTGACGCAGCTGTATCAATGTGTTTCGAAAAAAGAAGACGGTCAAAAACCGCCGCGGTCGCGCCACTGTAGTCGGCACCATGCCGTAAGCCAGACCTTTTTTCGACCTATCCACCGTAACCGGGACGCGTAATCCCTGAGGTAATCATGGCCTATAGCACTACTTCGCAAACCGACATCTCGATTCCGACCATTCCCCTGGGTGAGATCCTGCCCTGGGCGATCTTCGGCGGCCTGCTGCTGATGCTGGCAATCTACTTCGTTGGCGCTGAACAAGGCGCCACCGCGCTGTTCAAGGGCATGTACGTCCACGAGTTCGTGCACGACGGTCGCCACCTGCTGGGCTTCCCCTGCCACTGATCCCTTCGAGGTGTTTCACATGACTGGTCGTTTACTCGTCAGGGGCATGCTCGTCGGTCTGTTGGCCGGCATCCTCGCCTTCGGTTTTGCAAAAATATTCGGTGAACCCCAGGTTGACCGTGCCATCGCCTTCGAAGAAGGCATGGCGCACATGCACGGCGACGCCGAGGAACCCGAGCTGGTCAGCCGCGAGGTGCAGAGCACCTTCGGCCTGCTGACCGGCGTGGTGGCCTACAGCGTTTCCCTGGGTGGCATCTTCGCCCTGGTGTTCGCCTACTCCCTGGGCCGCATCGGCAAGGTCGGCCCGCGTGGCCTGTCGGCGCTGCTGGCCCTGGCGGCCTTCGTGGTGCTGATCCTGGTGCCGGAAATCAAATACCCGGCCAACCCGCCGTCGGTAGGCAACCCCGACACCATCGGGCTGCGCACCCAGGTCTTCTTCATGATGCTGCTGGTATCGGTGGTGGCCGCGGTCATCGCCGTCAACGCCGCGCGCAAGGTCATCGCCACCTCTGGCGTGTGGGCTGGCGCCATCGCCGGCGTGGCCCTGTACCTGGTGATCATGGCCGTGGCCGGTGCGCTGTTCCCCACCATCAACGAAGTGCCGGCGAACTTCTCGGCCGACGTGCTGTGGAAATTCCGCACCTCGTCGCTGGGCATCCAGCTGGTGCTGTGGACCACCGTCGGCCTGGTGTTCGGGCCGGTGGCGGAGCGGTTGCTGCAACCCAAGGCGCGCTTTGCCCACGCCTGATCCACGCTGCTCGAAGAGAACCGCGCTCCGGCGCGGTTTTTTTATGCCTGCAGTCTCGCCCGGCTACCTCCCCGTAGCCGCTGCCGCAGGCTGCGCCGGCCCTAAGCCTCGACGCAAGCTCTCCAGCGTACGACATGGCCAGCGCAGCCTGCCGGCAGCGGCTACGGAGTGCAATCTGGACAGTGAGCCGATTAGCTGACTTAATCGGCTCACAAAATGAGCCGATTAGGGCGTCATTCAAGCCAGTATGGATGGCATATCCGCCACTACAACATGACCGACCTACGCACCCTCCCCCTCGACGAAATCGACCGCAAGCTGATCGCCGCCCTGCAGATCAACGCCCGCGAAAGCGTGGCCGTGCTCGCTCGCCAGCTGGGCATCGCCCGCACCACGGTGACCTCGCGCCTGGCGCGCCTGGAGAAAGGCAAGGTCATCACCGGCTACGGCGTGCGCCTGGGCCAACGCCTCGCCGATGGCGGCCTGCAGGCCTACGTGGGCATCACCGTGCAGCCGCGTTCGGGCAAGGAGGTGGTGCGCCGCCTCAGCGCCATGGGCCAGGTGCAACAGCTGTGCGCGGTGAGTGGCGAGTTCGACTACGTGGCCTGGCTGCGCACCGACTCGCCGGAGCAACTGGATCAATTGCTCGATCAGATCGGCAGCGTCGACGGGGTGGAAAAAACCACTACGTCGATCATTCTCAGCAGCAAGGTCGACCGCGGGCAACCAGTCTGATCAAGGCTTTCGTCATATTGCAGCGAATCACGTCATTACGACGACAATCTGCGCCTTAATTACGACACGACCGCTCCCTAAAATGGCTGGCATCCCTTTCCTATACTGAAAGATCCGCTCAGTAGCCGCCCATAAGGTCGACCATGACTCAGCACAACCGCCACCCCGCCGACGGCAAGAAGCCGATCACCATCTTCGGCCCGGACTTTCCCTTCGCCTTCGACGACTGGATCGAGCACCCGGCCGGCCTGGGTGTGATTCCCGCCGAGCACCACGGCGCCGAGGTGGCCATTGTCGGTGCGGGCATCGCCGGGCTGGTGGCGGCCTACGAATTGATGAAGCTGGGCCTCAAGCCGGTGCTGTACGAGGCCTCGAAAATGGGCGGCCGGCTGCGCTCGCAAACGTTCGAGGGCACCCAGGGCATCGTTGCCGAACTGGGTGGCATGCGCTTTCCGGTGTCCTCCACGGCGTTCTACCACTACGTCGACAAGCTGGGGCTGGAAACCCGTCCGTTCCCCAACCCGCTGACCGCCGCCTCCGGCAGCACCGTCATCGACCTCGAGGGCCAGACCCACTACGCCCGCAGCATCGCCGACCTGCCAGCGCTGTTCCAGGAGGTCGCCGACGCCTGGGCCGACGCCCTGGAGGCCGGCTCGCAGTTCAGCGAGATCCAGCAGGCCATCCGCGACCGCGACGTGCCGCGCCTGAAAAGCCTGTGGAACACGCTGGTACCGCTGTGGGACGACCGCACCTTCTATGACTTCGTCGCCACCTCCAAGGCGTTCGCCAAGCTGTCCTTCCACCACCGCGAGGTGTTCGGCCAGGTGGGCTTCGGCACCGGCGGCTGGGACTCCGACTTCCCCAACTCGATGCTGGAAATCTTCCGCGTGGTGATGACCAACTGCGACGACCACCAGCACCTGGTGGTGGGCGGCGTCGAGCAGGTGCCCCTGGGCATCTGGCGCCATGTGCCGGACAAATGCGCGCACTGGCCCGCCGGTACCAGCCTCAGCTCGTTGCACCACGGCGCGCCACGCTCGGGGGTGAAGAAGATTGCCCGCGACCCGGACGGCCGCTTCGCCGTCACCGACAACTGGGGCGACACCCGCCATTACGCCGCAGTGCTTGCCACCTGCCAGAGCTGGCTGCTGACCACGCAGATCGAGTGCGAGGAGTCGCTGTTCTCGCAGAAGATGTGGATGGCCCTGGACCGCACCCGCTACATGCAGGCGTCAAAAACCTTCGTGATGGTCGACCGGCCGTTCTGGAAGGACAAGCACCCGGAGACCGGCCGCGACCTGATGAGCATGACCCTGACCGACCGCCTCACCCGCGGCACCTACCTGTTCGACCACGGCGACGACAAACCGGGGGTGATCTGCCTGTCGTACTCGTGGATGAGCGATGCGCTGAAGATGCTCCCGCACCCGGTGGAAAAACGCGTGAAGCTGGCGCTGGACGCCCTGAAGAAAATCTACCCTGACGTCGACATCGCCGGGCATATCATCGGCGACCCCATCACCGTCTCCTGGGAAGCCGACCCGCACTTCCTCGGCGCGTTCAAGGGCGCGCTGCCCGGCCACTACCGCTACAACCAGCGGATGTACGCGCACTTCATGCAGCAGGACATGGCGGACGAGCACCGGGGCATTTTCATCGCCGGCGACGACGTGTCCTGGACCCCGGCGTGGGTGGAAGGCGCGGTGCAGACTTCGCTCAATGCGGTGTGGGGCATCATGAAACACTTCGGCGGCCACTGCCACGCGGACAATCCGGGGCCGGGCGACGTATTCAATGAAATCGGCCCCATCGCCCTCGCCGAATAAGGAGCGCCCCATGCATGTAGCCTTGTGCCAATGCACGCCGCAGCCGCTGGCCGTGATCGACAACCTGGCCCGCCTGCAGGCCCAGGTGCGCGCCGCCAAGGCGCTGGGCGTGGAGCTGCTGGTATTCCCGGAGATGTTCCTGACCGGCTACGACATCGGCGTGGCCGCGGTGCAACGCCTGGCTGAAGCTGCCAACGGCCCGTCGGCCCATGTGGTCGCTGGCATCGCCGAGGCACATGGCATGGCCATCGCCTACGGCTACCCGGAGCGAGGCGCCGATGGCCAGCTGTACAACAGCGTGCAGTTGTTCGACGGGCGCGGCAACAGCCGGCTCAATTACCGCAAGACCCATCTGTTCGGTGAACTCGACCGTGCCCTGTTCAGCCCTGGTGGCGACCACTACCCGGTGGTGGACCTGGACGGCTGGCGAGTCGGCGTATTGATCTGCTACGACATCGAATTCCCCGAGAACGCCAGAAGACTGGCTCTGGCCGGGGCCGAACTGATACTGGTGCCCACCGCCAATATGCTGCCATTCGAGTTTATCGCCGACGTGACAGTGCGCAGCCGCGCGTTCGAAAACCAGTGCTTCGTGGTCTACGCCAACTACTGTGGCGCCGAAGGTTCCCTGCGCTATTGCGGCATGAGCAGCATCGTTGGCCCCGATGGCAAACGCCTGGCCGATGGCGGCGCAGGCCCGGCGCTGAGCCATGCGTTGCTCGATAGAGAGGCATTGTCAAATGCACGCCAGGCCAATGATTATCGCCAGGATCGACGCCCCGAGTTGTACCGTCCACTCAGCGCGCAGTAGTCAATATACCGCCAAGTGCCCAGCCCTCATTCCGAGGGCTTTCGTTTTTTTGGCGTCGGTAAACAATCCGTCGCTGGCGCCCGCCCCCAATGGCCTGCAAGCCAGATGGCACGCCGCCCCCAGCAAATACACGGGTGGCGCCCCCCGAAGTTGGGGAAAACAGGGCAAAGCGCCATGGATCGGTGAAAAAGCCAGCAAAACGCCAGCGTCAACTTTCCTACCTCTATACATATCAATAACTTAACCAGCCCTAACCACCGATTTTACCGGCCGGGCGCATTTTTTGACAAAAGCCATTGACAGCCTGTTGAAGACGGTCGATATATCTCTTCACCCACCGCCAAAAAGTTGTGGGAGAGCCGCACCGAAGAGTACGGCCAGGCAGCAGTCCTGAAGTACTTTGTGTAGTCCTGCCAACACTTAACCTTAATTGCCTTGACTCGCCTTTTCGCGGGTCCGTATGGGTTTTGACAACGCACTGTGCAACAAGCTTGTTTTCACGAGCGGGCGGTAGCTTTGTCCAAATAAAACGTTTTTCGAGTGGGCCGTAAGTGTCGGACCGGGCGGTAGCTTTGCCCACTGAAAGTTGCAAAACAATAAAAGCGTCGTTGTCCCGCCTTCGCGACCTTCCTAATAAAAACCGCAGCGAGTTTGTTGCCATGTCGCCACTGATCCATATCGATGAAGCCACCTCGGCCCGCTTGGTCAATGACATGAACACCCAGGGGCATGCCACCCTGGAGGGCGCCTTGACCGAGGACGGCTTGAACCAACTGCGCGCCTACGTCGAGCAGCAGGCCGCGCGCCACAACAACCAGTACTTCGCCTACCACGGCTACCCGGCGCTGGCCGGCAGTGCCCTGGCGGCGCTGGGCAAGTCCCCGGAATTCAAGGCCATGCTGGCCCGCCTGCACGCCCAGGGCACCGGCCGCGAGGCTGCCAGCGACGAGATCTTCCCGGTGCTGCGGTGCGTGCAGGGCGGCACCGGACGCAAGGAATCCAACGCCTTCCACTACGACGCCACCCTGGTGACCATGCTGGTGCCCATCTTCACCCCCGACCAGGGCGAAGAGCGCGGCGACCTGATCCTGTTCCCCAACCTGCGCAAGGTGCGCTCATGGGTATTGGTAAATGTACTGGAAAAAACATTATTCCAGAATGCACTTTGCAGAAAGTTCATAAGTGCTTGTATTGATCGAAAAATACTAAAACCAAGCACATTGAGAGTTGTCCCCGGCAACGTGTATTTCTTTTGGGGTTATCGCTCTCTGCATGCCAACCAACCGTGTGACCCGGCGTTCCGCCGGGCCACGGCGTTATTCCACTTTGGCGACCCGCATGCCGGCAGCCTGGTAACGCGGTTGATATTGAAGCTGAACCAGCATCGCGCTCGCAAAGTTGTAGCGCGCACCGATGCCCCACTGTCCTGAGTACGCCTTGACGCTGCCACCCTGGGTGGCCCTTGCCGGGAGAATTCCATGATTAACGTGACCAAGTCCTATCTGGGCAACATCGACAAGTTCAAGGCGTACGTGGACCTGATCTACGCCTCGCACTGGATGACCAACCACGGCCCGCTGTGCTGCGAGCTGGAAGAGCGCCTGAAAGAGTTCCTGGGCGTGCGCAACCTGATCCTCACCAACAACGGCACCCTGGCCCTGCAAGTGGCCTACCGCGCCCTGGGCCTGAGCGGCAGCGCCGTGACCACGCCGTTCAGCTTCGTGGCCACCAGCAGCACCCTGCAATGGGAAGGCATCCGCCCGGTGTTCGGCGACATCGACCCACGCACCTGGAACATCGACCCCGAGCAGATCGAGTCGCGCATCGGCTCCGACACCAGCGCCATCGTCGCCACCCACGTGTTCGGCAACCCCTGCGACGTGGAAGGCATCGACGCCATCGCCAAGCGCCGCAACCTCAAGGTGGTGTACGACGGCGCCCATGCCTTCGGCGTGCGCCACGCCGGGCAGTCGGTGTTCAACTGGGGCGACGCCAGCACCCTGAGCTTCCACGCCACCAAGCTGTTCCACACCATCGAGGGCGGCGCCATCGTCACCCAGGACGATGACCTGGCGCGCGAAATCCGCAAGCTGTGCAACTTCGGCATCACCGGCGTGGACCGCATCGAAGGCCTGGGCACCAACGCCAAGCTCAACGAATTCTCCTCGGCCATGGGCCTGTGCGTGCTGGACGACATCGCGCACATCTTCGAGCAGCGCGCCGAGATGGGCCACTACTACGAGGAGAAGCTGCGCGGCCACGTCGACCTGCAAGGCATCAACGACGACAACGACATCAACTACAGCTACTTCCCGGTAGGCCTGCAGAACCAGGCCGAGGCGCTGGCAGTGCGCGACGCGCTGCAGGCCCAGGGCATCAACCCACGGCGCTACTTCTACCCGTCGCTGGACACCCTGGACTACCTGCAGCCCCAGGCCGCGCAGCCACACTCGCGCGGCCTGAGCCAGCGCATCCTGTGCCTGCCGATCTACCCGGGCCTGGAGCGTGCCACCCAGGACCAGGTCATCGACACCCTGCTGCGCCAGCGCGACCAGGCGCAGCCGCAGGATGCGTCGCTGGCCCACGCGGTATAACGGCGATGACCAAGCGCTCGGTGGTGCACAACACCACGATCAGCTACCTGGGCCAGGCCTATGCGCTGCTGGTGGGGATCCTGATCATGCCGTTCTACCTGCGCCACCTGGGCGCCGAAGTGTACGGGGTGATCGGTTTCTACACCGTGCTGCAGGCCTGGCTGACCCTGCTGGACGCCGGCATGTCGCCGTCGCTGGTGCGCGAGGTCGCCCACCATCAGGGCGCGGCCCGTGAACAGCACCTGGCCGGCTGGCTGTTGCGCTCCTTCGAGCTGATCTTCCTGCCACTGGCGCTGCTGTGCGTGCTGGGCACCTGGCTGGCCAGCCCGTGGATCGCCGGCGAATGGTTGAACGCCCAGCACCTGGCCCCGCACACCCTGGCGTTGTGCGTGGCACTGATGGGCCCGCAAGTGGCCTGCCGGCTCTACGCCACCCTGTACAAGAGCGGCCTGCAAGGCCTGGAACTGCACGCCTGGCTCAACGGTGCCAACGTCGCGGTCGCCACCCTGCGCTACTTCGGCGGCCTGGCGCTGGTGGCCTGGGTGTCCCAGGACCCGGTGGTGTTCTTCGTCTTCCAGGCGGCGGTGGGTGTGTTCGAAGCGCTGCTGTTCGCCGCCAAGGCCTGGCGCCGCCTGCCACCGCCACGGCTGGCGAGCGGCTTCAATTGGGCGCTGGTCAAGCCGGTACTGCCGTTCGCCGCCAGCCTGTCGCTCGCCGCGGTGCTGTGGATTCTGCTGACGCAACTGGACAAGGTGCTGCTGTCGTCGGCCCTGTCCCTCAAGGACTACGGCTACTTCTCGCTGGTGGCGCTGGTCAGCACCGGCATCCTGATGCTGATCAACCCGCTGGTACAGACCCTGCTGCCACGCATGACCGCGCTGATGGCCCAGGGCCGCGAAGCCGACATGCAGCAGCTGTACCTGGCCGCGCACCGCTTCGTCGCCACCTTCATCGTGCCCCTGGGCGTGGTGGTGGCCCTGCACGGCGGGGCGCTGATCTACGCCTGGAGCGGCGACCGCGAGGCCGCCAACTGGGTGGCACCGATCCTGTTCTGGTACGCGCTGGGCAGCGCCATCCTCTGCCTCAGCGGTTTTCAGTTCTACCTGCAATACGCCCACGGCCGCATGCACCTGCACCTGCGCTACAGCCTGGTGTCGGTGGCGGTCACCGTGCCGGTGCTGATGCTGGCCGTGCATTACCAGGGCGCCCTGGGCGCCGCAATTGCCTGGTTCGTGCTGCGCCTGGTGGCATTCGCGGTGTGGCCGGCCTTCATCCACCGGCGCCTGGCCCCTGGCATCCAGCGGTCGTGGCTGCTGGACGTGCTGCGCATCAGCCTGATGAGTGCCCTGGGCGTGGCCCTGACCCAACCGCTGGTCAGCGCCCTGGTCGGTGACAACCGCCTGCAGACCTTCTTCGCCCTGGCCCTGTGCGGGCTGGTCACCCTGCTGCTGGTGGCCGGCAGCTACCGGCCCTGGCTGCAACGGGCGGTCCTGATCTTCAACAAACCGAGCACGCAACGATGAACAGCAGACTCGAAAGCGACATCATGAAAAACTGGGGCCCTGCTCGCGACCCGCTGCTGAGCATCGTCTGCCCTACCTACAACCACGAGCGCTTCGTGGCCCAGACCCTGGACAGCTTCCTGGCCCAGCAGACCGATTTCCCCTTCGAGATCGTCATCAACGATGACTGCTCCACGGACGGCACCGCGGCCATCGTCAGCGAGTACGCCAAGCGCTACCCGAACATCATCCGCGCGCTGCTGCAAAGCGAGAACCAGTACCAGCAGGGCAACCACCCTTGCCCCGGGCTGTTCCGCCTGTCGCGCGGCAAGTACATCGCCTTCTGCGAGGGCGACGACTACTGGACCGACCCCTTCAAGCTGCAGAAGCAGGTCGACTTCCTGGAAGCCCACCTGGACTACGTGCTGACCTACCACGACGCCATGGCCTTCAGCGACCAGGGCCTGCAGGGCATCCAGTTGCAAGGCAAGGGCCAGAGCGACGCCACCAGCCTGGAGCTGATGAAGGGCCGGCCCATTTCCACCCTCACCACCTGCTTCCGCAACGTGCTGCACGACATGCCCCGCGAGCTGCGCGGCGCGCCGCTCAATGACCTGGTGTGGTGGTGCCTGCTGGGTGCCCACGGCAAGGGCAAGTACCTGGGTGACATCGCCCCGGCGGCCTACCGGGTGCACAGCGGTGGCGTGTTCTCCATGCGCTCGGACAAGAAAAAGCTGCAGATGACCCTCAACACCTACGGCGCGCTGGCCAACTACTACTTCCGCATCGGCAACCAGCCGCTGTACGAGCACTGCCTGGTGCAGGTGTTCGGGCTGTCGCTGTCGGCGATCTCGCCGGTGAAGAAGCTGCTGGCCCTGGCGCTGATGGCCCGCAACATCAGCGTCAACCTGTTCCGGCGCCTCACCGCGTCCACGGCGCGGGGCTGAGACGGCCATGTTCAGCAATGTCCTGTTTGTCTGCGTCGGCAACATCTGCCGCAGCCCCATGGCCGCCGCGCTGCTGCGCCACCGGGTGGCCGGGCGCCTGGCCGTGAATTCGGCGGGCGTGCAGGCCCACAACGGCGCACACATGGACGTCGAGGCCCGGGCCGTGCTCAAGCAGAACCGCATCAAGGGCGGCGACCACCGCGCCTGCCAGGTTACCCCCGAACTGCTGCACTGGGCCGACCTGGTGCTGCTGATGGAACACGAACAACTGCACCGCGTTGTACGCCTGGCCCCCGAAGTACGGGGCAAGGCGTTCCTGATCGGCAAGTGGCAGAACGACCTGCAGATCGCCGACCCCTACCGTCGCCCCAAGAACGCCTTTCAGCAGACCTACACGCACTTGTCGCGCTGCGTCGATGACTGGATGCCCTACCTGAGTATCGAGGACCAATAAAAATGACTGCAATGAGCCGCTCTTCACTGGAGTACTACCAGGATACTCAGCTGGACCTGGCCACCATCCTGCGCACCCTGTTCGACCACAAGCGCCTGATCGCCTCCGTGGTCGGCAGCTTCGCCGTGGCCGGCCTGGCGTTCGCCATCCTGGCCACGCCGATCTACCAGGCCAACGTGATGATCCAGATCGAACCCAAGCGCGTGGGCCTGGACGCCACTCCGGAAATCAACACCAAGCCCAATGCCGTGTCCCAGGCCACCGCCGAGATCGAACTGATTCGTTCGCGCTCGGTGCTGGGCCAGGTGGTCAGCGAGCTGAACCTGGACATCGTCCAGCAGCCCAAGCGGGTACCCGGCATCGGCGGCTACATGGCCCGTCACTTCAAGCCAACCGCAGAACAGCCAGTGGCCGCGCCAGTGCTGGGCCTGGACAGCTTCGCCTGGGGTGGCGAGAAGATCGCCGTGTCCACCCTCGAAGTGCCGGACAGCCTGCTGGGCAAGAAAATGACCCTGGTGGCCGGTGACAACGGTCAGTACCGCGTGCTCGACAGCGACGACAACCTGCTGCTCAAGGGCCAGGTCGGCGTGCTGGCCAGCGCCGGCGATATCAGCCTGAAGGTCGACACCCTGCAAGCCCGCCCGGGCACCGAGTTCAACCTGGCGCGCAACCGCGCCCTGGTGACCCAGCTGGCCTACCAGAACAAGCTGAAGGTGGTGGAAGCCGGCAAGGACTCGGGCATCGTCTACCTGTCGCTGGAAGACCCTGATCCGGTGCAGGCTAACACCGTGCTCAACGACGTCAGCCGCCTGTACCTGCAACAGAACATGCAGCGCACCTCGGCCGAAGCCGAACAGCGCCTGCAGTTCCTGCGCTCGCAACTGCCCATCGTGCGTGGCGAACTGACCAAGGCCGAAGACGCCCTGCATGACTACCAGATGCGCAGCAAGTCGGTGGACATCAGCCAGGAAACCACCGCCCTGCTCAACCAGGTGGTGTCGGTGGACAACACCATTTCCGAGCTCAAGCTCAAACGCCCTGACCTGGACCGCCTGTATACCCGCCAGCACCCCACCCAGGTGGCGCTGACCAACCAGATCAACCAGCTGGAAGCACAGAAAGCCGCCATGCAGGCCAAGGTCCGCGTGCTGCCTGAAACCCAGCAGGAACTGCTGCGCCTGACCCGCGAGCAACAGGTCACCAACCAGACCTACACCCAACTGCTGAACAAGACCCAGGAACAGGACATCATCCGCGCCGGCAACATCGGCAACGTGCGCATCATCGACAAGGCCGACGCCAACGTCGAAGAACCGGTGAAGCCGATGCGCAAGCTGATCGTGCTGCTCTCGGTGCTGCTGGGCGGGCTGGTGGCCGTGGCCATCATCTTCATTCGCCAGGCCTTCGACCGCGGCATCGTCAACCCCGACGACATCGAGAACCTGGGCATCCCGGTGTACGCCTCAGTGCCACTGTCGCGCCTGCAGGAACGCCTGAACAAGGGCCGCCAGCCACGCAGCGGCGGCGCCGACGCCAAGCTGCTGAGCGTCGCAGAACCCACCGAACTGGCGGTCGAGTCGCTGCGCAGCCTGCGCACCAGCTTGCACTTCGCCATGCTCGAGGCGCGCAACAATGTGCTGATGATCTCCAGCCCCAGCCCGGCGGTGGGCAAGTCGTTCGTCAGCGCCAACCTGGCGGTGATCATCGCCCAGACCGGGAAGAAAGTGCTGCTGATCGACGCCGACATGCGCAAGGGCTACCTGCATAAAGTGCTGGGCCTGCAACCGCGCCACGGCCTGTCGGATGCCCTGGCCGCACGCCTGAGCAATCGCGAGGTGATCAACGCCACGGCGGTGGACAACCTGCACTTCATCTCCTGCGGCTTCGCGGCGCCTAACCCGTCCGAACTGCTGATGCACGACAACTTCCACAAGCTGCTGCGCGAGCTGTCGCCCAAGTACGACCTGGTGATCATCGACACCCCGCCGATCATGGCGGTCACCGACGCTGCCCTGGTGGGCCGCCAGGCGGGCACCACGCTGCTGGTGGCGCGCTTCGGCAAAAGCTCGATCAAGGAAGTGGAAAGCGCCAAGCGCCGCCTCGCGCAGAACGGCGTGCTGGTCAAGGGCGCCATTTTCAACGGCATCCAACGCAAGGCCGCCACGGCCGAATACGACTGCTCTGCCTACAACTACGGCCCCTCCAAGAAGTGACCGGCCAGCCATGACCCCAGGCCTTTGACACCCCCCGCGCCACCGCCGGGGGGCAAGCGAGAACAGCACCATGAGCCACTTCACTGACAGTTCCAATTGGTACCTGATCCAGACCAAGCCACGCCAGGAAGGTCGTGCCGAAGAACACCTGATTCGTCAGCAGTTCGAGTGTTTTCGCCCGCTCAAGGCCAACCCCGATAGCGCCCGCAAGGCACGCAAGGCCGTCGAGGAAGAGCTGTTCCCCGGTTACCTGTTCATTCGCCTGGAAGAAGGCGACAGCTGGTACCCGATTCGCTCCACCCGTGGCGTCTGCCGCATCGTGGCCTTCGGCGGCGCGCCCTGCCCGGTGCCCGCCAGCCTGATCGCGCAGATCCGCCAACGCCTGGCCGCGCCGCAACCGGTGCCCAGTTTCAACCAGGGCGAGGCCGTGATGGTGCGCACCGGCAACAGCGAGATCCAGGCCATTTTCCTCAGCGACGACGGCCAGGAACGGGCGGTGATCCTGCTCAACCTGCTGCAACGCGAACAGCGCGTCAGCCTGCCCAAGAGCAGCCTGTCGCGCGTGGCCCTGCCAGCCTGCTGAACCTGCGCCAGCCAAACAACAAGAGGGGGATCCGCCATGCTTGCGACTACCACCCTGGTCACCCTGACCTACGGGGACCGGCTTCACTACCTGACAACACTGATTGAGCGCTCGCTGGCCTGCGCCGAGATCGCCCAGGTGATCGTGGTCAACAACGCCGCCAGCGCCGACCTGGGCCAACTGCTGCGCCGCTGGCCCGTCCAGGTGCAGATCATCGACCTGCCCAGCAACACCGGCTCGGCCAACGGCTACGCCGTGGGCATCAACGCCGCGTTGCAGGCTGGCGCCGAATACATCTGGCTGATGGACGACGACAACGCGCCAACCCCCGGCGCCATCGAATTGCTGCATCAACGCCTGGCCGAGTGCTCGCGCAAGCTGGGCCGCGCCCAGGTGGCCGTGCAGGGCTTCCGCCCTACCCACCAGGCCGACATCGCCGCCGGCGTGCCACGGCGCTTCGCCTTCCCGCACCGTTCCAGCTGCTTCGGCTTCCACATCGCCCAGCTGCCCTACAAGCTGTGGCGGCGCCTGCCCTGGGGCAAGCCCCACGCCGACAGCCTGCACCACAGCCTGGTGAAGCTGCCGTTCGCCACCTATGGCGGCCTGCTGGGCCACCGCGCCATGTACGAGAACATCGGCCTGCCGCGCACCGACATGATCCTGTACGCCGACGACACCGAATACACCCGGCGCATCACCGCCAGCGGCGGGCACATTTTCCTGGTCACCGACGCCCAGCTCGAAGACCTGGAGCACTCGTGGAACATCAAGGCCCGCACCGGCAACATCTACGAGGCGTTCCTGCTCGGCGATTCCGACCTGCGCGCCTACTACACCGCCCGCAACCAGGCCTGGTTCGACAAGTTCGTGTGGGCCCGCTGGGGCTGGATGTACAGCCTCAACCGCGCCGTATTCATGACCCTGCTGCACCTGGTGGCCTGGCGCCGTGGCACCCACGCCCGCTTCGCCCTGCTGCAGCAGGCCATCGCCGATGGCGAGGCCGGCCGCCTTGGCCTCAACAAGTTGTTCCCGCTATGAACGTGCTCTTCCTTTCCAGCCTGTACTCGCCAAACATTGGCGGCGGCGCTGAAATCGTGCTGCAACGCACGGTCGAAGGGTTACACCGGCGTGGCATGAGCGTGTGCGTGCTGACCACCGGCGCCGCGGCCGGCCTGGTCGAGGACCAGGTCAAGGGCGTGAAGGTGTACCGCGCCGGCGTGCTCAACACCTACTGGCACTTCAGCGACCAGCGCCCCAACGCCCTGGCGCGCCTGGGCTGGCACCTGCGCGACCGCTACAACATGGGCATGCGTGCCTATGTGCGGCAGGTGATGCAGCAGGAAAGCATCGACCTGGTGGTGTGCCACAACCTGGGTGGCTGGTCGGTGGCGGTGTGGGATGAAATCGCCAAGGCCGACGTGCCGATCGTGCAGGTGCTGCACGACATGTACCTGCTGTGCCCCGGCAGCCTGATGTTCAAGAAGCGCCAATGCTGCAACGGCCCCTGCACCCTGTGCCAGACCTTGCGCCAGGGCCACGCCGAACGTTCGGCGCAGGTGGACGCGGTGGTGGGCGTCAGCCACTTCCTGCTCGACCGCCTGCACAACGCGCGGTTCTTCCGCAACGCCTCGTCCCATGTGATCTACAACGCCAGCCCGCGGGTGGAAGAAGTCATGCCGCACTGGCCCAAGGGCCGCCTGGCCCACAGCGAGCCGCTGCGCTTCGGCTTCCTGGGCACGCTGTCGGACCACAAGGGCGTGCGCTGGATGATCGAGCAGTTCAAGCGCCTGCCGTTCAACGCCACCCTGCAGATCGCCGGGCGCGGGCAACAGGACTACGAGCGCGAGCTGCGCCAGCTGATCGGCGATGCCGAGAACATTCACCTGGTGGGCTACCAGTCGCCCGAGAGCTTCTACCGGCAGATCGACGTCGCCCTGGTGCCGTCCCTGTGGCACGAGCCCTTCGGCCTGGTCGCGGTGGAAGCCTGCGCGCACTCGGTGCCGGTGATCGCCAGCCACCGCGGCGGCCTGCCGGAGATCATCCGCGAAGGCATCAACGGCCTGCTGTGCAACCCCGACGAGCCCGACTCGCTGGGCCTGGCCATGCTGCGCCTGTACCGCCAGCCCGAGCTGCGCCGGCAACTGGCCGGCCAGGCGCGGGCCAGCGTGGCCCCCCTGCTGGACATCGATCGCATGCTCGACAGTTACCAACAGCTGTTCTTCCAGGTTTACCAGAACCGAGGCGCCCATCATGCAAACCAGCCTGCCTCCGAATCGCTCTAGCCGCGCACCGCGCATCGCGCTCAGCAAGTCGCTGATCGTGGTGCTGGTGGCCATCAGCCTGATCGTGGTGGAGACGTTCTCCGGCGCCCTGCGCTTCTACCTCGACCAGGCCGGCGCCTCGGCGCTGCTGTACCTGCCCAAGGCCGCCTGCCTGGCGCTGTTCGCCGTGGAGCTGCTGACGTTCAAGGGCAGCCGCAGCTTCTGGATCACCCTGTTGCTGTTGGTCAGCGCGGCACTGCTGGGCATGCTCCACGGGGCAGCGCTGAACAACGTCGGCTTCGCCTTCTACATGTACGCCCCGTTCCTGTTCGCCCTGGTGTGCGGCACGCACCTGGAGCACCGCAAGCGCCTGCTGGCGGTGGTGGTACTGCTGTGCCTGGCGGCGTCGCTGGCAGGCCTGGCCCTGGACAAGTACACCGCGGTGCCCTGGAAGGGCTACAGCTACAGCATCGGCGACACCGAGGTCAGCGCCAACATGAGCTGGAATGAAAACGGCGTGGACCGCATCGCCGGCTTCACCCGCATGTCCACGGTGCTGTCGGTGATGATCGCCGTCTTCAGCCTGTACCTGACCGCCTTCATGCGCTCCAACATCCTCAAGCTGCTGATGTTCGGCACCTGCATGGTGGCCATCTACCTCACCACCAACAAGTCCACCGCCGTGGCCTACGCCTGCACCGTGCTGATGTTGCCCCTGCTGCAACACCGCCTGACCTGCCGGGTGATCTTCACGGTAGTGGTGGCCATGGGCATCGCCCTGCCGGTGATGGGCCTGATGATGACCTTCGACAACAACGCCGATTCGGCCCAGAGCGGCGTACTGGCGTCGTTTTACGACCGCCTGATGAACACCTGGCCGAACCTGGTGTTCAACCAGTGGAGCCAGGGCTGGACCTGGCTGGGCGCAGGCTTCGGCATGGTCGGCAGCACTGCCAGCGCCTTCCCCATCTACAGCGCCAGCGCGCCGGTGGTGGCCGACAACAGCGCGCTGTACCTGTGGGCCACCTTCGGTGCCGCGGGCCTGGTGGTGTACTGCCTGATGATCGCGCTGATGATCGGCCTGCGTGACAAGAGCACGCGCCTGTCCAGGGCGCTGGTCAGCGTGTGCTTCTGCCTGACCCTGGTCAGCTGGACCACCGACGTGCCCGAAGCCTCGGTCGCCGCACTGTTCCTGGGCTTCGCGGTGTCGGTGGCCCTGCGCCGCAAGGCCATGCCTGCCGCAGCCCGTCGCGCCAACCCGCTGCCCAGACTCCGACCCCCAGCCCTTGCCCTGCCCGTGCGAGCCCTGTGAGCGATCATGCGAAGACTGCCTCTCTATCTGGCCCTGGCCGTCCAGGGCGCCATGACCACCGGAGTGGTGGCAGCCGCCGAGCCGTTCATCGTCGGTACCACCACCCATTTGATGGACGGCTCGCCGCTGCTGGCGCACCAGTTCCAGCTGGCCAGCGAAGCCGGCATCAACTCTGTGCGCGAGGACGCGTACTGGGCCCGCGTGGAACTGGCCCCGGGGCAGTTGCAGTTCCCCACCAGCTGGCGCGAGTACGACGCGGCCAGGACTGGCCGGGGCATGGCCAACCTGGTGATCCTCGACTACGGCAACCAGTTCTACGAGAACAACGCGCTGCCGCGTACCCCGGCGGTCAGCAATGGCTTCGCCAGCTACGTGGACTTCGTCACCCGCGCCATGGCCGGGCGGGTGAACCTGTACGAGGTGTGGAACGAGTGGGACCTGGCCGGCGCGGGCGACCGCAGGCTGAGTGACGACTACCTGGCCCTGGTCAAGCTGACCAGCCGGCAGATCCGCCAGAACGACCCCAAGGCCAAGGTGCTGGCCGGCGCCGTCACCACTGCTGGCATCAACGAAGGGTTTGCCGACCGGCTGGTGCAGGGCGGCGTCGCGGACTGGGTCGACGGCCTGTCCCTGCACCCGTACGTGCACTGCTACGGCGAGAGTGACGTGCGCAAGACGCCGGAAGGCTGGATTCAGTGGATGACCGCGGTGGACCAGCGCCTGACCCGCCTGGCCGGCAAGCCAGTGCCGCTGTACCTGACCGAGATGGGCTGGCCGACCAACACCGGCAAATGCGGCATCGATGAAGACACCCAGGCCCAATACCTGGCCCGCGCCTACTTCCTGGCCAAGACCCGGCCCAACATCCGCGGCATGTGGTGGTACGACCTGGTCGAGGACGGCACCGACGCGGAAGAGTTCGAGCACCACTTCGGTCTGCTGCGCCCCAACCTCGCGCCCAAGCCGGCCTACAACGTGCTCAAGGCCATCAGCCCGGTGCTCACCCAGTACCGCTACGACAGCCTCAAGAGCCTGCAGGCCGGTGACCTCTACCTGCTCAATTTTGCCAAGGGCGACGAGCAGGTGCTGGTGGCCTGGACCGTCGGCCAGCCGCGCCAGGTAAAGATCGAAGCCAACGGCCGTCAGCAGGGCCCGGTACAGACCCTGGACACCCGCCACCCCGAGCGTGGCCGGGTCACTTCGGGGCAATGGCAGTGCCCCAAGGCTGAAGAAGAACACTGCACCACGGTCATCACGCTGGACGTTTTCCCCCGAATCATCAGCCTGGGCACAGCCAGTTGGCTGTTCACCCGCTGAGCGACAAGGCCAAGCCTTGAAGGAACGAACGATGGTTGTCATCAATGCTCGTTTTCTCACCCAGGAGCTGCGCGGCGTGCAGCGCTTCGCCGAACAGGTGAGCCTGGCCCTGCAGGCCCGGCGCCAGGACGTGGTGTTCGTCTGCCCCGACCGCATCCAGATGCACGACACCGCCCGGCGCCTCAATGTACAAACCGTCGGCCGCCATGGCGGCCACCGCTGGGAACAGCTGGAGCTGCCGCGCTACCTGCGCAGCCAGGGCTCGCCGCTGCTGGTGTCGCTGGGCGCCACCGCACCGCTGATGTACCGGAACCAGATCGCCACGCACCACGACATCACCTACGTGCGCCACCCCAGGAGCTACACCTGGGCGTTCCGCACCAGCTACCGGGTGATGACGCCGATTTTGCTGCGGCACCTGAAAAACCTGATCACCGTGAGCGACTTCTCGCGGCGGGAAATCTCAGAGTTCTATGACTTTCCCAAGGAACGCATCCTGGTGGTGCCCAACGCCGTCAGCGACGAATTCCAGCCCGGCGTTGCCGGCAAGCAGCGCAGCCCCTACCTGCTGGCCGTGTCATCGCCCAGCGAGCACAAGAACTTCACCCGCATGATCCAGGCCTTCCTGCAGCTGCGGGGCCACGAGCGCGTGCAGTTGCGCATCGTCGGCGGTGCCAACGGCATCTTCGCCGACGCCAACCTGGAGCGCCTGGCCAACAGCGACCCGCGCATTCGCTTCCTTGGCCGCCTCAGCGACGAAGAGCTGATCACCCAGTACCAGGGCGCCGCGGCCTTCGTCTTCCCCTCGCTGTACGAGGGGTTCGGCATCCCGCCCCTGGAGGCCCAGGCCTGCGGCTGCCCGGTGCTGGCCGCCAACGCCGCCTCGATTCCCGAAGTGCTGCAGTCCAGCGCGCTGTACTTCGACCCCCTGGACGTGGAGCACATCAGCCAGGCCATGAACCTGGTGCTGACCAACCAGTGCATCCGCCAGCAACTGCGCACCCTGGGCCTGCACAACGTGTCGCGTTTCGACTGGGAGCGCTCGGCGGCGCTGGTCAGCGAACGCATCGACACCCTGCTCGCCGAACCGCCCCCACACCGCGGCGCACTGCCCTTGAACGCCAGCGTACCCAAATAATCGCGGGGCCCCGGCCCTGCCATAACAACAATTGGTGGCATCATGAAAATCGCAATCGTCCATGACTGGCTGGTGACTTACGCAGGTGCCGAGCGCGTGTTGGCCGCACTGCTGAAAATCTGGCCCGACGCCGACCTGTTCTCGGTCATCGATTTCCTCAGCGACGAGGACCGCGCCCACCTGGGTGGCAAGCGCGCCCAGACGACCTTCATCCAGCACCTGCCCAAGGCCCGTACCCGCTACCAGCAGTACCTGCCGCTAATGCCGCTGGCCATCGAGCAACTGGACCTGTCGGGCTACGACCTGATCATTTCCAGCAGCCACGCCGTGGCCAAGGGCGTGCTCACCGGCCCCGACCAGCTGCACATCAGCTACGTGCACTCGCCCATCCGCTACGCCTGGGACCTGCAGCACCAGTATCTGAACGAGGCTGGCCTGAGCCACGGCCTCAAGAGCAAAGTGGCGCGCATGATCCTGCACTACATGCGCATGTGGGACCAACGCACGGCCGCCGCCGTGGACGAGTTCATCGCCAACTCGCAGTTCATCGGCCGGCGCATCGACAAGGCCTACCGCCGCCACTCCACGGTGATCTACCCGCCCGTGGACACCCAGGGCTTCGACCTGCAACCGGTGAAGCAGGAGTACTACCTGACCACCTCGCGCATGGTGCCCTACAAGCGCGTGCCGATGATTGTCGAGGCTTTCCGTGCCATGCCCGACAAGCACCTGATCGTGATCGGCGACGGCCCGGAAATGGAAAAATGCCAGGCCGTGTGCGGGTCCAACGTCACCCTGCTGGGCTACCAGCCCTTCGCCGCCCTGCGCGAGTACCTGCGCAACGCCAAGGGCTTCGTCTTCGCCGCCGAGGAAGACTTCGGCATCAGCCCGGTGGAAGCCCAGGCCTGCGGCACGCCGGTGATTGCCTTCGGCCGCGGCGGCAGCCTGGAAACCGTGCACGGCCTCGATCACGAGCAACCCACCGGGGTGTTCTACCACCAGCAGACCATGGCCGCGATCATCGAGGGCGTCTGCGAGTTCGAGCGCAATGCCCACCGCATCACCCCCCAGGCCTGCCGCGAGAACGCCGAGCGCTTCTCCGAACAACGCTTCGAGCGGGAAATGCGCCAGTTCGTCGAGACCCGCTGGGCCCAGGAGCATCCGCCCGTGGCCCTGCCCCTGGCCGCCAATGGCCCGCGCCTGAGCCTGGCCCCCGTGCTGGCTGCCAGCGTGAAAACCTTGTGAGTGGGGAGGTCTGTCATGGCAACACCCTTCAAAGGCATCCTCCAGGCCCACCAGTCGGCCTTGTCCCTGGCCCATCGTGCCCTCGACCTGGCGGTGATCGCGGCCTGCAGCCTGTGGTTCGCCTGGCTGCAGGACCGCCTGCACGACAGCGACACCTGGCTGCGCCTGATGGCCACGGTGATGATCTTCCACTGGCTGTGCGAGTACCACCAACTGTACGGCTCGTGGCGCGGCGAGCGGGTCAAGCGCGAGCTGATGCGGGTCTTCAACTACTGGGCGCTGACCTTCTGCTGCGTGATGCTGGCTGACTACCTGCTGACCGGGCCCGAGATTGTCCTGGACCGCCAGCGCATCGCCTGGTTCGCCCTGATACTGTTCGCCCTGTGCGGCTACCGCCTGCTGATCCGCAGCACCCTGCAGGCCTTGCGCCGCCGCGGCTTCAACACCCGCAGCGTGGCCATCGTCGGCACCGGCACCGTGGGCGAGCGGCTGGCCTGCTCCATCGCCGCGGCGCCCTGGATGGGCCTGCGCCTGCTGGGTTTCTACGACGATGCGCCGCAGCAGATGGCCCTGGACCAGCTCAATCGCCGGATCCCCGTGCTCGGCGGCCTCGACCAGCTGGTGCTGGACGCCCGCGCCGGGCGCATCGACAAGGTCTACATCACCCTGGCCATGAGCTGCGAGCCGTCGCTGTGCACCCTGGTCAAGGGCCTGAGCGACACCACGGCCTCGGTCTACCTGATTCCCGACGTGTTCATGTTCGACCTGCTGCATGCCCGCAGCGAAAGCATCAACGGCCTGACCAGCATCAGCCTGGTGGACACGCCGATGGACGGCTCCAGCCAACTGGTGAAGCGCTTCGAGGACATCGTCGTCAGCAGCCTGATCCTGGCGATGATCGCCCTGCCAATGCTGTTGATCGCCCTGGGCATCAAATTGACCTCCGCTGGCCCCGTGTTTTTCCGCCAGACACGCTATGGTTTAGATGGGCGACCGATCATGGTCTGGAAGTTCCGCAGCATGACCGTGCAGGAAAACGGCCACGAGGTGGTGCAGGCCAGCCGCAACGATTGCCGGGTAACGCCTTTCGGGGCCTTCCTGCGGCGCACGTCCCTGGACGAGTTGCCTCAGTTTTTCAATGTGTTGCGCGGCGACATGTCGATCGTCGGCCCTCGCCCCCATGCAGTGGCGCACAACGAGCAGTACCGCAAGCAGGTCAACGGCTACATGTTGCGGCATAAGGTCAAGCCCGGCATCACCGGCTGGGCTCAAGTCAACGGATGGCGCGGGGAGACCACGACCTTGGACAAAATGCAGAAACGCATCGAGTTCGACCTCGATTACATCGAACACTGGTCCGTCTGGCTGGACCTGAAAATCATTGTGCTGACCCTGGTGAAGGGTTTCGTGCACAAAAACGCTTTCTGACTCCTATAAGACCAATGCCGGAGAAAATGCCTTCTCCAAGGAAGACTTTGCCATGAAGCGATCGATACTCGGCGTGTTGCTCATTACCGCGCTGGTCCAAGGGTGCGCTTTCGCCCCCGGCCAGCACATGACCCCCGATGATGCGCAAGACCAGGACACCGGGCCGGTGACAGTGGTGCCGATTACCTCGGCCACCGTCAACCAGCAGCGAACCATCTACAAGCCGCAGCCCATACCCGCTGCCCTCACCAGCTACCGGCCCGGTGACTACCGCATCGGCCCGGGTGACAACCTGATCATCACCGTGTGGGAACACGCCGAGCTGAACTCGCCCACCACCCAGACCCAGGTCGAGGCCAGCGCCCGCGTGGTGCGCCTGGACGGCACGCTGTACTACCCCTACATCAACTCGATCAAGGCCGGCGGCCTGACCGTGCCGGAGTTCCGTTCCAACCTGCAGAAAGCCCTGGGCCAATACCTGGCGGGCGCCCAGGTGGATGTCAACATCCAGGCCTACGACAGCCAGAAGGTGATCATCTCCGGGGCGGTGAAAAACCCCGGGCCGCAGTCGCTGAACAACATCCCGCTGAACCTGGTGAACGCCATCAGCCGCGCGGGGGGCGAGACCAGCGACGCCAACCTGGCCAACCTGATCCTCAAGCGTGATGGCCATGAATACGTCATGGACATCGACACCCTGAACCGCACCGACTCGCGCCTCAACGAGATCTACCTCAAGGACGGCGACCAGCTGCACCTGGGCAACGACCACGCCAACAAGGTCTACGTGTTGGGCGAGGTGCAGAAACCCCAGGTGATGAACTACGGCACCAGCACCTTCAACCTGATGGAAGCCATCGGCAACGCCGGCGGCCTGAGCCAGGAAACCGCCAACGCCGAGGCCATCTACGTGATCCGCGGCGCGCAGGATGGCAACGGCCAGCCGCCGACGGTGTTCTACCTCAACGCCAAGAAGCCCACGGCTTTCCTGCTGGCGCGCCAGTTTGACCTACGCACTTCGGACGTGGTGTTCGTCGGGCCGGCCAACATTACTCGCTGGAACCGCTTCATCAGCCAATTGCTGCCGTCGGCTACTGTCGTAGGGACGACGGCGGCGTTCAGCCACTAAGGCAGATGCTGGCCCGCGACTGATCTAGATCTGCCGTTGATCTGGCTTTTGATCTGCTGTTGATCTGGCTTTTGATCTGCTGTTGATCTGGCTTTTGATCTTGATCTGGCTGTTGATCTTGATCTTGGCCCCGTTAAGCGCCCGGGCCGACTGGAGGCGTCGATCAACGGGCTGCCCGAAGGGCCGAGGCCGCAGGCCGAAGAGACGGTAACCCGCAGGCTTCTATAGCGGGTGCCGTCTGCCCGTTGAGCGGCGCCGGAAGGAGGGGACCCGTAGCGCAGCGGAGGGCCCAAGCAGGGGCGAGCCCTTTTTGGTGACTTTTTGGGGCGACTGCCAAAAAGTTACTCGCCGTAAGGGCGAAACGGTCGGTGGTATCCCCGCGAAAATGGATATGTTCGAAATCGCCGAAGCGGGATTCGAAAGCCCTATGTATATCCAGCATTCAGGGTGATGCCACTTCACCTTTCCGGCCTTACGCCGGCTCACTTTTTGTCAAACGCCACAAAAAGTAAGCAAAAAAGGCTTGCCCCTGCTTGGTCCCTCCGCTTCGCTGCGGGTCCCCTCCTTCCGGCGTCGCCCAAGCGGACGACGGCCCGGAATAGAAGCGCCTCCGGTTCCGTCTTCCCCGGCTACGCCAGGGACCGCTCGGCCAACGCCTCCAGTCGGCCCTGGCGCTTTACGGGGCACACAATCAAGATCAAAAGCCTCACGGAAGCAAAAGCAGCCGGCGGTGTTTCAGCAATCGCGGCTCTATTACAAACACTCCATCGAAAAGCCCGCCGGCAACCCGGCGGGCTTTTTGCGTTATATGCCTTGGCAAACTTCCGCTAGCATTAGCCACATACCGCAATGCCAACGGAACCGTCATGCCCGATGCCGCCCCCCCTGAATTCGCCTCCCTGGTGCTGGACAACGGCCTGCGCGTGCAGCTGCGCCACGACCCGCGTCTGAAACGCGGCGCCGCCGCCCTGCGCGTGGCGGCCGGCAGCCATGACACCGACCCGGCGTTCCCCGGCCTGGCGCACTTCCTCGAACACCTGTTCTTCCTGGGCACCGCGCGCTACCACGACGACAACGCGCTGATGCCGTTCGTCCAGCGCCACGGCGGGCAACTGAACGCCAGCACCCGCGAGCGCACCACCGACTTCTTCTTCGAGTTGCCCACCGAGTCCTTCCCCGGCGCCCTCGAGCGCCTGTGCGAAATGCTCGCCCAGCCACGCCTGGAGCGCGAATACCAGCTGCGCGAACGCGAAGTGCTGCATGCCGAGTTCATCGCCTGGAGCCGCGACCCCCAAGCCCGTCACCTGCAGTGGCTGACCGCGCCGCTTGCCGCCAGCCACCCGCTGCGCGCCTTCCACGCGGGCAACCGCTACAGCCTGCCGGTGCCGCGCGAGGCATTCCAGTACAGCCTGCTGGCGTTCTACCAGCGCTTCTACCAGACCGGGCAGATGACCCTGTGCCTGGCCGGGCCGCAGCCGCTGGACGAGCTACGGCAACTGGCGCACAAGGCCGGCGCGCAGCTGCGTGCCGGCAGCCTCAGCCCGCGCAAGGCCAGCCCGGCCCTGCTGGACACCACGCCTACGGCCATGGACGTCTTGGACCCCAGCCGGCTGAACCTGGTGTTCGCCTGCCATGAGGTGCCGGGCGACAGCGCTACCGCCATCGACTTCCTGGCCACCTGGCTGACGTCGCAGCAACCCGGCGGCCTGCTGGCCGAGTTGCAGCGCCGCGGCCTCGCGGAAGGCCTGAGCCTGACGCCGCTGTACTGCTTCGACGACCAGGCGGTGCTGAACATCGAGTGCAAGCTGACCGCCGCCGGCGAGCCCATGCGCCCGTTGATCAGTGAGCTGTGCCTGGCCTGGCTGGAGTTTTTCCAGTCCCACGACGACTGGCAGAGCCTGCGCGAGGAATACCGCCTGCTACGCCAGCGCCGGCAGCTGGTGAGCACCGCCCTGGAACTGGCGCGCCATGACAGCGAGCATTTCGGCCAGGGCCACGACCTGGGCATCGGCCAGGCCGCCATCAACGCCCTGCGCGCCCTGCTCGGCCAGTTGCGCGGCGACACCATTCTGCATGGCCCGCTGGCACGCCTGGCCACCGACACCGACGTCAAATGGCGCCTGCCCCAGCGCAACCGCTTCCTGCGCCCCAGCCGCCGCCCGGACCAGATGGTGCCGCCACCCGCCTGCCTGGACGTGGTCAACACACCGCAGTCGGCCAGCGCCGAGGGCTGCCTGTACCTGCGCTGGCGGGTCAAGTCAGCCCAGCGCGCCAGCCTCTGGCGGCTGCTGGACCACAACCTGGCCAAGCTGCGCGCAGAGGCAAACCAGGCCGGCGTGCAGATGACCTTCACCAGCCTGGGCGACGACTGGCAACTGCGCCTGTGCGGGGTGCAGGAGCCCATGCCGGCGCTGGTCGAGCAGGCGCTGGAAAACCTTACGCAGCCGGCCCCCGAAGTGTGGCGCCAGGCCAGCCAGCTAAGCGCGCCTGCGCCCCTGATTCCCATCCGCGAGCTGCTCAAGCGCTTGCCGGAGCACAGCCTGGGTTATTTCCAGGCGCCTTCACGCGGCCGCGACGAGCAACTGCAACCGCCGTTGCTGCAGCGCCTGTGGCACGAAGCCCGCTGGGACGGGCTGGCCGTGGGCCTGGGCATGGGTGTCAGCCAGGCCATCAACGTGGCGCTGCTGCGCATGCCCGGCCGCGCCGACGGCCATTTGTGCCAGCCCCCGCTGCCGCTGCACGGCCGCACCTGGAGCCAGGTGGCCACCGAGTCCAATGAGCAGGCACTGCTGCTGTTCTGCCCGGCGGCCGGCGAAGACATCATCGACCAGGCCGCCTGGCAGATGCTCGGGCAACTGTGCCAGGCGCCGTTCTATCAGCGCATGCGCGTCGAGCTGCAGCTGGGCTACGCGGTGTTCAGCGGCTTCCGGCAGATAGCCGGGCGCCCGGGCCTGCTGTTTGGCGTGCAGTCGCCCAGCACGCCGATGGCCGAGATCCTGGGGCATATCGAGACGTTCCTGGCCGCGCTGCCAGCGCTGATCCGGGCCCAGTCCGGCACCTCGTTGAGCAACCAGTGCCGCGACCTGGCCGCGCGCACCAGCCTGGCCGACATGGAACTGGGCCAGGCCGCCGAAAGCCTTTGGCAAGCGCGTCTGGGTGGCCATTCGTCCGATTTCATCGATCAACTGCGCAAGGCCTTCGGGCGCCTGCGCAGCGATTCACTGCTGCAGGCCGCCGGGCAATTGCTGGAGGCTCAAGCTGGCTGGTTGTGCCTGGCCAACGGCCCGGCGGTGGGCGCGCAGTGGCAAGTGGCGGAGTGATCATTACGCAGGCTGTAATGAGCTTTCTCAGCCGTGTTAATGCAATTTAACGTTTCAGTACACCGGAATTTAGTAAGATAGGGCCCTAAGCAGATGAACATCTCCCAGCGGAGATGGCTCTGATGTGTTGCACCCGTACCACTTTCATCCATCACCCAGAAGGAGTCACCCTATGTGGACCAAACCAGCTTTCACCGACCTGCGCATCGGCTTTGAAGTCACCATGTACTTCGCCAGCCGTTGATTTTTATCGCAGTACAGCGCCTCGGTCAGCCGGGGCGTTTTTATTTTTGCTGTCCATCCTGAAGTCAGACGTCACAGGCCTCCCATGTACATCCAGATTCTAGGTTCTGCCGCCGGTGGCGGTTTCCCCCAGTGGAACTGCAACTGCGTGAACTGCAAGGGCTACCGCGACGGTACCCTGAATGCCAAGGCGCGTACCCAATCCTCGATCGCCCTGTCCGATGACGGCGTGCACTGGGTCCTGTGCAACGCCTCGCCAGATATCCGCGCCCAGCTGCAGGGCTTTGCGCCCATGCAACCGGCCCGCGCCCTGCGCGACACCGGCATCAACGCCATCATCCTGCTGGACAGCCAGATCGACCACACCACCGGCCTGCTGAGCCTGCGCGAAGGCTGCCCGCACCAGGTGTGGTGCACCGACATGGTCCACCAGGACCTGACCACCGGCTTCCCGCTATTCAACATGCTCAGCCACTGGAACGGTGGCCTGCAGTGGAACCGCATCGAGCTGGAAGGCAGCTTCACCATCCCCGCCTGCCCGAACCTGCGCTTCACCCCGTTCCCGCTGCGCAGCGCTGCACCGCCCTATTCGCCGCACCGCTTCGATCCGCACCCGGGCGACAACCTGGGCCTGCGTGTGGAAGACCTGCGCACCGGCGGCAAGCTGTTCTACGCCCCGGGCCTGGGCCAGGTGGACGACACGCTGCTGGGGCACATGGCCGATGCCGACTGCCTGCTGGTGGACGGCACGCTGTGGGAGGATGATGAGATGCAGCGCCGTGGCGTGGGGACCCGCACCGGCCGCGAGATGGGCCACCTGTGCCAGAACGGCCCCGGCGGCATGCTGGAAGTGCTGGACGGGCTGAGCAAGCCGCGCAAGGTGCTGATCCACATCAACAACACCAACCCGATCCTCGATGAAGACTCGCCCGAGCGCGCCGAAGTGACCCGCCGCGGCGTGGAAGTCGCCTTCGATGGCATGAGCATCGAACTGTAGGAGTGTGAGCATGACCGACGCCAAGGCAATGTCCCCGGCCGAATTCGAGCAGGCCCTGCGCGCCAAGGGTGCGTACTACCACATCTACCACCCGTACCACGTGGCGATGTACGAAGGCCGTGCCACCCGCGAGCAGATCCAGGGCTGGGTGGCCAACCGTTTCTACTACCAGGTCAACATCCCCATGAAGGATGCCGCGATCCTGGCCAACTGCCCGGACCGTGAAGTACGCCGCGAGTGGATTCAGCGCCTGCTGGACCACGACGGCGCCCCGGGCGAGGACGGCGGCATCGAGGCCTGGCTGCGCCTGGGCCAGGCCGTGGGCCTGGACCCCGACCAGCTGCGTTCCCAGGAACTGGTGCTGCCCGGCGTGCGCTTTGCCGTGGACGCCTACGTCAACTTTGCCCGCCGCGCCAGCTGGCAGGAAGCCGCCAGCAGCTCGCTGACCGAGCTGTTCGCGCCGCAGATCCACCAGTCGCGCCTGGACAGCTGGCCACAGCATTACCCGTGGATCGACCCGGCCGGCTACGAATACTTCCGCACCCGCCTGGGCCAGGCCCGGCGTGACGTGGAGCATGGCCTGGCCATCACCCTGCAGCACTACACCACTGCCGAGGGCCAGCAGCGCATGCTGGAGATCCTGCAGTTCAAGCTCGACATCCTGTGGACCATGCTCGACGCCATGACCATGGCCTACGAGCTGAACCGTCCGCCCTACCACAGCGTCACCGACCAGCGCGTCTGGCACAAGGGGATAGCCTTATGAGTTTCGATCGCAACCTGACACCCAAATGGCGCCCCGGCTATCGCTTCCAGTACGAGCCGGCGCAGAAAGGCCACGTGCTGCTCTATCCTGAAGGGATGATCAAGCTCAACGACAGCGCCAGCGCCATCGGCGGCCTGATCGATGGCCAGCGCAACGTCGCCGCCATCATCGCCGAGCTGGACAAGCAGTTCCCCGGCGTACCTGAGCTCGGTGACGACATCGAGCAATTCATGGAGGTCGCTCGTGCAGAGCACTGGATCGAACTTGCCTGAGCTGCCGGCCAAGCCTGCGGTCGGCCTGCCCCTGTGGCTGCTGGCCGAGCTGACCTACCGCTGCCCGTTGCAGTGCCCGTACTGCTCCAACCCCCTGGACTTCGCCGCCCAGGGCAAGGAACTGACGACCGAGCAATGGTTCAAGGTATTTCGTGAAGCCCGGGAAATGGGCGCTGCACAGATCGGTTTCTCCGGTGGCGAGCCGCTGGTGCGCCAGGACCTCGCCGAGCTGATCCGCGAGGCGCGGCAGCTGGGGTTCTACACCAACCTGATTACTTCGGGCATCGGCCTCACCGAGCAGAAAATCGCCGACTTCAAGACCGCCGGCCTGGATCACATCCAGATCAGCTTCCAGGCCAGCGACGAGCAGGTCAACAACCTGCTGGCCGGCTCGAAAAAGGCGTTCAAGCAGAAGCTGGAGATGGCCCGCGCGGTAAAAGCCCATGGCTACCCCATGGTGCTGAACTTCGTCACCCACCGGCACAACATCGACAAGATCGACCGCATCATCGAGCTGTGCATCGCGCTTGAAGCCGACTTCGTCGAGCTTGCCACCTGCCAGTTCTACGGCTGGGCCGAGCTCAACCGCCTGGGCCTGCTGCCCACCAAGGAGCAGCTGGTGCGCGCCGAGCGCATCACCAATGAGTACCGGGAAAAGCTGGCGGCCGAGGGCAACCCCTGCAAGCTGATCTTCGTCACCCCGGATTACTACGAGGAACGCCCCAAGGCCTGCATGAACGGCTGGGGCAGCATCTTCCTCACCGTGACCCCGGACGGCACCGCCCTGCCCTGCCACGGCGCGCGGCAGATGCCGATCCAGTTCCCCAATGTGCGCGAGCACAGCATGCAGCACATCTGGTACGAGTCTTTCGGCTTCAACCGCTTCCGTGGTTATGATTGGATGCCGGAGCCATGCCGCTCCTGCGACGAGAAAGAAAAGGACTTCGGTGGCTGTCGTTGCCAGGCTTTCATGCTGACCGGCGATGCCAGCAATGCCGACCCCGTGTGCAGTAAATCGGCGGACCACGGGATCATCCTCAAGGCCCGTGAAGAGTCCGAGACTGCCACGCAGACGATCGAACAACTGGCCTTCCGTAATGAACGAAACTCGAGAATCATCGCCAAGGCCTGACCTGTTCAGCGCCGCCCAGGCCGTTGCCGCCGGTACCGACTTCGCCGAACTGGCGGTCGGCCCGGCGGGGCTGTTCTGGAACGAATTCCGCCCCCAGGATGCCGCCTGCCGGATCTGGCGGTGGCAGGGCGAACAAGCGCGCTGCCTGACGCCTGATGGCTTCAGCGTGCGCAGCCGTGTCTACGAATACGGCGGTGGCTCGTTCTGCCTGGCCGGCGACGGCCTGGTGTTCGTCAACGAAGCCGACCAGCAGCTCTACTTCCAGGACCTGGCGGGCACCGTGCCCCGCCGCCTCAGCCACAACGACTGCCGCTACGGTGGCCTGCAGGCCAACGCCGAGTGGGTATTCGCCGTGGAGGAAAGCCACCACGGCGCGCAGGTCGAACACCGCCTGGTGAGCCTTGCCCTGGCCGACGGCACGCGCCAGGTGCTGGCCGCAGGCGCTGATTTCTACGCCACGCCCAGCGTCAGCGACGATGGCCAACGCCTGGCCTGGGTGGAGTGGAGCCGGCCCCACCAGCCCTGGACCCTTACCCGCCTGATGACCTGCCGACGGCTGCCTTCGGGCGCCTGGGGGCAGCCTGAGCAAGTGGGTGGCGATCACGAACAATCGCTGCAGCAGCCGCGCTTCGATGCCGACGGCCGCCTGTGCTGCCTGTCCGACGTGGATGGCTTCTGGCAACCCTGGGGCGAGACGGCAAACGGCTGGGCCTTGTTGCCCTCGCGCCGGGCCGACCACGCCGGCGCCCCCTGGCAGTTGGGCGCCAGCACCTGGCTGCCACTGGCGGGTGAGCGTTTTCTCGCCACGTGGTTCGAGGACGGCTTCGCCCGCCTGGGCATCTGCCAGCACGACGGCGTGATCCACGACTACAGCGGCGACTTCAGCCGCTTCCGTTGCCTGGCCATCGACGCGCAGTTCATCTACGCCATCGCCGCCTCTGCCACCTGCCCGCCAGCGGTCATCGCCATCGACCGCGCCAGCCGTCAGGCACGGGTGCTGGCCGGTGGCGTGCTACCGCTGCCCGCCGATCAGGTCAGCCGCCCGCAACCGCTGCGCTATGCCAGTGGCGACGGCCATGCCCACGGCTTCTTCTACCCGGCCATGAACGGTGACCGCCAGCCGCCGCTGGTGGTGTTCATCCACGGCGGCCCTACCTCGGCCTGCTTCCCGGTGTTCGACCCGCGCATCCAATACTGGACCCAGCGTGGCTTCGCCGTTGCCGACCTCAACTACCGCGGCAGCAGCAGCTACGGCCGCGCCTACCGCCAGGCCCTGCACCTGCGCTGGGGTGAAATCGACGTGCAGGACGCCTGCGCGGTGGTCGGCCACCTGGCCGACCGCGGCCTGATCAACCCGCACCAGGCGTTCATCCGCGGCGGCAGCGCCGGCGGCTACACCACCCTGTGCGCCCTGGCGTTTCACGACGTCTTCCGCGCCGGTGCCAGCCTGTACGGCGTCAGCGACCCGGTTGCCCTGGGCAAGGCCACGCACAAGTTCGAGGGCGACTACCTGGACTGGCTGATCGGCGACCCGCAGCGCGACGCCGCCCGCTACCGCGCGCGCACCCCGCTGCTGCACGCCGGCAGCATCAAGGCGCCGGTGATCTTCTTCCAGGGCGAACTGGATGCCGTGGTAGTGCCCCAGCAGACCCGCGACATGCTCAAGGCCCTGCAGGACAACGGCCTGCCCGCCGAGGCGCACTTCTACCCGGACGAACGCCACGGCTTCCGCAAGGCGGCGAACCTGGCGCATGCGCTGGAGCAGGAGTGGGGGTTTTATCGGCGGGTGATGGAGGGGTGAGGCAGGCTTGTGTCAGCCAACCGTGAGGGTGAAAGGCTTGCCAATTCTGCTGAGCATCTCGCTTTTTCCGAAAGGGCCTTCAGCCGGACCGCCTCATCATGGGGAAACCCAAGATCGACGAAGACATTGCCGTCGGCTTCCGTGACATGACTGATTACATTATCTATTTTCACTTCTTGCCCGCCTCAAAAGGCTTCACCTCTGTCTTATCGGAGAGGTGGAGCCTAATCGCGGGGATCGAAAATGAATGTCAGCCAGTTCGAGTTAAATCGTCAGGCATTTCCCAAATGAACGATTTCAACGTTTCGCGATGATGTACACCGCATGTACGATCCCGGGGATGTAGCCGCACAGCGTCAGCAGGATATTCAGCCAGAAGGCACCGCCGAACCCCACTTGCAGGAAGACACCCAGCGGCGGCAGCAGGATGGCGACGATAATGCGGATAAAGTCCATGGTACGGCTCCTGGAGGTTGATAACCAACTGACATCACCGTGGGCGTGGGGTTCCTACAACAGGGCGTGTCGAGCACACAAGGCTCACAGCGCCAATCTCACAGGCTACGGCGCATCGCGACCAAGGTCGGCTCCTACCGTTTGCTGCAACGCGCCATCGCCTGATGGACAGGCGCCGACAGTCATGCTTGCTCGCTTTTGTTAACAAAAAAAAACGCCCCGACCCAAGGGGGAATCCAGGCCGGGGCGTTGCGTAAACACGCAGACGGTACAGGGAAATCAGTGCAGGCGGTGGCTGCGCGCTCGGGCGAATGCCAGGCCCAGGCGCTGGAACAGCGGCGGCGCGGCCACCTCGTCGGGCGGCGCAACAGGCGCGCTCAAGTCGTCGATGATCAACAGGATGTCCAGCGCGCGGCACAGCTGTTCCACGCCCTTGAGGTAGGCATCGGTGCCAGGGCCGGCGGTGGGCTGGAGCATGATGGCCACGGTCTGTGAATCAACCGCGGCGTGCAGGGCCGGCAGGTCGCCGAAGGCCAGCGCATCGCCGGGCGCGTCGTCGCCTACGCGGATGATCTGGCCCGCGCGGCGGCGCCGCATCGCGCCCCAGTCGAGGGCCAGGGCCATGGCGGCCTCTCGGGCGCGGGCATCAGTGCCCAGCAACAGGGCCTGGTCACAGGCGGTGGCGTGGCACAGCTGGGCGAGGCTCGGCGCCAGGTTGAGCACGTCGGCCGGCTGCGTGGTCTTTCCTATGTAAACGCCCAGTTGTCTGTGACTACCCATTGCCATCAACCTACCTGCAACCCCTGTCAATGGCGCGTAGACTAGGCGTTTGCCGGCCACTCGGCCATTTCGATTTTCGAGCTTTTTCGATAAGTAGAACTTATGGATTTCCGCCAACTGCGCTATTTCGTCGCGGTCTATGAAGAAGGCCACGTAGGCCGCGCCGCCGAGCGCCTGTCGCTGTCGCAACCGGCCCTGTCGCAGCAGATTCGCCAGCTGGAACACAGCCTCGACGTCAGCCTGTTCGAGCGTGGCAACAAGCGCCTGCTGCCGACCCTGGCTGCCCACACCCTCTACAACCATGCACTGCCGTTGCTCGACGGCATGCAGAAGGCCCGCGAGGCGTTGCTGGGTTTCCGTGGCCAGGCGCTGCGCACCCTGGCCATCGGGGTGCTGCAGACCGTGCACCCGGCGCTGGTGCCGCAGTTGCTGGAACGGGTGCGCAAGGCCCAGCCACACCTGGTGATCCAGATCTACGAGCTGTCGGGGCTGGAGATCGAGAAACGCCTGCTCAACGGCACCCTGGACATCGGCATCAGCTACCTGCCGCCACGCCAGCCGGGCATGCACGGCGTGCTGCTGTACGAGGACGAGCTGCAACTGGTGATACCGGCGGACCACCCGTTGCGTGAGTTCAAGAAGGTCTCGGTGCGCCAGGCGGCCGAGCTGCCCATGCTGTTGCTGGGCGAGGAGTTCCAGGTGCGGCAGATCTGGCAGGCGCAGCTGGCCGCCCTGGGCCGGCGCGCGCAAGTGCAGGCCGAGCTGAACAACATGGCCGGCATCCTCGACAGCCTGCCCTACATGCGCCTGGCCACGGTGCTGCCCGGCCGCGCCCAGCAGATCGGCGAAGACCCGGAGCTGCTGTGGAAACCCCTCAGCGAACCGCGGGTGCCCTTGCAGGTGGGCCTGGTGTACCGCGACGCCCAGCGCCAGCAGGCCTCGGTGACGCTGCTGCGCCAACTGCTGGAAGACGTCATCGCACCCGCCCTGGGCTGAGCCACCGCAGGTAATAAAAAACCCCGCCGGGGCGGGGTTTCGCAGACTGTATCCCTGAGGTCCTTTTCAGCCCGCCGTCCAGTGGCGGGTTCCTTGCGTGTCCGTGTTCTGTTGGGCGCTTCCTGCGCGACGTCCATGAGCAAAGATTACCCTCTGGATCCATGGCATCGAAAGCGCCTAAAGCCGTCACGGCATGTAGGAGAAAGCCTACATGCCTGTCGGACTTTTAGAACTGCTCTGCATCCAGCAGGAACAACGACTCGCTGCCGCCCTTGACTGACGCGGTCAGCGAGTGGATGCGCGGCAACAGGCGGGCGAAGTAGAAGCGCGCGGTGCCCAGCTTGCTGGCGTAGAAGTCTTCCTGCCCTTCCTTGCCCAGCGCGGCCTTGGCCATCAGGGCCCACATGTAGGCGTAGGCGGTGTAGCCGAACACGTGCAGGTACTCCACCGACGCCGCGCCGATTTCGTTCGGGTCGTTCTTGGCGCGGTCCAGCAGCCAGGCGGTGAGGTCATCGAGGTTGGCCAGGGCCGCCGCCAGCGGCTTGGTGAACTCGGCCAGGGCCGGCGCGGCGGTGTCGATGAAGTGGCGGATCTCGTCGGCGAACAGCTGGTAGTACGCACCACCGCTGCCGATCACCTTGCGGCCGACCAGGTCCAGGGCCTGGATGCCGTTGGTGCCCTCGTAGATCTGGGTAATGCGCACGTCACGCACCAGTTGCTCCTGGCCCCACTCGCGGATATAGCCGTGGCCGCCAAACACCTGCTGGCCCAGCACTGTGGTTTCCAGGCCCAGGTCGGAAAGGAACGCCTTGGCCACCGGGGTCAGCAACGCCACCAGGTCCTCGGCGCGCTTGCGCACGGCCGGCTCTTCGCTGAACTTGGCGGTGTCCAGTTGCATGGCCACGTAGGTGGAGAAGGCGCGGCCGCCCTCGTTGCTGGCCTTCATGGTCAGCAGCATGCGGCGCACGTCCGGGTGCACGATGATCGGGTCGGCGACCTTGTCCTTGGCCTTGGGGCCGGTGGGCGAACGGCTTTGCAGGCGGTCGCGGGCGTATTCCACGGCGCTCTGGTAGGAGCGCTCGGCCGACGCCAGGCCCTGGATGCCCACGCCCAGGCGTTCGTAGTTCATCATGGTGAACATGGCCGCCAGGCCCTTGTTCGGCTCGCCGACGATGTAGCCCACAGCCTCGTCGAAGTTCATCACGCAGGTAGCCGAGCCCTGCAGGCCCATCTTGTGCTCGATGGAGCCACAGCTCACGGCGTTGCGCGCGCCCAGGCTGCCATCGGCGTTGACCATGAACTTGGGCACCAGGAACAGCGAGATGCCCTTGGGCCCCGCCGGCGCGTCCGGCAGCTTGGCCAGCACCAGGTGAATGATGTTCTCGGTGAGGTCGTGCTCGCCGCCAGTGATGAAGATCTTCGTGCCGCTGACCTTGTAGCTGCCGTCCGCCTGGGGCTCGGCCTTGGTGCGGATGATGCCCAGGTCGGTACCGGCATGGGCTTCGGTCAGGCACATGGAGCCGGCCCAGGTGCCGGCATACATGTTCGGCAGGTAGGTCTGCTTCAGTTCCTCGCTGGCGTGGGCGTGCAGCGACAGGCAGGCGCCGGAGGTGAGCATAGGGTACAGGCCGAAGGCCAGGCTGGAGGAGTTGATCATCTCCTCGACCTGGGCCGACACGGCCTTGGGCATGCCCATGCCGCCGTAGGCCGGGTCGCCGCCCACGCCTACCCAGCCGCCTTCGGCGTAGGTCTGGTAGGCCTGGGGGAAGCCATCGGGGGTGCTGACCACGGTGTCTTTCCAGCGGCAGCCCTGCTCGTCGCTGTTGCGGTTCAGTGGCGCGATGCTGCGGCTGGAGACCTTGCCGGCCTCTTCGAGGATGGCTTCCACCGTGTCCGCGTCCACCACTTCCGCCAGGGCCGGTAGCTGGGCCCAGAGGCTGGCCACATCGAAAACTTCATTGAGGACGAAGCGCATATCGCGCAGGGGCGCTTTGTAGTCAGCCATGGCAACCTCGCAAAGGGGGACTGGGACAGTGGATAAATCCAGTGTACCCCAACAACTTTTGCGACACATAGGGTCGTCATGTGACTGAACAGTCACCAGCAGTCATGATTCATACCCCCCGTAGCAGCGGCCAAAGGCCGCGTCCACGACCTAAGCCGAAGCCTGAGTACGCACCGCACCACGGCGAGTCTGGCCGTAGCCCATCACACAGTTACGCCCCGCGCCCTTCGCGCTGTACAGCGCTTCGTCGGCAGACTTGAGCACTTCCTCCGGTGTACGGTGGTCGATCAGCCGCTCCGCCACGCCAATGCTGATGGTCACCGACACGCTGGACGCACCGGCGCCATGGCGGCGCTGGCGTCCCTGCTTGTCGTCCTGGGGGCGGTCGGGGTTGCGCAGCTGGATGTTGTAGCTGGCAATCGCCTCACGGATGGCCTCCAGGTGCGGCATGCACTCTTCCATGGTCTTGGCCGCGAACACCAGTGCGAACTCCTCGCCGCCGTAGCGGTAGGCGCGGCCGCCGCCCGTCACCTTGGACAGCTTGCTGGCCACCAGGCGCAGCACCTGGTCGCCGACGTCGTGGCCATGGGTGTCGTTGAATTTCTTGAAATGGTCGACGTCAGTCATGGCCAGCACGTAGTTGCGACCCAGGCGCTGCATGCGCTCGTTGAGCGCGCGCCGCCCGGGCAGGCCGGTGAGCTCGTCGCGGAACGCCATCTGGTAGGCCTCGTGGGCCACGGCCGAAGCAATCATCAGCATCACCTGGCTGCACATGATGTTCAGCGTGAACGGCAGGATGAAGGTCTTGGGCAGCATCCAGAACAGCCCCAGCAGCCCCACCAGCTGCGCCGCATGCAGCGGCCGCGGCTCACGCAGGTACTGCACCAGCAGCAGCACCGCCGCCAGGAAGAACACCGGGTAGGCCATCTGGATCAGGCTCATCCATTGCCAGTGCCACGACGGCCAGCGAATTTCCGCCAGCCAGTTGAGCAGGGGCACCGGGAAGCTCTGTTCAAGCCCCAGGGCAGTGCTGCCCACCGCCAGCAGCACGGCGAAGCGCGCCACCATGTCCTGGAACAGGTGGGTGCGCTCCTGCCAGCCGCCGAACAGGCCGAACAGCGCCGGCAACAGCAGGCAGCACAGGTGGAAGGTCACGGCCGCGTCGTCGCGCACCCGGCCGTGATCACGGTAGTAGTCGGTCTGGGTGTCGAGCAGGAAATAGGCGATGTACACCGTGACCATCAGGAACAGCTCGCGCTGGCGGCGATACACCGCGCAGTAAGCGCCACCCAACAGCAACACCAGGGTGGGCAGCACGTTGAACAGCGAGGTGAAGAATACGTTGAGGTCCCTTACATAGGCAGCCGCGAGCCCTGCCAGCAACAGCAGCAGTGACGGTAGGAAATGGCTGAAATGGAACATGGGTGAACGTGACAAAACGAAAATCCGATACCAGGACGAAATTGTGGCATTGTGCCTTCACCTGTATCGGCCGTGATGCGGATTGTTTAATGTCCAAAACAATATTTTGAACCTTGGCGCCAAAAAAAAAACCGCTGCCCGAAGGCAGCGGTTTTCATCCAAGCGCGTGGCCGCTTAGTAGCTGAGGCCGAAGTGCTCTTCGTTCATTTCCATCAGGTTGTTGGCGCCCGACAGGATCGCCGCCACGTGGGTACGGGTACGCGGCAGGATGCGCTGGAAGTAGAAGCGCGCGGTCTGCAGCTTGGCGGTGTAGAACGCTTCCTCGGTGGTGCCGGCAGCCAGCTTCTCGGCGGCCAGGCGCGCCATGTCGGCCCAGAAGTAAGCCAGGCAGGCGTAACCGGAGTACATCAGGTAGTCCACCGAAGCCGCGCCCACTTCCTCGCGGTCCTTCATGGCGGCCATGCCGATCTTCATGGTCAGCTCGCCCCACTCCTTGTTCAGCTGCGCCAACGGGGTGACGAACTCGGTGACCGCTTCGTTGCCTTCGTTGTTCTGGCAGAACTTGTGGACGATCTTGGTGAAGCCCTTCAGCGCCTCGCCCTGGGTCATCAGCACCTTGCGACCCAGCAGGTCGAGGGCCTGGATGCCGGTGGTGCCTTCGTACAGCATGGAGATACGGCTGTCGCGCACGTTCTGCTCCATGCCCCACTCGGCGATGAAGCCGTGGCCGCCGTAGATCTGCACGCCGTGGTTGGCCGACTCGAAGCCCACCTCGGTCATGAACGCCTTGGCGATCGGGGTCATGAAGGCCAGCAGCGCGTCGGCCTTCTTCTTCTCTTCCTCGTCGGTGCCGTACTTGACGATGTCCACCTGCTTGGCGGTGAAGTACACCATGGCACGGTTGCCTTCGGCGAAGGCCTTCATGGTCAGCAGCATGCGGCGCACGTCAGGGTGCACGATGATCGGGTCGGCAGCCTTGTCGGGGGCTTTCGGGCCGGTCAGCGAGCGCATCTGCAGGCGGTCACGGGCGTATTTCAGGCCACCCTGGAACGCCACTTCGGCGTGGGCCAGGCCTTGCAGCGCGGTACCCAGGCGAGCGGTGTTCATGAAGGTGAACATGCAGTTCAGGCCTTTGTTCGCCGGGCCGATCAGGAAACCGGTGGCCGCGTCGAAGTTCATCACGCAGGTGGCGTTGCCGTGGATGCCCATCTTGTGTTCGATGGAACCACAGGTCACGGCGTTGCGCGCGCCCAGGCTGCCATCGGCGTTGGGCAGGAACTTGGGCACGATGAACAGCGAGATGCCCTTGGTGCCGGCCGGTGCATCGGGCAGGCGAGCCAGCACGATGTGGACGATGTTGTCGGCCATGTCATGTTCACCGGCCGAGATGAAGATCTTGGTGCCGGTGACCTTGTAGGTGCCGTCGGCCTGTGGTTCGGCCTTGGTGCGCAGCATGCCCAGGTCGGTGCCGCAGTGCGGCTCGGTCAGGCACATGGTGCCGGTCCACTCGCCCGACACCAGTTTGGTCAGGTAGGCGTCCTGCTGCTCGGCGGTGCCGTGCTCGGAAATGGTGTTCATGGCGCCGTGGGACAGGCCTGGGTACATGCCCCACGACCAGTTCGACTCACCCACCATCTCGCTGACCGCCAGGCCCAGGGACTCGGGCAGGCCTTGGCCGCCGTGCGCCACATCGTGGGCCAGGCTTGGCCAGCCGCCTTCGACGAACTGCTTGTAGGCTTCCTTGAAGCCGGTCGGCGTCTTCACGCCCGACTCGCTCCAGGTACAGCCTTCGGTGTCACCCACCCGGTTCAGCGGAGCCAGTACCTGCTCGCAAAACTTGGCGCCTTCCTCAAGGATAGCGTCGACCATGTCCGGGGTAGCGTCCTGGCAAGCCGGCAGGCTTTGATAGTGCGCTTCATAGCCAAGCAGTTCGTCACGTACGAAGCGAATATCACGCAAGGGGGCCTTGTAGTCAGGCATAGCGATAAACCTCTGCTGATGAAACTGGAATGTGGTGACCGCAACAGACCAACCAGCGGTGGATGGCTCTCTGTCAAACAGTTGTTTGAAACATACGTTTACGCCGAAAAGTTGTCAAGCATCCTTCGACCAGACTACACCCGGTGGCCAGGAAATGCGCGCGCAGGGGGGTACGCCGCAGGCCAGGCACGGTGCGGTGAATGATGGAAGATCAGCGAGGGAAGGAATGCAGGAAATTGTGGGAGCTGGCTTGCCAGCGAGCTTTGGTGGCCCCCAAAAGCTCGCTGGCAAGCCAGCTCCCACAGATAAGGCAGGGGTCAGGCGTAGGTGTCGATCAGGGTGCCGAGGGTTTCGTTGGCGGCCTTCTCGACCTTCAGGCCGGCTTCCACTTCAAGCTTGCCCTGGGTCAGCTGCACGGCACTGCCGGCCAGGTCTTGCTGGCTGCGGTCGACGCTCAGCAGTTGCTGCGCCTGCAGGTTGGTGGACTGGTTGCCGACGGACGGGCGGTCGGCCGAGTTGCTGGCGATCTGCGCGGCCGCCTGGTCGACGCGGTTCTGGCCATTCTGGATGGTGCTCAGGCCGGCGTAGTAGGCGCTGCTTCCCGAGATTTGCATCGGCAGGCTCCGGTAGAAAAAATGTATATGGGCGCCATTGAAGCAGACGGCGCCAATAAACTCACGTCAAAAACCCTAATGGCCTATTGCCCTGTCATAGCCACAGCCTAATCCAGTAGGTCCAGCTGCAGGTGCTCGGCAACCATGGCCGCCGAGTTGATCTTCAGCCGCGGCACCCGCCCCAGGCACGGTGCGGGCAGGCATTCGGCCAGGGTGGCGAGGTTTTCCTCCAGGCGCGAGGTGCGCCCATCGATGACGTTGGCCACCCAACCGGCCAGCTGCAAGCCGTCACGGGCGATGGCCTCGGCGGTCAGCAGGGCGTGGTTGATGCAGCCCAGGCGCACCCCCACCACCAGGATCACCGGCAGCTTCAGGGCGATGGCCAGGTCGGACAGGTTGGCCTGGCCGGACAACGGCACTCGCCAGCCCCCTGCCCCCTCGATCAGGGTGAAGTCGGCCTGCTGGGCGAGAATCTCGCGCATGGGCTCCAGCAGGCCCTGCACGCTCAGGCTGACCCCGGCTTCCCGGGCGGCCAGGTGCGGGGCGATGGCCGGCTCGAAGGCGATCGGGTTGACCTGTTCGTAGGGCAACTGGATCGAGCTTTCGGCGATCAGCGCCAGGGCGTCGGCGTTGCGCAGGCCCTTGGGCGTCACGTCGCAGCCAGAGGCCACCGGCTTCGCCCCCAGGGTGCTCAGGCCATTGAGCCGCGCGGCGTGCAGCAGGCCGGCGGCGATGGTGGTCTTGCCGACGTCAGTGTCAGTGCCGGCGATAAAGTAGGCTGGGCCCATTTCAGTTTCCCCCGTCCAGCGGCTTGCGCAACACCGCGTAGACCACCTGGTAAGTAGCCGGCAAGCCTTGTGGCTGGCGGAATTGCTCGTATGCCTGCAACAACCCGGTCATGCGCGCACGGCCGGTAAGGCCGCCGGGGCGGCCCGGGTTGAGGTTGTGGGCGCCCAGGGCCTTGAGCTCATGGGTCAGCCCACGCACATCAGGGTAGTACAACACATGGGGAACCTGTTCCAGACTTATAACCTGCAGGCCACTGGCGCCACACAATTGCTGGTAATCCTCGAAACGGCGGAAGCGGTTGACGTGAACCATGCCGTCCACGGCCTGCCAGCTGTCGCGCAGCTCGCCCAGGGTGCCCACGCACAGGCTGGCGAACGCCATCACGCCGCCAGGCTGCAGGCTGCGCCGGGCTTCACCCAGCACGGCGGCGAAATCGCTGCACCACTGCACGGCCAGGCTGGAGAACAGCAGGTCGACGCTGGCACTCGCCAGCGGCAGGCGCTCGGCGTCGCCGACTACATAGGCGTGGGCACCGCCCAAGGGGCGGGCGTGCTGCAGCATGCCCTCGGCAATGTCCACCGCCACGCCATAGGCGTCGGCATAGGTGCCGGCCAGGGCGCGGCTGAAATAGCCGGTGCCGCTGCCCAGGTCCACCCAGCGCCGCGGTTGCAGGCCTTCGGGCAGCCGTTCGAGCAGCGCGTTGCCGACGTTGCGCTGCAGTTCGGCAACGCTGTCGTAGCTGGCTGCGGCGCGGGAAAAGGACGCCGCCACCTGACGCTTGTCCGGCAAGGCGCCGGGCAACGGTGGCGTGGAGAGATCAGTCATCGGGGGACTCGTGCAGAAAGGCCTGGATGGCAGCCGCCAGTTCGTGGGGGTCTTCCAGGGGGAAAGCGTGGCTGGCCGCTTCAATGAGGCCAACTTCAATATCCGGCAGCAGCGCCAGCACGTCGCCGGCCACTTCGGCCGGTACCAGCGCGTCGTGGCCGCCGTACAGGTGCAGCTGCGGCCCGGCGTAGGCTTGCAGGGCGGCGCGAATGTCCAGCTGGGCCAGCAGCTCCAGGCCGTGCAACAGGTGCGCGGGCAGGGTTGCCGGCGCGCCGGCGGCCAGCAGCTTCGACAGGCTGCGCGGGTCGTCCGCCGCGCCCTGGGCGCACAGCAGGCTGAAGCGCTTCAAGGTGCTCTGCGGGTTGCCGCTGCAACCGGCCAGGAAGGCGTCGAAGGTCTGCGCCGGCATGGCGTTCGGCCACTCGGCGCGGGCCACGAAGCAAGGGTTGCTGGCCAGGGTCACCAGGCCGCAGCAACGGTCGCCACGGCGGGCGGCCAGTTCGGCGGCGAGCATGCCCCCCAGCGACCAGCCACCCAGCCAGCAATCCTGCGGCACGCTGGCATCCAGGGCGTCGAGCCAGGCCGCCAGGTCACTGCTGCCCGGCTCGGGCAAAGGTTCGATGTGCACGTGCAAGTGCTCATCCAACCCCTGCAACGCAGCCACTAACGGTTGCAAGGGCGCCGGGCCCATGCCCCAGCCCGGCAACAGAATCAGGCGATCACGCATCGCACGGCTCCAGCAACGGATAACAATCAGCCAGTGCATTCAACAATAGCTGCACCTGGGCTTCGCTGTGGGCCGCCGACAGGGTCACGCGCAGGCGCGCGCTACCCGCCGGCACGGTGGGCGGGCGGATGGCGCTGACCATGATGCCGCGCTCGCGCAGCAGCTGCGACAGGCGCACGGCCCGGCCGGCGTCGCCGATCAGGATCGGCTGGATGGGCGTGAAGCTGTCCATCAGTTGCAGGCCGATCTGCTCGGCGCCCTGGCGGAACTGGCGAATCAGGCTGGCCAGGTGCTCGCGGCGCCAGTGCTCGGTGCGCAGCAGTTCCAGGCTCTTGAGCGTGGCGCAGGCCAGCGCCGGCGGCTGGCTGGTGGTGTAGATGTAGGGCCGGGCAAACTGCACCAGCGCCTCGATCAGGTCATCGCTGCCGGCCACGAAAGCGCCGGCGGTGCCGAACGCCTTGCCGAGGGTGCCAACCAGCACGGGGACATCTTCAAGGCCCAGGCCGAAGTGCTCGACGATACCGGCACCATGGGCACCCAGCGGGCCGAAGCCGTGGGCGTCGTCCACCATCAGCCAGGCGCCCTTGGCCCGGGCAGCCTTGGCCAGGGCCGGCAGGTCGGCGATGTCGCCGTCCATGCTGAACACGCCATCGGTGACCACCAGGGTATTGCCGGTGGCTTTTTCCAGGCGATTGGCCAGGCTGGCGGGCTCGTTGTGCAGGTAACGGTTGAAGCGCGCGCCGCTGAGCAGGCCGGCGTCCAGCAGCGAGGCATGGTTGAGGCGGTCCTGCAGCACCGTGTCGCCCTGCCCCACCAGCGCGGTCACCGCGCCGAGGTTGGCCATGTAGCCGGTGGAGAACAGCAGCGCCCGCGGGCGCCCGGTCAGTTCGGCCAGGGCCAGCTCCAGCTCGTGGTGCGGGCCGCTGTGGCCAATCACCAGGTGCGAGGCACCACCGCCCACGCCCCAGCGCTCGGCGCCAGCGCGCCAGGCGGCAATCACCTCGGGGTGATTGGCCAGGCCCAGGTAGTCATTGTTGCAGAAGGCCAGCAGCGGCTGGCCGTCCACCACCACTTGCGGGCCCTGGGGGCTCTCAAGCAGTGGCCGCTGGCGGTACAGGTCGGCGGCGCGGCGCTCGGCCAGCCGCGCGCTGAGGTCGAAGGCCACCGGCGCTTACGCCGACGCGGCGTCGTAGAACAGCTCGCCGCTCTTCTGCTCTACCAGGGCCTGCTCGATGGCGGCCTGGTGAACTTCGTCAGCGTGCTCTTCGCGGGCTTCGGGCTGGATGCCCAGGCGCGCGAACAGCGCCATGTCCTTGTCGGCCTGCGGGTTGGCGGTGGTCAGCAGCTTGTCGCCGTAGAAGATTGAGTTGGCACCGGCGAAGAACGCCAGGGCCTGCATCTGTTCGTTCATGGCTTCGCGGCCGGCGGACAGGCGCACGTGGGACTGCGGCATCAGGATGCGCGCCACGGCCAGCATGCGGATGAAGTCGAACGGGTCGACGTCCTCGGCGTTTTCCAGCGGCGTGCCGGCCACTTTCACCAGCATGTTGATAGGCACCGATTCCGGGTGCTCCGGCAGGTTGGCCAGCTGGATCAGCAGGCCGGCGCGGTCGTCCAGCGACTCGCCCATGCCCAGGATGCCGCCCGAGCAGATCTTCATGCCGGCGTCACGCACGTAGGCCAACGTCTGCAGGCGCTCGCTGTAGGTGCGGGTGGTGATGATGCTGCCGTAGAACTCGGGCGAGGTGTCGAGGTTGTGGTTGTAGTAGTCCAGGCCAGCCTCGGCCAGGGCTGCGGTCTGCTCCTTGTCCAGCTTGCCCAGGGTCATGCAGGTTTCCAGGCCCATGGCCTTGACGCCCGCGACCATCTTCAGCACGTAGGGCATGTCCTTGGCCGACGGGTGTTTCCACGCCGCGCCCATGCAGAAACGCGTGGAGCCGATGGCCTTGGCCCGCGCGGCTTCCTCCAGCACCTTCTGCACTTCCATCAGCTTTTCTTTTTCCAGGCCGGTGTTGTAGTGGCCGGACTGTGGGCAGTACTTGCAGTCTTCGGGGCAGGCGCCGGTCTTGATCGACAGCAGGGTCGAGACCTGCACGCGGTTGGCGTCGAAATGCGCCCGGTGCACGGTCTGGGCCTGGAACAGCAGGTCGTTGAAAGGCTGGGTGAACAAGGCCTTGACCTCGGCCAGGGACCAGTCGTGACGAAGCGTTGCAGTTGTGCTGGCGCTCATGGGCGATTCCTTGGTTATGCTTGGGCTGGCGACCGGGATAAGGGATATATCCACAGGCGCCACACGGATAATGGGCATATTTAAGGAAGACGCATGGACTGTCAACCTGGTCACGGAAGGCTGGTTTACAAGTGGTTAAATAACAACCAACAGTGTTTGTTGTGCGACGAGCACGCCGATCAGCCCTACCCCCTGTGCAGCGCCTGCGAAGCCGAGCTGCCGTGGCTGGACGAGCGCTGCCTGTGCTGCGCCCTGCCGCTGCCGATCAACGGCATGCTGTGCGGCCAGTGCGCGCGCCGGGCGCCGCCGTTCAACCAGGTGGAGGTGCCCTTTCACTACGGGTTTCCGCTGGACAGCCTGATCAGCCGCTTCAAGCACCAGGCGCGCTGGCCGCTGGGGCGCCTGCTCGGGCACCTGCTGGGGCAGTGGCTGCTGGCCCGTTTCGACGATGGCCTGCCCCGCCCGGACCTGCTGCTGCCAGTACCCATGGGCCGCAAGCGCCTGCGCCAGCGCGGCTTCAACCAGGCGGCAATGCTGGCGCGCTGGCTGGGGCCGCAGTTGGGCCTGGCGGTGGACGAGCACATGCTCTTGCGGCCCCATGAAACCCTTGCCCAGCAGGACCTGGACGCCCGCCAACGGCAGCGCAACCTGTTGCAGGCCTTCACCCTGGTGCCGCGCGCGCGGGTGCAAGGCCGCCACCTGGCGCTGGTGGATGACGTGATGACCACCGGCGCCACGGCCCGCGCTCTGGCGCAACTGCTGCTGCGCGCCGGCGCCGCGCGGGTGGATGTGTATTGCCTGGCGCGCACGCCGAAACCGGGCGCGGCTTGACTTGCCTGGCGTCGGGGTTCAACGTCGTGGGCTCAATAAAACCGACACAGCACCACTACCGCCATGCCTTTGCCCAGCCTGCTGACCCAACACATCGCCCGCCGCCCGCAGCGCATCACCCTGCTGCAGCACATTGCCGAACAGGGTTCGATCACCCGCGCAGCCAAGGCCGCGGGGCTCAGCTACAAGGGCGCCTGGGACGCCATCGACGAGCTCAACAACCTGGCCCACACGCCATTGGTGGAGCGCGCCGTGGGCGGCAAGGGCGGTGGTGGCGCGCGCCTGTCCAAGGAAGGCGAGCGGGTGCTGCGCCTGTACCAGCGCCTGCAGGCGCTGCAGGCCCAGGTGCTGGAAGTGGCCGAGAACGTCAGCGACCTCGACCTGCTCAGCCGCCTGATGCTGCGCACCAGCGCACGCAACCAGCTGCAAGGCCGGGTGTGCGCCGTCACCCCGCAGGGCCGCAACGACCTGGTGGAACTGGACCTGGGCGCGGGCCTGAAACTGAGCGCGCAGATTACCCACGAGAGCACCGAAACCCTGGAACTGGCGGATGGCGTGCAGGTCTTGGCGCTGATCAAGGCCGGCTGGCTGCGCCTGCACGACGCCGCAGGGCCTGCACCTGCGGGCGACAACGGCCTGGTGGGCCGGGTGGAGCAGATCATCGACGACCCCGAGGGGCCTACCGAGGTGCGCGTGGGGTTGGCCAACGGGCAGACGTTGTGTGCGCTGGAGCATGCGGCGCGGGTCGAGGAGCTGGGGTTGGTGGAAGGCAAGGATGTGTTGGTGGCGTTTGCGCCGACGTTTGTGTTGTTGGGTACACCGCTTTAGATCCTGCAACGGCCGGACGCGGCCTGCGGCCGCTGCTACATGGGGATACGCCGTCATTATGTTGCGGGGTGTGTACTGCAACATCCCTGTCACACCCCCTGCCTAGCGTGATCCCCCTAACCGCAGGGAGCCTGATCATGCACCTCTTACAAGACCAAGAACCCACCGACCTTGAACGCCTGACCGGCCTCACCCGCCGCCACTTCCTCGGCGCCGGCGCCCTGGGCGGCGCGGCGCTGTTCCTGGGCGGCAGCCTGCTGGCGCGCAGCGTCAACGCCGCCACGGGCAGCGGCACCTTGCTGGGCTTCGACGGCATCGCCGCCGCCACCGCCGACAGCATCAGCCTGCCCCCTGGTTACCAGGCCCAGGTCCTGATCAGCTGGGGCCAGCCGCTGCAGGCCGACGGCCCGGCCTTCGACCCCAGCGGCCACGGCAGCGCGGCCCATCAGGAACTGCAGTTCGGCGACAACAACGACGGCATGAGCCTGTTCCCGTTCAAGGACCAGCCCGACCGCGCCCTGCTGGCCATCAACAACGAATACACCAACTACCGCTACCTCTACGCCCACGGCGGCCGCCCGCAGTCCGCCGAAGAGGTGCGCAAGGCCCTGGCCAGCGAAGGCGTGTCGGTGATCGAGGTGCAGCGCCAGGGCGGCCAGTGGCGCTTCGTCCAGGGCTCGCCCTACAACCGCCGTATCCACGGCAACTCGCCCATCGCCTTCAGCGGCCCGGCCGCCGGCCACGCGCTGCTGCAGACCGCCGCTGACCCGCAAGGCCTGAAGGTGCTGGGCACCTTCCAGAACTGCGCCAACGGCAAGACGCCCTGGGGTACTTACCTCACCTGCGAGGAAAACTTCAGCGACTGCTTCGGCAGCAGCGCGGCCACGCCCAGCTTCGACGCCGCGCAAAAGCGCTATGGCCTGAGTGCCGCCAGCAAGGAAGTCGACTGGCACCCCCACGACCCGCGCTTCGACGTGGCGCACACCCCCAACGAATTCAACCGCCACGGCTGGATCGTCGAAATCGACCCGTTCGATCCGGCCTCCACGCCCATCAAGCGCACCGCCCTGGGCCGTTTCAAGCACGAGAACGCCGCCCTGGCGCAAACCCGTGACGGCCGCGCCGTGGTGTACATGGGCGACGACGAACGCGGCGAGTTCATCTACAAGTTCGTCAGCCGCGACCGAGTGGACAGCGGCCAGCGCGACCTGCTCGACCACGGCACCCTGTACGTAGCGCGCTTCGACGCCGGCAGCCAGCACAAGGGCCAGGGCCAGTGGCTGGAGCTGAGCCACGGCCAGCACGGCCTGGACGCCGGCAACGGCTTCGCCAGCCAGGCCGAGGTGCTGATCCACGCGCGCCTGGCCGCCAGCCAACGCCAGGCCACGCGCATGGACCGCCCCGAATGGATAGTGGTGAGCCCGCGCGACGGCCAGGTCTACTGCACCCTCACCAACAACAGCAAGCGCGGCGAAGACGGCCAGCCGGTGGGCGGCCCCAACCCGCGGGCGAAGAACATCTACGGGCAGATCCTGCGCTGGCGCGAACAGGGCGACGACCATGGCGCCATGGCCTTCGAATGGGACCTGTTCGCCGTGGCCGGCAACCCCGCGGTCCACGCCGGCACGCCCGAGGGCGGCTCCGCCAACATCAATGCCATGAACATGTTCAACAGCCCCGACGGCCTGGGCTTCGACGACGCCGGCCGGCTGTGGATACTCACCGACGGCGACACCAGCAACAGCGGCGACTTCGCCGGCATGGGCAACAACCAGATGCTCTGCGCCGACCCGCACAGCGGCGAGATCCGCCGCTTCATGGTCGGCCCGGTAGGCTGCGAGGTCACCGGCATCAGCTTCGCGCCCGACCAGCGCAGCCTGTTCGTGGGCATCCAGCACCCCGGCGAGAACGGCGGCTCGACCTTCCCCGAGCACCTGCCGGGCGGCAAGCCGCGCTCGTCGGTGATGGTCATCAGCCGCATCGACGGCGGTGTGATCGGCGCCTGACCCCACGCCGCGTCTGGTACGATAGCCTGCCGGACGCGGCCACCTGCCGCACGCAGGAGTCAGCATGTCCCACCCGTTTGAAACCCTCACCCCCGACCTGGTGCTCGATGCCGTCGAAAGCATCGGCTTCCTCAGCGACGCCCGCGTGCTGGCGCTCAACAGCTACGAGAACCGTGTGTACCAGGTGGGCATCGAGGACGGCCAGCCGCTGATCGCCAAGTTCTACCGCCCGGACCGCTGGACCGACGCCGCCATTCTCGAAGAACACAGCTTCACCGCCGAACTGGCCGACTGCGAAGTGCCGGTGGTGGCGCCGATGATCCACGAAGGCAAGACCCTGTTCGAACACCAGGGCTTCCGCTTCACCCTGTTCCCCCGCCGTGGCGGCCGCGCGCCCGAGCCCGGCAACCTCGACCAGCTGTACCGCCTGGGCCAACTGCTGGGCCGCCTGCATGCCGTGGGCGCCACCCGGCCGTTCGAGCACCGCGAGGCGCTGGGGGTGAAGAACTTCGGCCAGGACTCGCTGGACACCCTGCTGGAAGGCAACTTCGTACCGCGCAGCCTGCTGCCCGCTTACGAGTCGGTGGCCCGCGACCTGCTCAAGCGCGTCGAGCAGATCTACCGCGACACCCCGCACCAGAACATCCGCATGCACGGCGACTGCCACCCCGGCAACATGATGTGCCGCGACGAGATGTTCCACATCGTCGACCTCGACGACTGCCGCATGGGCCCTGCCGTGCAGGACCTGTGGATGATGCTGGCCGGCGACCGCCAGGAATGCCTGGGCCAGCTGTCGGAACTGATGGACGGCTACAGCGAATTCCACGACTTCGACCCGCGCGAACTGGCGCTGATCGAGCCGCTGCGCGCCCTGCGCCTGATGCACTACAGTGCCTGGCTGGCGCGCCGCTGGGATGACCCGGCGTTCCCGCGCAGCTTCCCCTGGTTCGGCACCGAACGCTATTGGGGCGACCAGGTGCTGGCCCTGCGCGAGCAACTGGCGGCGCTCAACGAAGAGCCGCTGAAACTGTTCTGAAACCAATAATCAGCAACACCGTGACCACTGCCTGGAACAACAAGGACGCTACATGCAAGCCGCCAACCCGCGCCGCGGGTACCTGCTGGGCCTGACCGCCTACACCTGCTGGGGACTGTTCCCGCTCTACTTCAAGGCGATCGAGAGCGTCCCCGCCCTGGAAATCATTGTCAGCCGCGTGCTCTGGTCGGCGCTGTTCGGCTCCCTGCTGCTGGCCGCCTGGAAGCACCCCGGCTGGTGGCGCGAGCTGCGCGACAACCCACGCCGCCTGGCCATCCTGGCCGGCAGTGGCGCGCTGATCGCGGCTAACTGGCTGATCTACGTGTGGGCAGTGAACAACGGGCGCATGGTGGAGGCCAGCCTGGGCTACTACATCAACCCGCTGGTGAACGTGGTGCTGGGCATGCTGTTGCTGGGCGAGCGGCTGCGGCGCCTGCAGTGGCTGGCCGTGGGCCTGGCCGCGGTGGGCGTGGCGCAGCAGGTGTGGCTGGTGGGCAGCCTGCCCTGGGTGTCGCTGGCGCTGGCACTGAGCTTCGGCTTCTATGGCCTGATCCGCAAGCAGGCGCCAGTGGCCGCGCTGCCAGGCCTGGTGGTGGAAACCTGGCTGCTGGTGCCCCTGGCACTCGGCTGGCTGGCGTTCAACCCCGGCGTACCCAGCGCCCAGCCAGACTTCTGGTTGACCACCGACGGCCTCTGGCTGCTGGCCGCCGGGCCGATCACCCTGGTGCCGCTGGTCAGCTTCAACGCCGCCGCGCGCCATCTGCCCTACACCACCCTGGGCTTCCTGCAATACCTGGCACCGACCCTGGTGCTGTTGCTGGCGGTGTTCAAATACCATGAACCGCTGGGCGCCAACGCGCTGGTCGCTTTCGGTTTCATCTGGGCCGGCCTGATCCTGTACAGCATCGATGCGGTGGTGAATCTGCGTCGCAAAGCCTGATCAAAAAACGCTCAAACCTCTGCAGGCCACGGTTCTCATGGCCTGCAACGGATTACCCCAAGGTTATCCACAGCACGATCCCCGCCGTTTGTGCACAAGCCCCTGAAATTGCTCATTTTTTGCTCATACAGCCAGGAAGCCCGGCCCGCGTGCGTCTGCGCGGTGTTCCCCCAGCTTATCCACAGGCAGGTGCAAGATAAACATGAACAACTTTCACGGCTCGGTGCGCAGCACCAGCTCCACCATCAAATCATCGGCCAGGGCTTCGAGCCGCTGCTGCAACTGCTCCACCGCCAGGGTCAGCGGCAGGCCCAGCACCGCTTCGGCGTGAAACAGCGGCTCGCTGCTCATGGGCGCCGGGCGCACGTCGGTCACCAGCCGCTCGACGTTGACGCCCTGCTCGGCGAGCAGGTGGGTGATGTCACGAACGATGCCGGGGCGGTCGTTGCCCACCAGTTCCATGGCGATGGGCTTCCAGGTGCAGCTCTGCTCGATACCGGTCTCGGCGATCAGTACGCGGATGCCCTTGGCCGCCAGCGCCTGCAGCGCTGCCAGCAGCTCTTCATGGCTTTCAGCCGGCACCGCCACCCGCAGGATCCCGGCGAACTGCCCGGCCAGGCGCGACATGCGGCTTTCCAGCCAGTTGCCGTTGTGGTCCGCAACGCATTGGGCTATCCGTTCGACCTGCCCGGGCTTGTCCGGGGCAAAAACCGTCAATACTAAGTGCTCCACGCTGGCACCCTCTCGTTGTAGTCGGTTGAGTATAGGCAAGGGCACGGGCGACGCGCGGGTAGCAGCTCAGACGAAAAGCTGTGTACTGTTTTTAGATTTATCTGGAACAATTGGCCAAAGTTTTGAGAACATACGATTCGCAGTGTGACCGGTAGTCCAAAAACGGTCGCGGATCGACGTATTTAGTCTGATTTTCACAACCGCAAATCATCATGTAGTATGCCGCAGCGCGGACTACATAATGACAATCGATGTCTGCCGAAGGCGCCTGTGAAAATACGTGAAGCCTCTGGCACGCGCTTGAGGGTCTGCCCAGCCGCCCGTCAGGGCACGTTCTGGCAGCGTATTTAGAGAAGCGCTACAGGCTTTAATACAAGAGCTGAATAGCTGAGCAGAGTGAGGCAAGCAATGACTGAACACGTTCAAGTCGGTGGCCTTCAGGTCGCCAAAGTCCTGTTCGACTTCGTGAACAACGAAGCCATTCCCGGAACCGGCCTTGCGGCCGAGCAATTCTGGGTCGGGGCGGAAAAGATCATCAACGACCTCGCTCCGAAGAACAAAGCGCTACTGGCCAAACGTGACGACCTGCAAGCCCGTATCGACGGCTGGCACCAGGCACGCCAGGGCCAGGCTCATGACGCTGCGGCTTACAAGGCCTTCCTGCAGGAAATCGGTTATCTGCTGCCAGAAGCGGCGGACTTCCAGGCCTCGACGCAAAACGTCGACGAAGAAATTGCCCACATGGCCGGCCCGCAACTGGTGGTGCCGGTGATGAACGCCCGCTTTGCCCTCAACGCCTCCAACGCCCGCTGGGGCTCGCTGTACGACGCGCTGTACGGCACCGACGCCATCAGCGAGGAAGGCGGCGCCGAGAAAGGCAAGGGTTACAACAAGGTTCGTGGCGACAAGGTCATCGCCTTCGCCCGCGCCTTCCTCGATGAAGCCACGCCCCTGGCCGCCGGCTCCCACGTGGACTCCACCGGCTACAAGGTCGTCGACGGCAAGCTGGTGGTCAGCCTCAAGGGCGGCAGCAACAGCGGCCTGCGCGACGACGCCCAGCTGGTCGGCTACCAGGGCGATGCCAGCGCCCCGACCGCCGTACTGCTGAAGAACAACGGCCTGCACTTCGAGATCCAGATCGACGCCCAGAGCCCCATCGGCCAGACCGACGCCGCTGGCGTCAAGGACCTGCTGATGGAAGCGGCCCTGACCACCATCATGGACTGCGAAGACTCCGTCGCGGCCGTGGACGCCGACGACAAGGTGGTGATCTACCGCAACTGGCTGGGCCTGATGAAGGGCGACCTGGCCGAGGAAGTGTCCAAGGGCGGCAGCACCTTCACCCGCACCATGAACCCGGACCGCCACTACACCGCCCCCAACGGCGGCGAGGTGAAGCTGCACGGTCGCTCGCTGCTGTTCGTGCGCAACGTCGGTCACCTGATGACCATCGACGCCATCCTCGACGCCCAGGGCAATGAGGTGCCGGAAGGCATTCTCGATGGCCTGGTCACCAGCCTGGGCGCGATCCACAGCCTCAACGGCAGCAGCACCCGCAAGAACAGCCGCACCGGTTCGGTATACATCGTCAAGCCGAAGATGCACGGCCCTGAAGAAGCCGCGTTCACCAACGAGCTGTTCGGCCGCATCGAAGAGGTGCTGGGCCTGGCGCGCAACACCCTCAAGGTCGGCATCATGGACGAGGAACGCCGTACCACGGTGAACCTCAAGGCCTGTATCAAGGCTGCCAGCGAACGCGTGGTGTTTATCAACACCGGCTTCCTGGACCGCACCGGCGACGAGATCCACACCTCCATGGAAGCCGGCGCGGTAGTGCGCAAGGCTGCCATGAAGGCGGAAAAATGGATCGGTGCCTACGAGAACTCCAACGTCGACATCGGCCTGAAGACCGGCCTGCAAGGCCGCGCGCAGATCGGCAAGGGCATGTGGGCCATGCCTGACCTGATGGCCGCCATGCTCGAACAGAAGATCGCCCACCCGCTGGCCGGTGCCAACACCGCCTGGGTGCCGTCGCCGACCGCCGCCGCGCTGCACGCGCTGCACTACCACAAGGTCGACGTGTTCGCCCGCCAGGCCGAACTGGCCAAGCGCACCCCGGCATCGGTGGACGACATCCTCACCATCCCGTTGGCGCAGAACACCAACTGGTCGGCCGAGGAAATTCAGAACGAGCTGGACAACAACAGCCAGGGCATCCTCGGCTACGTGGTGCGCTGGATCGACCAGGGCGTGGGTTGCTCGAAGGTGCCGGACATCCATGACGTGGGCCTGATGGAAGACCGCGCCACCCTGCGCATCTCCAGCCAGCTGCTGGCCAACTGGCTGCGCCATGGCATTGCCAGCGAAGCGCAGATCCTCGAAAGCCTGAAGCGCATGGCACCGGTGGTTGACCGCCAGAACGCCAACGACCCGCTGTACCGCCCGCTGGCCCCGGACTTCGACAGCAACATCGCCTTCCAGGCGGCGGTGGAGTTGGTGATTGAAGGTGCCAAGCAACCGAACGGCTACACCGAGCCAGTGCTGCACCGCAAACGCCGCGAGTTCAAGGCCCGCAACGGGCTGTAAGCCGAAACCCGCCTGACGGCAGCGCTACACTGTAGCCGCTGCCGCAGGCTGCGCTGGCCCTGCGCCTCACTGGAAACCTCCAGCGTACAAACCGGCCAGCGCAGCCTCCGGCAGCGGCTACGGTTTTACTCCAGCCCCAGTTCCTTTTTCGCCAACGCCACCAGATGCTGGGTATCAATAGGCTTGAGCAGGAAATCCACCACGCTCAAGTGCATGGCCGCAATCGCATCCTTCACCCCCGCATCCCCCGACATGATGATGATCGGCATCGCCGCGCGATCGGATTCGCGCACCTTGCGGATCAGGTCCAGGCCGGTATGGGGCGACATGCGCAGGTCGGTGACCAGCAGGCCGATGGCCTTGTTCGAGGCGAGCAATTGCAACGCTTCGGTGGCGCTGCCCGCGGTCAGGCAGGCAATGCCCTGCAGGCCAAGGATCTCGGCCAGCAGCTCTCGCGAAACCTGGTCATCGTCGACGATCAAAGCCTGCTGCGGCGGCAAATCCGGCACCTGCATCACAGCACTCAGCGCCTCGCGCTCGGCATCGCTCAAAATATCGTGATCGGACATATGCCTCTCATCATAGGGAAAACCAGGTGCGTCACCTGGTTGAGACCGCAGACGAGTGGCATTACCTGTGCACTTCGTCGGGTCGTCACGTGAAGATCAGCATGATGTCGAGGAAACCCGCGCAGTTGAAGCATTTTTTTTAGACTTACGTCCAATGGGATCCCCAGCCCATCAGGCCGACCATGTTGAACGATAAGAACAATGCGGTCATGGACATGAGTAAACCGGACGCCTATGCCCTCGCGGGCAGGACAGCAGTGCAGCAGAACATTCAGGGAACCCTGCAATTCCTGCAGCGCTACGCGCCTTTCAACCAGCTGGACCAGGCCCACCTGGCCTACCTGGTGGAGCAGTGCCAGCTACGTTTCTACGCCGCCGGCGAGAGCATCATCAAGCCCGCCGACGGGCCGGTGGAACACTTCTACATCGTCAAGCAGGGGCAAGTGGTGGGCGAACGCCCGCACACCTCGAAACGCGGCACCGAGACCACCTTCGAAATCGCCACCGGCGAGTGCTTCCCCCTGGCGGCCCTGCTGGGCGAGCGGGCCACCCGCACCGAGCACCTGGCGGCCCAGGACACCTTCTGCCTGCAGCTGCCCAAGGCGGCGTTCATCAAGCTGTTCGCCCTGTCGGCGCCGTTTCGCGACTTCGCCCTGCGCGGGGTCAGCAGCCTGCTCGACCAGTTCAACCTGCAGGTGCAACGCCGCGCCGCGGAAACCCTGGGCACGCAGTATTCGCTCAACACCCGCCTGGGCGAGCTGGCCATGCGTCACCCGGTGACCTGCGACGCCCAGACCCCGCTGCGCCAGGCCGTGGCGCTGATGCACGAACAACAGGTGGGCAGCATCGTCATCGTCGACGAGCGCCGTTATCCACAGGGCATTTTCACCCTGCGCGACCTGCGCCAGGTGGTGGCCGACGTCGATGCCGACTTCACCCAGCCCATCGCCCGGCACATGATCGCCGCGCCCTTTTACCTGAGCCCCGATGCCAGCGCGTTCGACGCCGCCATGGCCATGACCGAGCGGCACATCGCCCACGTGTGCCTGGTGCGTGACGGCCGCCTGTGCGGCGTGGTCAGCGAGCGCGACCTGTTCTCCCTGCAGCGCGTGGACCTGGTGCACCTGGCGCGCACCATCCGCAACGCCGGGCGGCTGGAGCAACTGGTGAGCCTGCGCGGCGACATCAGCCAGCTGGTGGAACGCATGCTCGCCCACGGCGCCTCGTCCACGCAGATCACCCAGATCATCACCCTGCTCAACGACCACACCGTGTGCCGGGTGATCGAACTGGTGCTACAGGACAAGGGCGACCCCGGCGTGCCGTTCAGCTGGCTGTGCTTCGGCAGCGAAGGCCGCCAGGAGCAGACGCTGTTCACCGACCAGGACAACGGCATCCTGTTCGAGGCCCGCGATGCGGCCCACGCCGCCGAAATCCGCGGCAAGCTGCTGCCCATCGCCCACCAGGTCAACCTCAACCTGGCGCAGTGCGGCTTCGCCCTGTGCCAGGGCAACATCATGGCCGGCAACCCCGAGCTGTGCCTGTCGCGCAGCGAATGGGCGCGGCGCTTCGCCGCCTTCGTGCGCGAGGCCACGCCAGAGAACCTGCTGGGCTCCAGCATCTATTTCGACCTGCGCGTGGTGTGGGGTGATGAACAGGGCTGCGCGCAACTGCGCCGCCAGGTCCTTGATCAGGTGGGCGACAACCGCCTGTTCCAGCGCATGCTGGCCGAGAACGCCCTGCGCCAGCGCCCGCCGGTGGGGCGCTTCCGCGAATTCGTACTCAGCCGCAAGGGCAGCGACAAAGCCGGCACCCTGGACCTCAAGGCCCAGGGCCTGAACCCCTTCGTCGACGGCGCGCGGCTACTAGCCCTGGCCAACAACATCGAAGCCACCAACACCCTGCAGCGCCTGCGCCAGCTGGTGGCCCGGGAAGTCATCGACAAGCTCGACGGCGCTGCCTACGAAGAGGCCTACCACTTCATCCAGCAGACGCGCATGCAGCAGCACCAGCGCCAGACCCGCGACAACCAGGCCTGGTCCAACCGCATCGACCCTGACAGCCTCAACGACCTCGACCGGCGCATCCTGCGCGAATCCCTGCGCCAGGCCCAGCGCCTGCAGGCCAGCCTGGCGCTGAGGTACCAGCTATGAGCCTGTTTGCCTGGCTGCGCCCGGCCGCGCCCAGCCTCAACCCGGCGCAGCAGCTGGCGCTGCAGCGCTTGAGCGCCCCCGCTGTATTGGGTGATTGCAGCCTGCGCCAGCAACGCTGGGTGGTGCTGGACCTGGAGACCACCGGGCTCAACGTCAACCGCGACCTGCTGCTGTCCATCGGCGCGGTGGTGATCGAGGACGGCGCCATCGACCTGTCCCAGCAGTTCGAATGCACCTTGCAGCGCCCCGGCCACAAGCCCGGGCCCAGCGTGCTGCTGCACGGCCTCGGCCCCGACGCCATCGCCGCCGGCTGCGCCCCTGCCGATGGCCTGCTGGACTTCATGGACTTCGTCGGCGACAGCCCGGTGCTGGCCTTCCACGCCCCGTTCGACCAACGCATGCTCGGCCGCGCGCTCAAGGACACCCTGGGCTACAAGCTGCAGCACAGCTTCATCGACGTCGCCGAACTGGCGCCGCTGCTCAACCCCCAGACCGTGCTGCGCGAAGCCTCGCTGGACGACTGGATCGCCCAGTTCGGCCTGCAGGTGGACGAGCGCCACAACGCCAGCGCCGACGCCTTCGTCACCGCGCAACTGGTGCTGATCCTGCTCAGCCAGGCCCGGCGCCTGGGCCTGGACAGCCCGGCGCTGCTGATGGGGCGCCTGGCCCAATGGCGCCGGCGCCAGGCCATGCCTGGCCTGTAGGACACCTGTGGGAGCTGGCTTGCCAGCGAGCTTTTCAGCGGCACCAAGAGCTCGCTGGCAAGCCAGCTCCCACACATACCTACCGACGAACGCCAATTGCACAACGACATCATCCCTGACACAATCGCGAATAATTCTCGTTAGTTTGAACACTTGCATTCGGGGAACGTCTTGTCGTCAGCCCATAGCCCTCATGGTGAGCTGGTCGGTGCGCTTTATCGCGACCACCGTGGTTGGCTGTTGGCCTGGCTGCGACGCAATATCGCCTGCAGCCAGCGCGCCGAAGACCTCAGCCAGGACACCTTCGTGCGCCTGCTGGGCCGCGAGCAGCTCAGCGCGCCACGTGAGCCACGGGCGTTCCTGGCGGCCATCGCCAAGGGCCTGCTGTTCGACCACTTCCGGCGTGCCGCGCTGGAGCAGGCCTACCTGGCCGAGCTGGCGCTGGTGCCCGAAGCCGAACAGCCCTCCCCCGAACAGCAACAGCTGATCCTCGAAGACCTGCAGGCCATCGACCAGATGCTCGCCAAACTGTCGAGTAAGGCGCGCACCGCCTTCCTGCTCAACCGCCTGGAGGGCCTGGGCCACGCCGAAATCGCCGAACGCCTGGGCGTGTCGGTGCCGCGGGTACGCCAGTACCTGGCCCAGGGCATTCGCCAGTGCTACATCGCCTTGTACGGGGAGCCAACATGAGCCGCACCGGCCCGGTCTCGGCGCGTGTGCTGGACGCGGCCATCCAGTGGCAGCTGTCGCTGGAACCCGGCAACCCGGCGCAGCAGGCCGAGTTCGCCCGCTGGCACGCCGCCGACGAGGAACACGCCCGGGCCTGGCAGCAGCTGGGCATGCTCGACCAGCGCCTGCGCGTGGCCCCGGCTGCGGGCCGCAAGGCCCTGCTCAGCAGCGCCGGCAGCGCCCGCCAGCGCGTGCGCAAGCTGGGCAGTGGCCTGGCCAGCGTGGTGCTGGTGCTGGGCCTGGGCACCTTCGGCCTCAAGCAATGGCTGCCGCTGGGCTACTGGCTGGCCGACGCGCGCACCGCCACCGGCGAGCAGCGCACCCTGACCCTGGCCGACGGCACCCAGGTGGAGCTCAACACCCACAGCGCCATCGACGTGCGTTTCGACCAGCAGCAGCGCCTGATCGTGCTGCGCGAAGGCGAGATCCTGGTGCAGACCGGCCACCCGGCCGGCGAGCAGCGGCCCTTCATCGTCGAAACCCGCGACGGCCGCCTGCGCGCCCTGGGCACGCGCTTCCTGGTGCGCCGCGAAGACCAGGGCACGCGCCTGGGGGTGCTGAAGTCCGCCGTGGCCGTGCATGCCCAGGAACTGCCCGGCGAAATGGTCCTGCACGAAGGCCAGCAGATGCTGGTGCAGCGCGATGCGCTCGGTGAAGCCGTAGCCCTGCGGCCCGGCGCCGATGCCTGGACGCGCGGCATGCTGGTGGTGGACAACGCGCGCCTGGGCGACCTGGCCCACGAACTGTCGCGCTACCGCCCAGGCTTCCTGGAAGTGAGCCCCAACGTGGCCGACCTGCGCATTACCGGCAGCTTCCCGCTGAACGACACCGACCTGGCCCTGCGCGCCCTGCTGCCAACCCTGCCGATCCAGATCCAGCAGCACACCCGCTGGTGGGTCAGCCTGGAAGCGCGGCCTGAGACGCCGCCGAAGATCTAAATCTAAATTATTTTCGATCAGCCCTATCACTTTTGCGATTTCGTCCGGCACAGAGGCAATTGAGAAATATTCCCTGTCAGGAGTGCCCCATGTCCCGCCCGTTCCCCTCCCTGCTGCGACCCAGCCTCATGGCCGTCGCCATTGCCCTCGCCGTGCCGCTGAGCAGCACCGCGCTGCAAGCCGCCGAGCAGGCCAGCCAGCTGCGCAGCTACAACCTGCCAGCCGCGCCGCTGGCCAGCACGCTGAACCAGATCGCCAGCGGTGCCGGCCTGGTGCTGGCCATCGAGCCGGGGCTGGTGGCGGGCAAGACCAGCGCGCCAGTGAACGGGCAATTCGATGCCGCCGGCGCGCTGCGCCAGGCCCTGGCCGGGACCGGCCTGCAACTGGTGCAGACCAGCGCTGGCACTTTTACGTTGATCGCAGCCCCAGAAGGGACACTGGCGCTGCCTGACACCAACGTGAACGCGGCCAGCGACTCCGAAAGCGCCTGGGGCCCGGCCACCGGCTACCTGGCCACCCGCACTGCGGCAGGGACCAAGACCGACACCGCACTGGTGGAAGCACCGCGCTCGATTTCCGTGGCCACCCGCCAGCAGATGGAAGACCGCGGCGTGCAGACCCTGGAAGACGCCGTGAAATACATGCCCGGCATCGTCTCGGCCAGCTACGGCAGTGACACTCGATACGACTGGCTACGCGTGCGCGGCTTCGAGCCGACCCAGTTCCTGGATGGGTTGCCGCTGCCGAAGGGCACCTACGCCAACCCGAAAATGGAAACCTGGGACCTGGACCGCCTGTCGCTGCTGCGCGGCCCGGCTTCGTCGCTGTATGGCCAGACTCCACCCGGCGGCCTGCTGGACATGGTAAGCCGCCGCCCCAGCGAAGAGACCAGCCATGAGATCTCGCTGCAGTACGGCAGCGACAACTGGCGCCAGATCGACTTCGCCAGCACCGGCAAGATCGACGACGAAGGCAAGTTCCTCTACGGCGTCAGCGGCGTAATCCGCGACAGCGGCACCGAAATCGACCACGTCGACAACAAGCGCTACAACATCGCCCCCAGCCTGACCTGGAACATCGACCCGGACACCAAGCTGACCTTCCTCAGCCAGTTCACCCGTGACGATACCGGCACCACCAGCCAGTTCCTGCCGATCCAGGGCACCAAGATCAAGATGCCGTTCGGCGACATCTCTCATCACAAAGACCTGGGCGACCCGGACTACGACTACTACGACCGCACGTACTACGCGCTCGGCTACGCCTTTGAACATCGTTTCAACGATGTTTGGCAGTTCCACCAAAACCTGCGCTATACCAAGTCGGACCTGGCGTTCCAGACGGTCACGGTCAACAGTTACCTGCCGGCCTACGGCATGGTGGTGGACAACAACGGCAACGTGGGTCGCAGCAGCACCAACGTCGACGAAGACATCAGCCAGTTCGCCATGGACAGCAACTTCCAGGCTGACTTTGCCACCGGCGACATCAGCCATACCGTACTGATCGGTACCGACCTGCAACGCATCAACACCAACTACCTGTCCATCTTTGGCACAGCGTCCTCGATCAACGTAAACGACCCGGTCACCACCACGCCAACGGTGCGCCCTGCCCGCTCCACTGCCTATTACGACTACGACCAGAAGACCACCCAGACCGGCCTGTATGTGCAGGACCAGATGGCCCTGGACAAATGGCGCTTCACCCTGGGCGGCCGCGAGGACTGGGTGCACACCGGCACCAAGTTCCACAACCAGGGCAATGCCACCAACACCGAGCGTGACAGCAACTTCAGCCTGAACTCGGCCGTCAGCTACGTGTTCGATTCCGGCGTGGTGCCCTACCTGTCGTACGCGGAGTCGTTCCAGCCGACCATGGGCGCCGACATGACCGCCGTCAGCTCGTTCAAGCCAACCCAGGGCAAGCAGTGGGAGCTGGGCATCAAGTACCAGCCGCCAGGCAGCAAGACCTTGCTGACCGCCGCTGTGTATGACCTGACGCAGAAAAACGTCGCGGTCACCGACAGCTCCACCGGCACTGCCATCACCAGCCAGACCGGCGAGGTGAAGGTCAAAGGCCTGGAACTGGAAGCCGTATCCGACCTGACCGACAACCTCAAGCTGATCGCCGCCTACACCCTGGCCAAGTCCGAAGTGCAGAAAGGCGACTACAAGGGTAACCGCCTGCAGCTGATGCCTAACCAGACCGCTTCGCTGTGGGCCGACTACACCTGGCACCAGGGCCTGCTCGAAGGCTTCGGCATCGGCGGCGGCGCGCGCTACACCGGCAACACCTACGGCGACCAGGCCAACACCTGGCTGGGCAAGGCCGACGCCTACACCGTGTTCGACGCTTCTGCCCACTACGACCTGGGCGTGCTGTCGGGCTCGCTGAAGGGCGCGTCCCTGGGCCTGACCGCCAAGAACGTGTTCAACAAGGACTACATCAGCACCTGCGACAGTTACTATTGCTACTACGGCGACCAGCGCAGCGTGGTCGCCAGCGCCACCTACAAGTGGTAATGGCCTGACGCACCACACAAGCCGCCCCCCGGGGCGGCTTTGTCTTTTCGGACGCCTGTGAAATGAAAAGTAAAACAATTCGTCGCTGGTCCTTCGTGCACACCTGGTCCAGCCTCATCTGCACGCTGTTTCTGTTGCTGCTGGCCATCACCGGCCTGCCGCTGGTGTTCCATCACGAGATGGAAGCCCTGCTCGGCGACGCCCCGCATTACCGCGAGCTGCCGGCGGACACGCCCAAGCTCGACCTGCAACAACTGGTCGAGGCGGCTCTGGCCCACCGCCCTGGCGAGGTGGTGCAGTACTTCGGCTGGGACGAAGACCATCCCGAAGGCATGTTCGCCATCACCGCGGCCACGCCCGGCACCGAGCCCAATTCGTCGCACACCTTCAGCCTCGACACCCGCACCGGCGAGGTGGTGGAAACCCCGGCGGCCAATGGCGGCTTCATGATGGTCATGCTGCGCCTGCACGTGGACATGTACGCCGGGCTGCCGGGCAAGCTGCTGCTGGCGTTCATGGGCCTGCTGTTCGTGCTGGCGATAGTCTCCGGGGTAGTGCTGTATGCGCCGTTCATGGGCCGCCTGAAGTTTGCCAGCGTGCGCCGCGAACGCTCGCGCCGGGTGCGCTGGCTGGACCTGCACAACCTGATCGGCATCGTCACCCTGACCTGGGCGCTGGTGGTAGGCGTGACCGGCGTGGTCAACGCCTGCGCCGACCTGCTGATCGCCGCCTGGCGCAGCGACACGCTGAGTGCCATGGTCGCGCCCTATCACGACGCCCCGCCGCTGACCCAACTGGCCCCCGCCTCGCGCCTGCTGGCCATTGCCGAAGCCGCGGCGCCGGGCATGCAAGCCGATTTCATCGCCTTCCCCGGCACGCTGTTCTCCAGCACCCACCACTACGCAGTGTTCATGAAGGGCGCCACGCACCTGACCTCGCACCTGCTCACCCCGGTGCTGATCGACGCCAGCACCCTGGCCGTCACTGCCGTGGGCGAGCGGCCCTGGTACATGAACGCCCTGGGCCTGTCGCAGCCGCTGCATTACGGCGACTATGGCGGCCGGCCGATGCAGATCCTCTGGGCAGTGCTGGACGTGCTGACCATCGTGGTGCTGGGCAGCGGCCTTTACCTGTGGTGGGTACGCCGCAAGGTGAAAGCATGAGCCGCCGGCCGTCGCGGTTCTGGGCGACCTGGGGCATGCCGCTGCTGATCGCCGTGCTGGGTGGCGCCGGGCTGTTCGCGGCGTTGCTGGGGGACGGCGCCTGGGACGTGCTGTCGTGGATCGGCCTGGGCCTGCCGGCGGTGATCGGCGTGCATGCCTTGCGCCGGTAACGTGGGTAAGATGGCGGCTCGACAAGAAGAGGGTTTCCGATGTCCACCCCGCCTATCACCCTGTATTCCAACCCCGCATCGCCGTTCGGCCGCAAGGTCGCGGTGATGCTCCACGAGACCGGCCAGTTCGCCCAGGTGCAGATCCAGGCCTGCCTGCTTACGCCGGTTAACCCGGTGGCCGAGCTGAACCAGGAAAACCCGGCGGGCAAGATCCCCGCCCTGCGCCTGGCTGACGGCAGCGTGGTGCATGACAGCCGGGTGATCCTCGATTACCTCGACCACCAGCACAGCGGCACGCCGTTGATACCGCGCGACGGCCCGGCGCGCTGGCGGCGCCTGACCCTGGCCTCGCTGGCCGATGCGCTGATGGATGCGGCAGTGCTGATCCGCTACGAGACCGCCCTGCGCCCCGAGGCCAAGCACTGGGATGTGTGGTTGGGCAACCAGGCCGAGAAGATCCACCGCAGCCTGGCGTATTTCGAGGCGGTGGCGGGCGAGCTGGCAGAAGGCTTCGATGTTGCCGGTATCGGCGCGGCGTGCGCGCTGGGCTACCTGGACTTCCGTCAGCCGCAGCTGGAATGGCGTGCCGAGTTTCCGGCGCTGGCGGCCTGGTATGCCCAGGTCAGCCAGCGCGCGTCGATGCAGTTGACCCGGCCACCGGCGTGAGCCCTGACGCGGTCAGCAACCAGGCTCACCCGCGGTGTAACGGCGGGCCGGGTTCACCGCCGCGCCGAACTCGCGCAGGGCCTTGGCGCCAATCAGCAGCGGGTAGTTGAAGCTGCTGCGGTCAACCAGGTTGACCTCGATGGTGCGCTTGGTGTCGCCCAGGCACATTTCCAGGTCCACGACCGGGCGCTTGGCCACTTCGGTGGCCTCGCCGTCCTCTTCCTCGTCGGCACGGCTCTTGATTCGGCTGATACGCGCCACCTTGTGTTCGTACACCTTGCCGTCGGCGTCGCGGGTGGCCAGGCGGAAGCGCACCCAGTCCTCGCCGTCGCGCTGGAACAGCTGGATATCACGGGCCGACAGCGATGCGGTCAGCGCGCCGGTGTCCATCTTGGCCTTGAACGTGGCGCCGCCAATCTCCGGCAGCTTGATGTTTTCATAGCGCCCGTACAGGGTCGGCTCGGCGGCCATGACCGGCAGGGCCAACAGCGACAGCAATGCGATTACGGATTTCACCGGCGGGTTCCTCAAGGGCGGATGGGCTGCGCGCAGCATACCCAAAAAATCGTGAAACAAATGTCCATTACCATTCGGCAAGGTTGATTTGGTGTTATGCCCCGGCGTCTTTATCATTGCCGGCCACAATTACTCCAAGAGTCGTTTTATGCGTCGCCTGCTCGTCGGCAGCTTCACCACGCTGCTGTGTCTGCTCAATACCCTCGTGTTGATCGGCCCCCTCATGCTCTGCGCCCTGCTCAAGCTGATCGCCCCCGGCCGTTCCCGTGACCTGGCCTCCAAGGCGGTGATGTGGTTCGCCGAGACCTGGGCCGAAATCATCAAGCTGATCTTCCGCCTGTGCATCGGCACCCGCTGGGACATTCGCGGCGCCGAAGCCCTGCGCGGCGACACCTCGTACCTGGTGGTCAGCAACCACCAGTCGTGGGTCGACATCCCCGCGCTGATCCAGGCGCTGAACCGGCGCACGCCGTTCTTCAAATTCTTCCTCAAGAAAGAACTGATCTGGGTGCCGTTCCTGGGCCTGGCCTGGTGGGCGCTGGACTACCCCTTCATGAAGCGCTACAGCAAGGCGTTCCTGGACAAGCACCCGCACCTCAAGGGCAAGGACCTGGAAATCACCAAGGCCGCCTGCGAGCTGTTCAAGCGCCAGCCGGTGACCGTGGTCAACTACCTGGAAGGCACCCGCTTCACTGAAGCCAAGCGCAGCCAGCAGGCCTCGCCCTACCGCAACCTGCTCAAGCCCAAGGCCGGCGGCGTGGCCTTCGTGCTGGCCGCCATGGGCACCCAGCTCGAACGCATGCTGGACGTCACCGTGGTGTACCCGCAAGGCAGGATTCCAGGCTTCTGGAACCTGCTGTGCGGGGATGTGAAGCAGGTGATCGTCGACATCCGTGCCCGCCAGATCGACCCGGCGCTGCTGGCCGGCGACTACGAGAACGACCCGGCCTTCCGCCAGACCGTGCAGGATTGGGTAAACCGCTTGTGGGCGGACAAGGACGCGCGCATCGACGCGTTGCGCCTGGAGTTGAGCCAGTAGAACCTCCCCGGCCCCATCGCGACCAAGGTCGGCTCCTACACATGACCGCGTAGGAGCCGACCTTGGTCGCGATGGACTCGGCCCGGTTTAACCGCCCACGCCCCAGATGCCGCCCAGGCTCTTGAGCAGCGTGCCGCCCACGCCCTGTTGGCCCAGGTACTGCAGGATCACCGGGGCAAACTGGCCGACCATGCTGCTGTCCATGCCCAGCTTGCCGAACGCGTTGTTCAGGTCGCTGGTGTTCTTCACGTTGCCCAGGGCGCTGTCCAACGCGCCCTTGTCAGTGCCCGACTGCCCCAGCAGGCCGCCCAGGCCGCTCACCGCGTTGGCGCCAGCCAGCTTGTCGATGCCCGGCACCTGCTTGGCCAGTTCCGAATAGTCGGAGCTGCTGAGCTTGTTCTTGGCCAGGCCCAGCATGGCGCCGGTGCCGCCCACGGCCTGCTCGGGGGTAACGTTGAGCTGGGTGCCGACGTTGTTCAGCAGCCCGGCGGCCTGGGGCGCGCTGCTGCCCTGCTTGCCGTTCTGGATGCTGGACGCCGCGTTCACCGCATCGTTGAGGTTGAAGGCGAAGGCCGGGCTGGCCGCCAGGGCGGTCAGGGTGGCGAAGGTGATGGCGCGCATGGTGTTCATTTGATTCCCCTCGAAACAATGGTCGCGGCGCGCCTGGGCGGCCACGAAAGCCTGGTTTTGACTCGGTTTGGCCGATAGTGTTCCAAAGGCGAAATAATTTCGTACAAATCGCATCCGGTCACGCTTCCCCTGCGTATATCAGGCAACGCGGCGCAAGGTGGGCTAGGCTCAGACGGCCACCCAGCGGAGACCGCATCATCGACACTGAACTGCTCAGCCAGCTGCTGGCCGATTGCGCCAAGGGCAACCGCCGCGCCTTCGAGACCCTGTACCGCACCAGCAGCGCCCGCCTCCACGGCGTGGCGCTGCGCTGCGTGGGCCGCCGCGAACTGGCCGAGGAAGTGGTGCAGGAGAGCTTCGTGCGTATCTGGAACAACGCTTCGCGCTACGACGCCCGGCTGGCGGCGCCCATGACCTGGATGGTGAACATCACCCGCCACCTGGCCATCGACCTGCTGCGCCGGCGCCATGAAGTGCCCCTGGACGAACAACAGCTGGAGGCGCTGAGCGATGACGCGCCCTCTGCCCACGAACAATTGAACCAGGCCCGTGAAGCCGCGGCGCTGAACCGTTGCCTGGAAGACCTGGAGGGCATGCAGCGGCAGTCCATCCTCACCGCATATTTCCATGGCCTGTCCAACGCCGACCTGGCGCTGCAGCTGTCGGCGCCCCTGGGCTCGGTGAAGTCGTGGATACGGCGCGGCATGGAACGCCTGCGCAGGTGCCTTGAAGCATGAACTACCAGCACCCTGCCCTGCGCCGCGCGCTGGCGGCCGACTACGCGATCGGCCTGATGGCGCCTGCCGCGCGGCGGCGCTTCGAACGCCTGCTGGCGGATGACCGCGACTTGCAGGCGGAATTGGCCGGCTGGCAGGAAACCCTGGTGACCTTGACCGCCCCGGTGGCCGAGGAACCGGTGCCGGCGCGGGTGTGGGAGCGCATCGTGGCGCGCATCGAGCCGCAGCAGCTGCATGTGCCGCCGCCGTTGCGGGTGCGCGGTTGGTTGCGGGCGGTGGCCCTGGCGGCTGCCGTGGTGCTGGCCATCGGCATCGGCATGCTCTACACCGGCGATGAAGCGCACTACAGTGCGACGCTGGTGAGCGTCGAGAACCGGCCAGCTGTGAAAATCCAGGCCTACGCGCAATACCTGCAGGTGGAGCCGGTGGAACTGCCCAGCGCGCCAGCGAACCGCAGCATGGAGCTGTGGGCCATTCCCGCCAACGGCAAGCCGGTGTCGCTGGGGCTGATGCCGGTGGGTGGCAAGGGCCGGATCATGCTCGATGAAAGCCAGCGCAAGCTGCTGGGCGAGCCGATCGCGCTGGCCATCAGCCTGGAACCGGAGGGTGGCTCACCGACCGGGCAGCCGACGGGCCCGGTGCTCTACCACGGTCAGGTGGTTACCCTTTAAACGTCTGTGGGAGCTGGCTTGCCAGCGAGCTTTTTAAAAGCTCGCTGGCAAGCCAGCTCCCACAGGTTTATATCAAGTGCAGTCAGGCAGCGCTGAAGAGTTTGTGCGGGTCGATGACGAATTTCTTCGGCACGCCGGCATCGAACTCGCCGTAGCCTTCGGGCGCCTGGTCCAGGGTGATGACCTGCACGCCCACCACTTCGGCGATGTTGATGCGGTCCCACATGATCGCCTGCATCAGCTGGCGGTTGTACTTCATCACCGGGGTCTGGCCGGTGTGGAAGCTGTGGGACTTGGCCCAGCCCAGGCCGAAGCGAATGCTCAGGCTGCCCATCTTAGCGGCTGCGTCCACGGCGCCCGGGTCTTCAGTCACGTACAGGCCGGGGATGCCGATCTTGCCAGCCACGCGCACCACGCCCATCAACGAGTTCAGCACGGTAGCCGGCGCCTCGTGCTGGGCGCCGGCATGGCCGTGGCCGCGAGCTTCGAAGCCTACCGCATCCACCGCGCAGTCCACTTCCGGTTCGCCCAGCAGGTCGGCGATCTGTTCGTGCAGCGGGGTGTCCTTGGACAGGTCGGCGATCTCGAAGCCCTGGGCCTTGGCGTGGGCCAGGCGCACCGGATTGACGTCGCCGACGATGACCACCGCGGCGCCCAGCAGGCGTGCCGAAGCCGCAGCCGCCAGGCCGACTGGACCGGCACCGGCGACGTAGACGGTGCTGCCCGGGCCAACGCCGGCAGTGACGGCGCCGTGGTAGCCGGTCGGCAGGATGTCGGACAGGCAGGTCAGGTCACGGATCTTCTCCATGGCCCGGTCGCGGTCGCCCAGTTTCAGCAGGTTGAAGTCGGCGTAGGGCACCAGCACGTATTCGGCCTGGCCGCCCACCCAGTCGCCCATGTCGACGTAGCCGTAGGCGCCACCGGCGCGGGCCGGGTTCACGGTCAGGCAGACGCCGGTGTGTTGTTCCTTGCACGAGCGGCAGCGGCCGCAGGCCACGTTGAACGGCACCGAGACCAGGTCGCCGACCTTGAGGTTCTCGACGTCCTTGCCCACTTCCAGTACTTCGCCGGTGATTTCGTGGCCCAGTACCAGGCCGACCTGGGCAGTGGTGCGGCCGCGCACCATGTGCTGGTCGGAGCCGCAGATATTAGTGGAGACAACCCGCAGGATAACGCCATGTTCAATGCGTTTGCCCCGTGGATCCTGCATTTTCGGGAAGGGAATTGTTTGCACCTCGACCTTGCCGCCACCGAGATACACCACACCGCGATTACCAGACATGCTTTCACCTCATTGTTGTATTTATTGGATCGGTTGCCGTAGCAGCTGCCGAAGGCTGCGTCATGGCCGGACGCAGCCTTCGGCAGCTGCTACGGGGTTATTGCTCCTTTACAAGACGACTGTGCGGTTGGCGTTGAGGAACACCCGCCGCTCGATGTGATAGCCCACTGCCCGTGCCAGGGTCAGGCACTCGATGTCGCGGCCCTTGGCAATCAGGTCCTCGGCATAGTGGCTGTGGTCCACGACTTCGACGCCCTGGGCGATGATCGGCCCTTCGTCGAGGTCATTGTTGATGTAGTGTGCCGTGGCGCCGACCAGCTTCACGCCCTTGTTGTAGGCCTGGTGGTACGGCTTGGCGCCCTTGAAACCGGGCAGCAGCGAATGGTGGATGTTGATGGCCCAGCCATCCAGGCGGCGGCACAGTTCGGGCGACAGCACCTGCATGTAGCGGGCGAGAATCACCAGTTCCGCGCCCTTCTGTTCGATGACCTTGAGCACCTTTCGCTCCTGCGCGGGCTTGTCGTTCGGGTCCAGGGGGAAATGGTAGTAGGGAATTTCGTGCCAGCGCGCCAAAGGTTCCAGATCCGGATGGTTGGACACCACCGCCACCACGTCCATGGGCAGCTGGCCAATGCGCTGGCGGTACAGCAGGTCGTTCAGGCAGTGGTCGGCCTTGGAGACCATGATCACCACTTTGGGCCGGTACTGCGGCGGGGTCAGTTCGAAGACCATGCCGAAGGAGGCACCGCGCTCGGCCAGGCCGGCGCGGAAGCCCTGCTCGTCGAAGCCGTCGGGCTGGCGGAATTCGACGCGGATGAAGAAGCGTGCCGACAGGCGATCGTCGAACGAATGGTGTTCGGTGACGTAGCAGCCCTGTTCGAACAGGTAGCGGGTCACCGCGTCCACCGTGCCGAGCACGCTGGGGCAGTCGGCGGTGAGAATCCAGGTATCGGGGGCGCGGCTCATGGTAGGGCTCCAAATCGGGGGGACTGCGGACGCGGCCTGCGGCCGCTGATACGGGGTGTAGCAGCGGCCGCAGGCCGCGTCAGGCCTCAGCCAACAATCTCAAGGCCATACTCGGCCGACGCATCCTGCAGCCAAAGCCACCAGTAGTCCGAGAAGCTGCGGCGCACCACCAGCTCCCAGACGTCTTCGCTGGGGCGGCGGATTACCAGCTGCGACTTGGCGAACACCGTGCCCACGGCCTTGCCCACCGGAAAGTTGTCGGGGTGCACGTCATAGCTGGTGGACTTCATCAGCACTTCACGCACCTTGGGGCCGCTGAGCTCCAGCAGGCTCTGGCCGCCGCTGACGTTGACCACGGCGATGTGCTGGCCATCCAGCGCTTCACGCAGGCGGTTCTCGGTGGCCACTTCTTCGCCAGCCGGCACCACCAGCAGCCATTCATCCGGGCCCAGCCATTGCAGCGAAGTGTCGCCGCTGGCAACCATGGCCAGGGCACCTGGCAGCTCCAGGCCCAGGGCCTTGAACACGCCACCGGCGAAAGCCTGGTCGTGGCCGTTGCCACGCAGGGTCAGGTGGCCCAGCAGTTTCTTGTCGCGCAGCTTCACGCCGGCGTTCTTGCGGCCCTTGCCCACCAGCTTGTCGAGGCCGGCGTGATGCAGCGGCGACTCGACCTTGGCACCCGAGGCAGGGCGTTGTTCGTATACGTTGACTGTGGTCATGGGGACACCTGTCAAAAATCAGTGGCAATCTGCGGCCGCCATCGGCGGCCGCAGCCTTGATCAAACGTTCTGCTGCTCGCCTTTAGGGTCGAAGAACACCGAGCTGCAGATTTCAGCTTCCACGAAGCTGCCGTCCACCAGCGGGGCGTAGACCTTTTCGCCCATGCGCTTGAGGCCGCCCTTGACCACCGCCAGGGCAAACGAATGGCCCATGGTGGAGCTCATGTAGCTGGAGGTCACGTGACCGACCATGCTCATGGGGATGGCCTGCTTGGTGTCGAACACCAGCTGGGCGCCTTCGGGCAGCACCTTGTTCGGGTCCACGGGGCGCAGGCCCACCAGCTGCTTGCGTTGGTCGCGCACGCAGTCTTCGCGGTTCATGCCACGCCAGCCGATCCACGAGAACGGCTTGGTGCGGCCTACGCACCAGCCCATGTTCAGGTCGTCCGGGGTCATGGAGCCGTCGGTGTCCTGGCCAACGATGATGAAGCCCTTCTCGGCGCGCAGCACGTGCATGGTCTCGGTGCCGTACGGGGTCAGGTTGTACTGCTTGCCGGCCTCGACGATCTGTTCCAGCACGCCCATGGCGTAGTCGGCCTGGATGTTGACTTCGTACGACAGCTCGCCGGTGAACGAGATACGGAACACCCGCGCCGGCACGCCGCCGACCTTGCCTTCCTTCCAGGTCATGAACGGGAAGGCGTCCTTGTCCAGGTCGATGTCGGTGACGTGGCTCAGCAGCTTGCGGCTGTTGGGCCCCGACAGGGTCAGGGTGGCCCAGTGGTCGGTGACCGAGGTGAAGTACACCTTCAGGTCCGGCCATTCGGTCTGCTGGTAGATCTCCAGCCACTGCAGCACGCGGGCGGCGCCGCCGGTGGTGGTGGTCATCAGGAAGTGGTTGTCGGCGAGGCAGGCGGTAACCCCGTCGTCGAACACCATGCCGTCTTCCTTGCACATCAGGCCGTAGCGGGCCTTGCCCACGTCCAGTTTGGTCCAGGCGTTGGTGTAGATGCGGTTGAGGAACTCGCGGGCGTCCGGGCCCTGGATGTCGATCTTGCCCAGGGTGGAGGCGTCCAGCAGGCCCACGCTGTCACGCACGGCCTTGCATTCGCGGGCCACGGCGGAGTGCATGTTTTCGCCGCGTTGCGGGAAGTACCACGGGCGCTTCCACTGGCCGACGTCTTCGAATTCCGCGCCATTCTTCACGTGCCAGGCATGCAGGGCAGTGAAGCGCACCGGTTCGAACAGGTGGCCGCAGTGACGCCCGGCAATGGCACCGAAGGTGATCGGCGTGTAGTTGGGGCGGAACATGGTGGTGCCCATCTCGGTGATCGAGATGCCACGGCTGCGGGCCGCAATGGCCAGGCCGTTGATGTTGCCCAGCTTGCCCTGGTCGGTGCCGAAGCCCAGCGCGGTGTAGCGCTTCACGTGTTCCACCGACTCGAAGCCTTCGCGGGTCGCCAGTTCGATGGCGGCGGCGGTGACGTCGTTCTGCTGGTCGACGAATTGCTTCGGCGCCCGGGCAGTCGGCTTGTCGTGGGGCACCTGGAACAGCGCCACGGTCGGTTCTTCCTGACGGTTCAAGGCCTTCGGCACGGTGCCTTCGACAATCTTGAAGCCGGCCTCGGCAGCAGCGCGTGCGCCGCCTTCGAAACCGTCCGACAGCGCGTCGGCCAGGTTGAACACGCCATTGATGCCGCCCACGCACACGCGTTTCTGCGGAGCATCGCCGGGCACGAAGGCGAGGATATCTTCACGCCACACCGGCTTGCCGCCCAGGTGCGAGGCCAGGTGCACCACCGGGCTGTAGCCGCCGGAGCTGCCGATCAGGTCGCACTCCAGCCATTCGCCGGGGCTGGTGACTTTGTGGCCTTTGACGTCGATGGCGGCAACGCGGGCAGCGGTCACGTGCTTGCTGCCGCGCGACTCGATCACGGCGCTGGAGGTGAGGATGCGAATGCCCTTGGCACGCGCTTCTTCCACCAGGGCGCCACGCGGGTTGTGGCGGGCATCAGCCACGGCCACCACTTGCAGGCCGGCGTCGAACCAGTCCAGGGCCACGCGGTAGGCGTAGTCGTTGTTGGTGGACAGCACCAGCTTCTTGCCCGGTGCCACGCCGTAGCGGCGCACGTAGGTCGAGATGGCGCCGGCCAGCATGTTGCCCGGCACGTCGTTGTTGCCGTACACCAGCGGACGCTCATGGGCGCCGGCGGCCAGCACCACGCGCTTGGCGCGCACACGGTGGATGCGCTGGCGCACCTGGCCGATCGGCGCGCGGTCGCCCAGGTGGTCGGTGAGGCGTTCGTGAATGGTCAGGAAGTTGTGGTCGTGGTAGCCGTTGACGGTGGCACGCGGCAGCAGGGTGACGTTGGCCAGGCCCTTGAGCTCATTGACCACCTGCACCACCCACTCGGCGGCGGGCTTGCCGTCCAGGCTTTCGCGGGTGTCGAGCAGGCTGCCGCCGAACTCTTCCTGTTCATCGGCGAGGATAACGCGGGCACCGCTGCGCGCGGCTGCCAGGGCAGCGGCCAGGCCAGCAGGGCCGGCGCCGACGATCAGCACGTCGCAGTGCTGGTTGAAGTTGTCGTAGGTGTCCGGGTCGTTCTCGGTCGGCGAGCGGCCCAGGCCGGCGGCCTTGCGGATGTACTTCTCGTAGGTCATCCAGAAGGACTGCGGGTACATGAAGGTCTTGTAGTAGAAGCCCGGCGGCATCAGCTTGCCGCCGACCTTGCCGAGGATGCCCATCATGTCGTTGTTGACGTTCGGCCAGCCGTTGGTGCTGGTGGCCACCAGGCCCTGGTACAGCGCCTGCTGGGTGGCACGCACGTTGGGGATCTGGGTGGCTTCGGTGGCGCCGATCTGCAGGATGGCGTTCGGCTCTTCGGTACCGGCGGCGATGATGCCGCGAGGGCGCGAGTACTTGAAGCTGCGGCCGACGATGTCGACGCCGTTGGCCAGCAAGGCAGCGGCCAGGGTGTCGCCTTCATAGCCGGTGTAGCTCTGGCCGTTGAAGGTGAAGGTAATTTTCTTGCTGCGATCGATGCGACCGCCGCTGGACAGGCGATTGACCTGGCTCATGCTTTATCTCCCGCGGCCGTGAACTGGGGCTTGGTGCCGATCGGATAGGTTTCGAGAATCTCGTACGTCACCGTGTCGCGGGTGGCGTTGAAGTACTGGCGGCAGCCGGCCGCGTGAATCCACAGTTCGTGGTGCAGGCCACGGGGGTTGTCGCGGAAGAACATGTAGTCCCCCCACTGTTCGTCGGTGCAGGCGCCGGGGTCCAGCGGGCGCGGGATGTGGGCCTGGCCGGAGCTGTGGAACTCTTCTTCGGAGCGCAGTTCGCCGCAATGAGGACAGAAGATATGCAACATGAAGGACTTCTCCTGTAATTAGTGGGCGACCGCGGCAGCGCCGTGTTCGTCGATCAGCGCGCCGTTGTGGAAACGCTCGATGGAAAATGGCTTGGCCAGCGGGTGCATCTCGCCCTTGGCCAGGCTGGCGGCAAAGACGTTGCCCGAGCCGGGGGTGGCCTTGAAGCCGCCGGTGCCCCAACCGCAGTTGAAGAACATGTTCGGCACCGGGGTCTTGGAGATGATCGGGCAGGCATCCGGGGTGGTGTCGACGATGCCGCCCCACTGGCGGTTCATGCGTACGCGCGAGAGCACCGGGAACATCTCGACGATGGCCTGGATGGTGTGCTCGATCACCGGGTACGAGCCGCGCTGGCCGTAGCCGACCCAGCCGTCGATGCCGGCGCCGATCACCAGGTCGCCCTTGTCGGACTGGCTGATGTAGCCGTGCACGGCGTTGGACATGATCACGCTGTCGATGATGGGCTTGATCGGTTCCGACACCAAGGCCTGCAACGGGTGGGATTCCACTGGCAGGCGGAACCCGGCCAGCTTGGCCATGTGCCCGGAGTTACCGGCGGTCACCACGCCGACGCGCTTGGCGCCGATGAAGCCCTTGTTGGTCTCGACGCCAATGCACACGCCGTTTTCCTTGCGGAAGCCGATCACTTCGGTCTGCTGGATCAGGTCCACGCCCAGGGCGTCGGCGGCCCGGGCGAAGCCCCAGGCCACGGCGTCGTGGCGGGCCACGCCGCCGCGGCGTTGCACGGTGGCGCCGATGATCGGGTAGCGGGTGTTCTTCGAGCAGTCCAGGTACGGAATCTCGTCGGCCACCTGCTTGCCGTTCAGCAGTTCGCCGTCCACGCCGTTGAGGCGGTTGGCGCTGACGCGGCGCTCGGAGTCACGCATGTCCTGCAGGGTGTGGCACAGGTTGTAGACGCCGCGCTGGCTGAACATGACGTTGTAGTTGAGGTCCTGGGACAGGCCTTCCCACAGTTTCATGGCGTGTTCGTACAGGTGGGCCGATTCGTCCCACAGGTAGTTGGAGCGCACGATGGTGGTGTTGCGGGCGGTGTTGCCGCCGCCCAGCCAGCCCTTCTCCACCACCGCGACGTTGGTGATGCCGTGTTCCTTGGCCAGGTAGTAGGCCGTGGCCAGGCCGTGCCCGCCGCCGCCGACGATAACCACGTCGTAGACCTTTTTAGGGGTGGGCGTGCGCCACATGCGCTGCCAGTTCTCGTGGTGGCTGAGGGAGTGTTTGAGAAGGCCGAAGCCCGAATAACGTTGCATAGGGTTCTACTCCAGCTCAGCGGTAAACCGGGAAGTCAGCGCACAGGGCGGCGACGTTCTTGGCCACATCGGCTTCCACGTCGGCGTCGCCCAGGTTGTCGAGGATGTCGCAGATCCAGCCGGCCAGCGCGGTGCACTGGGCCACCTTGAAGCCACGGCTGGTGACGGCCGGGGTGCCGATGCGCAGGCCCGAGGTCACGAACGGCGACTGTGGGTCGTTGGGCACGGCGTTCTTGTTGACGGTGATGTGCGCGCGGCCCAGGGCGGCGTCGGCGTCCTTGCCGGTCAGGCCCTGGCGAATCAGGCTGACCAGGAACAGGTGGTTGTCGGTGCCGCCGGAGACCACGTCGTAGCCGCGGTCGACGAACACGCCGGCCATGGCCTGGGCGTTGTCGATCACTTGTTGCTGGTAGGCCTTGAAGCCAGGCTCCAGTGCTTCCTTGAAGCACACGGCCTTTGCGGCGATGACGTGCATCAGCGGGCCACCCTGGCCGCCGGGGAATACCGCGGCGTTGAGCTTCTTCTCCAGGGCTTCGTTGGCACGCGCCAGGATCAGGCCGCCACGCGGGCCGCGCAGGGTCTTGTGGGTGGTGGTGGTGACCACGTCGGCGAACGGAATCGGGTTGGGGTACAGGCCGGCGGCGACCAGGCCAGCCACGTGGGCCATGTCGACGAACAGGTAGGCACCGACCTTGTCGGCGATCGCGCGGAAGCGCGGGAAGTCCAGGGTCTTGGAGTAGGCCGAGAAGCCGGCGATGATCATTTTCGGCTGGTGTTCGACGGCCAGGCGTTCCACTTCGTCGTAGTCGATCAGGCCGGTGTCGGTGTCGATGCCGTACTGCACGGCGTTGTACAGCTTGCCGCTGAAGCTGACCTTGGCGCCATGGGTCAGGTGGCCGCCGTGGGCCAGGCTCATGCCCAGCACGGTGTCGCCGGCCGCCAGCAGCGCCAGGTACACCGCGGCGTTGGCCTGGCTGCCCGAGTGCGGCTGGACGTTGGCGTAGTCGGCGCCGAACAGCTGCTTGGCGCGGTCGATGGCCAGCTGCTCGACCTTGTCCACGTGCTCGCAGCCACCGTAGTAGCGCTTGCCCGGGTAGCCTTCGGCGTACTTGTTGGTCAAACCGCTGCCCTGGGCCTGCATCACGCGCTTGCTGGTGTAGTTTTCCGAGGCGATCAGCTCGATGTGATCTTCCTGACGCTGTTCCTCGGCATTCATTGCCGCCAGCAGTGCATCGTCATAACCCTGGATCTGGTCTTGCTTGCTGAACATCGCGATCTCCCAGCGGCGGCGCGGCGCCTGTCGTATTGGTCGGGAGCGGCCTTCTGGCAGCCCCCTTTGAGTGCGATGGTAGGGCTGGCGCCTATAGGCCAGATGCCTGCGCGCGCCACACAAAGGTGCGTTAACGACATACAGCTCATGTAGCCGCTGCCGAAGGCTGCGCTGGACGGTGTGAACCCTGAAAATCTCCAGCGGGGCGCAGGGCCAGCGCAGCCTGGCGGCAGCGGCTACGGTGGTTGGCGCGTTGTAACAAGTGCCCCATAGGCGCCGCGTGGACGGTGGTTTACAGTGACCGGCTAGACGATCACAAGGAACCGGCCATGAACGAGCAAAGCCAGCAGTTTGCCAGTGACAACTATTCGGGGATCTGCCCCGAAGCCTGGGCGGCCATGGAACAGGCCAACCACGGCCACGAGCGTGCCTACGGCGACGACCAGTGGACCGCCCGCGCCGCCGACCACTTCCGCCGCCTGTTCGAGACCGACTGCGAGGTGTTCTTCGCCTTCAACGGCACCGCCGCCAACTCCCTGGCGCTGTCGTCGCTATGCCAGAGCTACCACAGCGTCATCTGCTCGGAGACCGCCCACGTCGAGACCGACGAATGCGGCGCGCCGGAGTTTTTCTCCAACGGCTCCAAGCTTTTGACCGCCCGCAGCGAGAACGGCAAGCTGACCCCCGACGCCATCCGCGAAGTGGCGCTCAAGCGCCAGGACATTCACTACCCCAAGCCACGGGTGGTCACCCTCACCCAGGCCACCGAAGTGGGCAGCGTGTACCGCCCCGACGAGCTGAAAGCCATCAGCGCCACCTGCAAGGAACTGGGCCTGAACCTGCACATGGACGGCGCCCGCTTCGCCAACGCCTGCGCCACCCTGGGCTGTTCGCCAGCGGAGTTGACCTGGAAATCGGGCGTGGACGTGCTGTGCTTCGGTGGCACCAAGAACGGCATGGCGGTGGGCGAGGCCATCCTGTTCTTCAAGCATGAATTGGCGGTGGATTTCGATTATCGCTGCAAACAGGCCGGCCAGCTGGCGTCGAAGATGCGCTTCCTGTCGGCGCCCTGGGTGGGCCTGCTGGAAAACGACGCCTGGCTCAAGCACGCCCGCCACGCCAACCATTGCGCGCAGCTGCTGAGCCAGCTGGTGGCGGACATTCCCGGGGTGGAACTGATGTTCCCGGTGGAAGCCAACGGGGTGTTCCTGCAAATGTCCGAGCCAGCCCTTGAGGCGTTGCGTGGCAAGGGCTGGCGCTTCTACACCTTCATCGGCAGCGGCGGCGCGCGGTTCATGTGTTCGTGGGACACCGAAGAGGCGCGGGTGCGGCAGCTGGCAGCGGATATTCGCCAAGTGATGAGCTGATCCTCACAGCTTGAACCCACCCATCTGCCGCGCCAGGTCGTCGGCCAGGCGGCTCAGGGCCTGGCACTCTTCACGGCCGCTGCGCACCTCGCCGGCCGTGGCCCGTGCCAGGTCGGAGATGCCCTGGACGTTGCGGTTGATCTCCTCGGTCACCGCCGTCTGCTCCTCGGTGGCGGTGGCCACCTGGTGGTTCATGTCGCTGATGCGCTCCACCTGCCCGGTGATGGCGGTCAGCGACTCGCCGGTGCGCTGACTCGACGCCACGCCGGTCCCCGTGGCCGCCTGGCCGCTGTGCATGGACGCCACCGCGTGCTCGGCACCCTGTTTCAGGCGACCGATCATCTTCTGGATTTCGTCGGTGGAGGCCTGGGTGCGCTGCGCCAAGGTGCGCACCTCGTCCGCCACCACGGCGAAACCACGGCCCATCTCCCCTGCCCGCGCGGCTTCGATGGCTGCGTTCAGCGCCAGCAGGTTGGTCTGTTCGGAGATACCGCGGATGACCGCCAGCACTTGATCGATGGAGCCCACCTGCTCGGCCAGCTCGCTGACCGCCCCGGCGGCGCTGCCGATTTCCACCGACATGCCCTCGATGTGGGCAATCGAGCGGCCGACGATATCCCTTGCCTGCAAGGCTTCATCGCGAGCGGTCTGCGAGGCCTCGGCGGCGCTGCCGGCGTTGCGGGCGATCTCCTGCACGGTGAGGCCCATCTCGTGCACGGCGGTGGCTACCATGTCGGTCATTTCCTGCTGGCGGCCGGCACGATCGGCGGTGTTGTCCACCACTTTCGCCACCTGGCCGACGCTGCCACGCAGCCGTTCGCTGGTGGCCAGCACCTCGGCGATCAGGTCACGCTGGCTGCCCAGGAAGCGGTTGAAGCCGCGCGCCAGGTCGCCCAGTTCGTCGGCACGCGAATCGTCCAGGCGGTGGGTCAGGTCGCCGCCGCCACTGCCGATGGCCACCAGCGCGGCGGTCACCTGGCGAATCGGCCGCACCAGCCCGCGCGCCAGCAGCACCACCAACAGCAGGCACACCAGCGCCACCGCCAGGCCGATCAGGCTGGTCAGCCACAGGGCCTGGCGCGCCTGGGCATAAATCTGCGCTTCCGGCACTTCGGCCACCAGGCTCCAGTTCAGGTCACGCAAAGGCAAGGCCAGGGCCAGGTAGGCTTCGCCGTCACGCTGGAAGCGCCCGGTGGTCAGGCCGCTGTGGCCGAGCACGGCGTTGGCCGCGTCGGGGCCGATCTGTTCGGCCAGTTGGCGCTTGCCGCTGAGGTCGGCCTGGGGGTGCACCTGGATCAGGCCGTCGTTGCGCACCAGGAACACCTTGCCGCGCTCGCCGAAGCTGTAGTTGTGGATCAGCCCGGACAACTCGCCCAGGCTCAGGCCCAGGCCGGCGATGCCCAGGGTCTTGCCGGCCTGCTGCACGCGCAGGTCGATGAACAGCGTCGGTGCGCCGGTGGCGGTGTCATTATCGATATTGAGGGTGCGCGGCTTGCCGCTGTCGAGAAACTGGTAGAACCAGCTGTCCTGGGGATTGTTGCGGCTGAGGGTACGGTCCAGGCCCTTCTCGGTGTAGTAGTGGTTGCTGCTGGCGCTGGCGATCAGCGCGGTGAACGCCTGCTGCTGGCCACGCACGCCGTCGAGGTACTGGGTAAATGATGGCAATTGGGCACTATTTTCGCCCTCCGCCAGCCATTGCTGCACCAGGGTGTTGCTGGCGATGTCGTCGGCCGCGGTCAGTGGCTTGGCCAGGATGCGCTCGATGTCGTTGCGCATGGCCTCGATGCTGGCCGGCAAGGCTGTTTCCAATAGATACGTCTGGGCCAGGCGGTTGACCACCGCGGTGTAGATGCCCACCACGATGAGGATGCTGACCAGCAGGGCGCTGCCCATGCTGAGGATCAATTGCCATTGAATACTGCGGCGCCACAACTGCATGGGTGTAACCCTCTGAATGTCTACATCGGCAAGACTGCAACAGCCGTGCCGATTGTATACATTACCCAGACGAACGGTTACACAATAGTGCAAAGGCCCCGCCGCCGCTGGCGGGGCGCTTACCTTCAGCCGTGGCTGATGGTGTTCTTGATCACATCAACCGTGGCGTTGACTTGCTCTTGATAACGGTTGAGCGCCTCGCTGTGCTGCTGCTGCATTTCCAGCTGCTTGGAGCACAGGTTCAGCGCCGCCAGCACCAGCAACTTGTCGCCGATGAGGGAGGGGTACTTGCGTTTGGTCTCGGCCAACGACGCATTGAGCAGGCGAGTGGCGTCGAGCAGTTTCTGCTCTTCACCCGGCGGCGCCTTGAGCGAGTAGTCATTGCCCAGGATCGACACGACCTTGATCGACTCCTGGCCGGTACTCATGCGCTCACGGCACCAGCGCTAGCGCGCTGAACCAAGGCCTGGATACGCGAGACAGTGGAGGTCTGCTTCTCTTCCTGCTCCATCAGGGTCAGTTGCAGGGACTCGTTCTCTTCCTTGGCCTGGGCCAGTTGAGCGGTGATTTGAGCGTTGTTTTCGGTGAGGACGCGGTTCTGTTCAACCAGTTCGCTGACCAGTTGTTCCAGTTGGCTCAGAGTTGTTTCCAGCATGATGATTTCTCGGCAGGTTCAAAGGGCGGTAACGATAAAGAAAAGTCGCCGCGCAGGCCAGGGTTTATAAGGCTTGGGACCATGAAATACGCGGTTGCGACCTTCCCTGGCCAAGCTCCGGGCCAAACCCGAAACAGACCCTGATGGACCGGCATATGCCCATTCGGTTCCGGCCCGGGCCCATCCCTGCGACAAATGGCCCCTAAAGACTGGCGCCCAGCGTCCGATAGTCATGGCAAATCTGTTTGTGTCGCAAGGACCGCGCGCCCTCATCTGGAACCCGCCATGTCCCTACGCAACATGAATATCGCGCCCCGCGCGCTGTCCGGCTTCGCCTTCATCGGCGCGCTGATGATCATCCTCGGCGTCTTCGCCCTCGTGCAGATGGGTAACATCCGCAAGGCCGGCGAAGAGATCGAGGGCAACACCCTGCCCAGCATCGCCAACCTCGACCAGATCACCCAGATGACCCTGCGCATGCGGGTGCTGGCCTACCGCCTGCTGTCCAACCGCGACGCCCAGACCCAGGCCGACACCCTCAAGCTGCTGGACTCGCGCAACCAACTGATCGCCAAGGCCCAGGCCGCCTACGAACCGCTGATCGCCGGCCCTGAAGAGCGTGCGGCCTACGGGCAGCTGAAAAACGCGCTGGACGAATACCACGAGCTGGAAATGCGCATGCGCGCGGCCAACAGCGCCAACGACCTGGACACCCTGCGCAAGGTGGTCAACGGTGACCTGCAGGACAACTCGGCCCGGGTCAACACCGCCCTGGACAACCTGGTGACCATCAACACCCAGCAGACCGCCGACATGAACAACGCCGCGGCCGCCCAGTACTCCTCGGCCTTCACCCTGGTGGTGACGCTGCTGATCATCGCCGCGGTGCTGACCTTCCTGTTCGCCTGGCTGCTGACCCGCAGCATCGTCGGGCCGATCGACCAGGCCCTGGCCGCCGCCGAGCAGATCGCCGAAGGCAACCTGACCCGCCCGATCCACGTGGAAGGCCGCGACGAAGCCGCCCGCCTGCTGATCGCCATGGAGAAGATGCAGGAAAAACTGCGCGACACCCTGCAGCGCATCTCCGGCTCGGCCACCCAACTGGCCTCCGCTGCTGAAGAGCTGAACAGCGTCACCGACGAAAGCGCCCGTGGCCTGACCCAGCAGAATCACGAAATCGAGCAGGCCGCCACCGCCGTCAACGAGATGACCAGCGCCGTGGAAGAAGTGGCGCGCAACGCCGTCAGCACCTCGGAAGCCTCCAAGGACGCCACCAGCTCGGCCAGCGACGGCCGCGACCTGGTGCAGGAAACCGTGGGCGCCATCGAGCGCATGAGCGCCGACGTGCAGAGCACCGCCGACCTGATCGGCAACCTGGCAAACGAGTCCCGCGACATCGGCAAGGTGCTGGACGTGATTCGTGGCCTGGCCGACCAGACCAACCTGCTGGCCCTGAACGCCGCCATCGAAGCCGCCCGCGCCGGTGAAGCCGGCCGTGGTTTCGCTGTGGTGGCCGACGAAGTGCGCGCCCTGGCGCACCGCACCCAGCAGTCCACCGCCGAGATCGAACGCATGATCGGCAGCATTCAGGGCGGCACCGAGCAGGCGGTGAATTCGATGCGCAACAGCACCGAGCGCGCCGAGTCGACCCTGAACATCGCCAAGGGCGCCGGCATGGCCCTGGACACCATCAACGGTGCCATCGTGCAGATCAACGAGCGCAACCTGGTGATCGCCAGCGCGGCGGAAGAGCAGGCCCAGGTGGCCCGCGAAGTGGACCGCAACCTGGTGAACATCCGCGACCTGTCGGTGCAATCGGCCGCCGGCGCCACCCAGACCACCGCGGCCAGCGCCGAGCTGTCGCGCCTGGCGGTGGACCTGAACAACATGGTGGCGCGTTTCAGCCTGTAACAGAAACACCGTAGCCGCTGCCGTCAGGCTGCGCTGGCCCTCTGCCTCACTGAAGATCTCCAGTGTTCATCAGGGCCAGCGCAGCCTGGCGGCAGCGGCTACAGCTTTGGATCAGTACTCGATCCGCACATCTCCCTTCGGCACGCTGCAGCACGACAGGATGTAGCCATCGGCAACGTCTTCGTCGGTGATGCCGCCGTTGTGCTCCATCTCCACCTCCCCGCCCAGCTTCATCACCTTGCAGGTGCCGCAGATGCCCATGCCGCAGGCCTTGGGAATCATCAGGCCGAGCTTGGCTGCGGCCGCGTGCACGGTTTCCCCCGGGGCCACGCGGATGCTCTTGCCGGCGGCGGTGAACTCCACCTGGTGCAGTTCGCTGGCATCGGGCTCCGGTGCCTCGGCCGCCTGTTCGGCATTCTCCACCGCGTCGGCGCGGGCTTCGGGCGGCGTGGCGCCGAACGACTCCTCGTGGTAGCGCGACATGTCGTAGCCGGCCGCCTCCAGCAGGCGCTTGACCGCGTTCATGTACGGCGTGGGGCCGCAGCAGTAGATCTCGCGTTCCATGAAGTCGGCGGCAATCAGCTCCAGCAGCTTGTGGTTCAGGTAGCCGCGGTAGCCCGCCCACGGCTCGCCCAGCCCGTGCTTCTCGCAAATGATGTGTAGGCTGAAGTTGTCGATGCGCGACGCCATGTGTTCCAGCTCGCGGTGGTAAATGATGTCCTTGGGCGAGCGGGCGCTGTGCACGAAGACCATGTCGACGTTGGCGTTGGTGTCATAGAACCAGCGCGCCATGGACATCACCGGGGTAATGCCGACGCCGCCGCTGAGGTACAGCACCTTGGGCGCCGGGAAGTCGATGGCGTTGAACAGCCCCACCGGGCCGTGCACCGCCAGCTCCTGGCCTTCGTGCAGGGTGTCGTGCAACCAGTTCGACACACGCCCGCCGGGCACGCGCTTGATGGTAATGGAGAAGCTGTAGGGTACCGACGGCGAGCTGGAGATGGTGTAGGAACGCATCACCGGCTGGCCTTCGATTTCCAGCTCCAACGTCACGAACTGCCCCGGCTTGAAGAAGAACAGGATCGGCTGGTCGGCCATGAAACAGAAGGTGCGCACGTCCCAGGTTTCCTGGATGACCTTGACGCAACGGACCACATGGCGGCCATTGGCCCATGTCTGGGTGTTTACCGGGCTCAGGAAGCTGTTCGACATGCTCATCTCCACGGCCGACTGCCGGCCTCATGGGGAAGGATTCTGCGTGGGCCGTGTCGCTGTCACTTTCCTATCTGCGACATTCACATGCTTATGGCGACCAGCCCCATGGTGCAAGGGCTGGCGCGTCGGGAATGGATTGGGCCATGTCGCCCATGGATAAGGTTCGCGGCCACGGCGGACGCACACTCCACGGCAAATGAACCGCTGTAAATGAAGCCTTGCGTTGCAAACCGTATCAGCCACTTTTCGCGGCCGCACAGATGGCCATGAGGACACACACGATGGACGTTACCGCTACCCTGAGCCTGGGCGACCCGCTGGAACCCGCACGCAAGGCCACCGCTGAGATGCTCCAGACCCGGGAGCGCACGTTCTCGCTGCCGCAGCCGTTCTATAACGACGAGCGCCTGTTCGACATCGACATGCAGGAGATCTTCCAGAAGGAATGGCTGATCGCCGGCATGACCAGCGAGATTCCGGCCAAGGGCAACTTCATCACCCTGCAGATCGGCAAGAACCCGATCATCGTGGTGCGCGGCGCCGATGGCGTGGTGCATGCCTTCCACAACGTCTGTCGCCACCGCGGCTCGCGCCTGTGCACCAGCGAGAAAGGCAAGGTGGCCAAGCTGGTGTGCCACTACCACCAGTGGACCTACGAGCTGGACGGCCGCCTGCTGTTCGCCGGCACCGAGATGGGCGCCGACTTCGACATGAAGCAGTACGGCCTGAAACCGGTGAACGTGAAGACCGCCGGCGGCTACATCTTCATCAGCCTGGCCCAGAACCCACCGGCCATCGACGAGTTCCTGCGCACGCTCGAGCACTACATGGAACCCTATGACATGGAGAACACCAAGGTGGCGATCACCACCACCCTGGTGGAAAAGGCCAACTGGAAGCTGGTGCTGGAAAACAACCGCGAGTGCTACCACTGCGGCGGCTCCCACCCCGAGCTGTTGAAAACCCTGCTGGAGTGGGACGACGTCACCGACCCGCGCGCCGACCAGGCCTTCAAGGACCACGTGGCGGCCAGCGCCGCCGCCTGGGAAGCCGAGAAGATCCCCTACGCCCACGCCAGCTTCGGCCTGCGCAACCGCATCGTGCGCATGCCGCTGCTCAAAGGCACCGTGTCCATGACCCTGGACGGCAAGGTCGGCTGCAAGAAGCTGATGGGGCGCATCCAGAACCCGGACCTGGGTTCCATGCGCATCCTGCACCTGCCGCACTCCTGGAACCACTGCATGGGCGACCACATCATCGTCTTCACCGTGTGGCCCATCAGCGCCCAGGAAACCGTGGTCACCACCAAGTGGCTGGTACACAAGGACGCCGTGGAAGGCGTGGACTACGACGTGGACCGCATGCGCCAGGTGTGGGACGCCACCAACGACCAGGACCGCCGCCTGGCCGAGGAAAACCAGAAAGGCATCAACTCCACCGCCTACCAGCCCGGCCCGTACTCCAAGACCTACGAGTTTGGCGTGGTGAACTTCATCGACTGGTACAGCGAGCGCATGCTCAGCAACCTTGGGGCCGCGCCAGCGCCCTACCTGAAAGGCGTGGCGGTGCACGAGTAATCTGCGATCGAGGTGGGAGCTGGCTTGCCAGCGAGCCTTTCGGGTCCAACAGCTCGCTGGCAAGCCAGCTCCCACGCCTTGATCAATTAATGACCAACTGTAGGCAACGCCATACTGCACAAGGCCTGCAGCCTTGCACCAACATCTTATCCACAGCCAGGCCCACAGCAAATGTGGGCAACTGCTGCCCGCCTGTGCAAGAAACCCAAGAAAAACCGTGACTTATTCAGAATCACCTTCCCCAGCGCCAATTGATCAAAAATCGATCAAAGCTCCGTAGGCCACGCGTTACAAGGCCTGTAGCCATAGGCGAACACCTTATCCACAGTTACGCCAACAGACTTTGTGCGCAAGTTTGACGCCCTGCCCCAGGCCCTGTGGAAAACCGCTGAAACCCGCGGTTTATTGGGATTCCAGCGCCTGCATCAGCCAAAACCATCATTTTGCTCAAAAAACGACCAAACCTGTGCGAGCCTTGCCACGCAAGGCTCCCAGCGTTACGCGAACAGATTATCCACAGAGGCACCAACAAGGATTGTGGGAAACATTCGCTGGCCACCGGGTTTTACCCACAGCGAAAACTGCTAAAAAACAGCCACTTACCTTGCTCATTTAATGATCAAAGCGCTGCAGCCCTTGATCCGCCTGGATCCTGGCGAAGCACGAACAACTTATCCACACGCCCACGCACACGAAATGTGGGCAACTGGGGCCAACACCCCCTACACCTGTCGGGGTTGCCGCGCACCAGGTCCTTGATCAATCTGTTTGCACCAATAAAAAGGGATAGCCCATGCACTCGGATAGCCTCATCGCCGCCCTCGCCATCGCCCTGCTGCTGGGCATCAGCCTCGCCAGCGCCGAACCCCACACCGACTGGCAGGAGGTGCTCCAGGTAGGGCTGCCGCTGTGCCTGGCAGGGGTGGTGACGGTGGCCTACTGGTTGCGCCGCCAGCAGCCACGGCGTGCCAGGCCGGTGCAGCCACGGGGGTTGTTCATGGTGTGGGTGAATATTCGGTGGGAGGGGTTGGGGCGGCGGGATCAAGGCGCCTGAATCCCGATAGGTCATTACCTCAAGATCGGGTGATTGGGGTCGCGTGCCGATACTTGGATCTTCTGCGATCTTTTATCCCAGCCCCCCTCTCATCCCGGATTTTTCCTCTATTTTTTGGCGCATTGCCCGGCGAGGAAAATTCTCCATTCCTACAAGTAACCGTTTATAAATACTTTAATTTTTCTTCTTCTCCTACAGGCAAGGAAAATATTCCTACACCATCTCAGGAAACATCCTAGAAAAAACCCGTTGATACCGTTTAGAACCTAATGATACCTATAAGTCACTCGCGGAATCCTCTGCGGGTAAAAGAGGGAAATCCCTCATCACTAAAACTGCTAGGAGATACAAACCATGGGTAAAAAACGCTCTGAAATCGTAATCATTCCTTTCGCTCATAACGGCGACTTCTCAACCGGCATGCTAACCAGTGAAATGAAGTTCTTCTCAAACAACTGAGTTTGATTCGGCTTCATGCATGAACGGCTTGGGAGGAAACTCCCAAGCCCTTCCCAAAAAGGAGATACGCCATGTCAGAGCGAGAGTATTGCCCCACCGTTTCCGAGCACCTAATTCGAAAAACAATTGCATCACTAGATTTAACTGCAACCGTACTTTATGCAAATCACTCCGAGAGTGTAGCCACCTGCTTGCTTCATACTCAGGATGGTGAAATTGCCTCCGAAGGCGCAGGTAAGGGCCAGCATTGCTTGATAGGTGCACTCGCAGAAAGCGTTGAGCACTACGTCATGCAACAAGGCTACGCCCACGCGGTGGCCTCTTCAACATCGGAGATACTCAACCAACCCGCGCTTGCCTTGGATGGAATCATAGGCAGCCTTCCGGGGGGGCTCAGAGAACTGGATTGCGCCGTGATGAGTTGCATGCAGACTGGTGAGGAAGTGAAGGTGCCTTTGGCGCTGTTGCAACCCGACGAAAGCGTGGCAGCGAATTTGAGGAAAGACACAGAGCTTAGCTTTTTGACACGGTATTCAACCAATTCGGGGGCTGCTTTCGGCTGTTCGAAAAACGAAGCACTCCTGCATGGCCTGAATGAAGTAATTGAGCGCCACATCCTGTCTAAACTTTTCATGAGCGTGTGCGGTCACCATGACGGTCTTGCGCTGCACACTCTGACAGCCAGCACTCTAGAAGACATTTTTTCGGAATTACCGTCATTCATCCGATTGGCAAAGGAGATGAAAATATTCTATTGCGAATCCATATTCGGCACATTCTTCAGCATTGCAATCCCTAAACGACCTAAAGGTAGGCATCCCATCTGTCCAGTTGGCTCCGGCTGCTCAGTTGATCTAATAACTGCGATTCAACGCTCAACAACTGAACTGGCCCAGGCCCTGGAGCTATTTGACGAAACCGAAAAGGCCATGGACGAAAAAGCGTATGATTTACTCGACCCATGCCCCAGGCTTCGACCGCTGATCAAACTCGACACTTTGCGGAATAAAATAGTTGATAACTCACGCCTACCACCAACAACCACGTTGACGGTAGAGCAGCAGGTCGACGCCCTGACACACAGGTTGAGCCAAGCCGGTTTCCGTCCCCTTTTTAGACGACTAGCACAATTAGCCGATGGCTGCATGGTTACCCAAGTATATATCCCGGGTTTTGAGCGGTTCAATCTTATCAGATCAGGCTCGCCAGTCGTTCCACAGCGACACCTTTGGTCAGTGCGACCCGTGCCACAGGGCGGTGAAACCATATGATGGTCTTTTTGCTGGACTCCATAAGGTCAAGAAAGGCGCTATTTGCAAGCGCTGCCCTAATGGTCCTCCTGATGAAAGCATGCACCATAATCCCTGCCTTTATCTTGGGGAAAATAATCGACAGCCTAAGCGCCAGCTCAACTATGAGCCCGATCGGCATCACGTCATTATTGATCGCCTTCAGCACACTCATATTACTGCAATCGATCATCAACCCATTGCAAACCTATCAACTGGTCAAATTGGTTCAGCATACGATTAAAGACAAGTCCATAGCCTGGACCCGGTCAATCATCGCAAGGGACTTCCAGGAATTCTCATCACTCAAACTCGGCGGAATAACCAGATCGCTGGAACGGGGAATAACCGCACATGAAAAGCTCCTGACTTTTCTTGTCACCGCAATCATCCCACTCACCATAGAAATAATTTTAGTTTCTGCCATCTTACTGTACATTGCTGGCCTTACGGTATTCTTCGCAGTGGTCGTTTCGTCGATTATATACCTGAGCATATGCCACCTGCTCATCAACTGGAGAAGACCCCATCTGGCGGAGTCCAATGTTCAAGAGGACATAGTCTCCACGAGATTGGTCAATACACTCCACGCTGGGAAGCAGATAAAACTGGAGCAGGCTCAGTCTACCGCCACGGTTCCGCTTGACGATTCATTCCACGACTACGCAACAGCAGCTATTCGGGTGGCCGCTTCTGGTGCGACTCTGAGTTCAGCGAGAATTTTGTTCATTGGCCTGTGCACAGCCGGAGTTCTAGCCTGGGGCATTCACGATCAAACTTCCGGTTCAGCGATGCTGACGGTAGGTGAGCTCGTCGCAGTATTCTCGATTACGGGCGGCCTCTTGCTTAGCATTAGCGGGTTGGCTGAAGCCTATCGGACTCTAGATCAGTTCATGGTAGACAAGCAGCGCCTCTCGGCAGTGCTCGCACTGCCTGATATCGGAGATCTGAAACAACAACCAATGACCGAGCCCTTCGCTCGGATCTCGCTGCGCGGTCAAGCTGGGTTGAGCAACGGGCTGGCAGACTTCGATGCAAACGAATCGGTGGCAATAATTGGGGCCAGCGGCGCTGGAAAGACAACCTCGCTCGAGACACTTGCAGGCATTGTTCAAGCGCGACGCGGGGACTTGTTGGTTGAGGACGTGGCTCTGCAGCCCACACACCTTCGAAATTATTTGGCACGCGTCAGATATTGCCCTCAGCATCCGCAATTTCTGGAAGGGTCTTTTGCTCACTCGGTGCTTTTCGGGAGAGATAGTGCATCCACCCTAAGAGAGGCAATCAGCACGATGGGGCTTATTGATATCGTTGACAATCGTGCCATTGCCGAAGGTGCAAAGAACATATCCGGTGGCGAGGCGAAAAGGCTTTCCCTGCTCCGGCTAATCAATCGCCCCGGGGATTTCAACTTATTTGATGAGCCGACCTCTTCATTGGACAAGGAAACAGCCAATCAGGTCTGGGAACTGCTATTTTCTACCTTCCGTGGCAAGGGGTTGATTTGCGTAACTCACGACATAGACGCTTTGGCCCTTTTTGATCGGGTAATTGTCATGAGTGCAGGCGGCGTGCTGGCAGACGGCCCGTGGGCAAAATTAAAGGACGAGCACCTGATTCGCGAAACGCTCAAGCAACTCGCTGCCACGCTGTAGCCACCGCCAGGCAGCAGCTATGTCGGGGCTGCAGTCCACATCAAATTAGTTCGAACACCCACTAGCAGATGCCACTCCTGCCTGCAACGCCTCAGCGCACCACCCCCTCCTCCACCAACAACTTCAATATCGCCTGCGCGCCTTCCTGGGCACTCACGCCCTTGAGCACCTGCCCGCCGCCACCGCTGGCCTTGGCGGTGGCGGCTTTCATGCGGTCGGCGCCGCTCTTGGCCTTGATCACTTTCAGGCGCTTGGGCCGTGGCTTGGCGGGGTTGAGTTCGGCGCCTGTGGATAACGGGTCTTCGACGATTTCCACCCGGTCCACCTGGAACTGGCCGCGCTGGGCGGGGCCGTAGGCGCTCTGGCGGGCCTTGGGGGCGGCGTTGTCGACGGTGGCCAGCAGCGGCAGGCGCACCTTGAGGCGCCGGCGCTGGCCGCGCGGCAGGGCTTGCAGCACCTGGGCGACGCCGTTGCTTACCGACTCCACTTCGGCAAGACCCGTAACCAGCGGCCAGCCGAGCTGCTCCGCCAGCAGGAACGGCAGCATGCCCGAGCCTTCGCCGGTTTCCGCCTGGCTGCCGGCCAGCACCAGTTGCGCGCCAACGTCGTGCAGGTAGTTGGCCAGGGCCGGCAGCACGTCGCTGCCGGGCGGTTGTTCGAGCACGTCCATGTGCGCCAGGCCCATGCCCAGGTAGCTGCGCAGGGCCGGCTCGCGGACGTCGCCGGCGTGCACCACCTGCAAGTTATCCCCAGCCAGCTGCAGGCCCAGTTCTACCGCGCGGGCGTCCTGTTCGGCGCGGCGGCTGCGGCCGGAGGTAGGGTGGGCGCCGACGGAGACCAGGCTGACGACTTTCATGTTCATGTGCACCTCAGGCGGCATCGCGCTTGGCTTGGTTACGGTAGGCGTCCACGGCGGCGATCAGCGCCTTGAGCAGCTCGCCGCTGTCGCCGATCACCGAGAGGTCGGCGCGCTTGATCATGTCGCAACCGGGGTCGAGGTTGATGGCAATGACCTTGTCACAGGCGCCGATGCCCTGCAGGTGCTGGATGGCGCCGGAGATGCCGACGGCCACGTAGACCCGCGCGGTGACCCAGGTGCCGCTGGCGCCCACCTGGCGGTCGCGGGTCATGAAGCCATCGTCCACGGCCACCCGCGAGGCGCCCTCGGTGGCGCCCAGGGCCGCGGCGGTGCTGTGGAACAGCTCCCAGTCGCGCACGCCGTTGCCGCCGGAGAAGATGAACTCGGCCTCGGCCATGGGAATGGCGGCCGGGTCCACGGCTACCGCACCCAGGTCTTCGATGCGCGACAGGCTGCGCGCCACGCTTGTGGATAACTGCACCGGCAGCGCCTCGTGGCGGGTTTCATCCACCGGCTCGGCGCATTCGGCGGCGGCCAGGATCAGCCGCGGCAAGGCACGGCTAATGTCCTGCTGGCCGGCGCCAGCGCGGCCCACGCAGCGGCCGTCCTTGACCTGCCAGATGCGCGTGGCCGGGCGTTCGCCCAGGCTGGCACCCAGGCGCCGGCCCAGCTCGCCGCCACCGCTGCGGCTGTCGGGCAGCAGCCAGTGGCGCGGGTTGAACTGGTTATCCACGGCGCGCAGGCCCTGGATGCGTTGCTCGGGGGCGTAGCCGTCGTATTCGTCACCGCTGATTTCCAGCAGGCGATCGACGCCGGCGGTGGAGAAACTGGTTTCCTTGTGCTCGCCAAAGACGATCGCCAGCACTGCGCCGTCGCTGCCCGCCAGCTGATGGGCCAGGCCCAGCAGGTCGCGGTCGTGGCTGCTGAGGCGGCCACCGACCATGTCCGGCACCACCGCGATATAGAACGCCGGCTCCGGCACTCGATGCAGCGGCAACAGCACCTCCACGGCCGCTGAGCGCTTGCTCGTGCCGCCCTGTTGCGCGCCGCTGCGGTCAATGCGCTTGATGCCATTGGGGCCGATGAAGCCCACGGCATGGGGGTTCTTGCGGATGACGCCCGCAGGCCCCATCCAGGACGCCTGCACCGGCTGCATGGCCGCGTGCAGCGGGTGCAGGCGGTTGCGGGCAATTCTCTCGGCCCGCGGGTCGCGGCGAATAATGTCGCTCATCAGTGCACCTCCGCAGGGATACGTTTAGCCGGCATTGGCTTTGCCGTCGCTGCCTCTTCCACCAGCGCATCAGCCACCAGCTCGGCGATGTCCTTGATCAGGGGGCGGGGCTCGACCACGCCTTCGAGCATGGCCGTGCACTGTGGGCAACCCACGGCCACCAGTTCGGCCTGGGTCTCGCGGATGTCGTCCATGCGCATGTCGGGAATACGCTGCTTGCCGGGGATGTCGGTGATCGGCGCGCCGCCACCGCCACCGCAGCAGCGCGAGCGGAAGCCGGAACGCTGCATTTCGCGCACCTCGATGCCCAGGGCCTTGAGCACGTCGCGCGGGGCCTGGTATTCGCCGTTGTAGCGGCCCAGGTAGCACGGGTCGTGGTAGGTGACGCTGCCGCCCTTGTGCTGGCCCAGGGTGAGTTTGCCACTGGTGACCAGTTCGGCCATGAAAGTGCTGTGGTGCAGCACTTCGTACTTCCCATTGAACGCACCGTATTCGTTTTTCAGCACGTGGAAGCTGTGCGGGTCGCAGGTGACGATGCGGCTGAAGCTGTACTTGGCCAGGGTCTGGATGTTGCGCTTGGCCAGGTGCTGGAACGTCGCCTCGTCGCCCAAGCGGCGGGCCACGTCGCCGCTGTCGCGCTCTTCCAGGCCCAGCACGGCGAAGTCGACCTTGGCCGCCTTCAGCACTTTGACGAAGGCGCGCAGGGTGCGCTGGTTGCGCATGTCGAAGGCACCGTCACCGACCCAGAACAGCACGTCGGCGGTCTTCTTCTCGCTCATCACGTTGAGGTTCAGGTCGGCCGCCCAGTTCATCCGGCCGCCGGGGTTGAAGCCGCCGGGGTTGTCGGTGGCGATCAGGTTGTCGAGCACCTCGGCGCCCTTGTTCGGGGTAGCGCCTTTTTCCAGGGTGAGGTGGCGGCGCATGTCGACGATGGCGTCGACGTGCTCGATCATCATCGGGCACTCCTCCACGCAGGCGCGGCAGGTGGTGCACGACCACAGGGTTTCGGCGTCCACCAGGCCGTTGACGATGGGCTGGTGCGGGTTGCCGCCGTGCTCGCCAATCGGCTTGCCCGGGTACGGGCTGCCGGCGAAGTGAGCATCGGTGCCACCGGCCAGGCCCACGACCATGTCCTGGATCAGTTTCTTGGGGTTCAGCGGCTGGCCGGCGGCGAACGCCGGGCAAGCCGCCTCGCACTTGCCGCACTGCACGCAGGCGTCGAAGCCCAGCAGCTGGTTCCAGGTGAAGTCCTTGGGTTTTTCCACGCCCAGCGGCGCAGCCGGATCAGCCAGGTTCAGCGGTTTAAGGCCGGTGGAACGGCCGCCGCCAAAGCGCTCGGCGCGGCGGTGCCAGGCCAGGTGCAGGGCACCGGCGAAGGCGTGCTTCATGGGCCCGCCCCAGGTCATGCCGAAGAACAGCTCGGACACGCCCCACAGCACGCCCACCGCCAGAACCGCCGCCAACACCCAGCCGCCGAAATCGGCGGGCAGGATGCCAGCCACCGGCAGGGTCAGCAGGAAGAAGCTTGCAGAGAACGCCAGCAGGCTTTTCGGCAGGCGCATCCATGGGCCTTTCGACAGCCGCGAAGGCGGGTTCAGGCGGCGTTTGAAGACGAACACGGCGCCGACGAACATCACCACGGTAGCGAACAGCAGTGCGTAGCCAAGGATGCGGTTATGCAGGCCGAAGCCGTGCACCAGGATCGCCAGGACGATGGACAGCACCGCGCCACCGGCCGTGGCCACGTGGGTGTTGGCGATGAATTTGTCGCGCGCCACCACGTGGTGCAGGTCGACCATGTAGCGCCGCGGCATGGCCAGCAGGCCGCCCAGCAGGTCGACGGCAGCCGGCCGGCCCTGGCGCCACAGGCGCACCCGGCGCACGGCGCCGAGCACGCCGAGGGCCAGGGCGGCGAATAGCAGGATGGGGAGGATAGTGTTCAGCATGGGGGGGCTCCCACCAGTACAGCGAAATAAATGCGTTCCTGTAGGAGCTGCCGCCAGGCTGCGATAAAGGCCGCAGGACTTTCGTCCGGGTCAGGATCGCAGGGGCCGCGGTGCGGCCCGACGCCGCCTGGCGGCAGCTGCTACGCGGTTACGCCGAGCTTAGAAGTCCTTGCACAGGCGCAGGGCGTCGTAGATCGCCGCATGGGTGTTGCGCTGGGCCACGCAGTCGCCGATGCGGTACAGCAGGTAGCCATCGCCGGCCTGGCTCAGCGCCGGTTGCGGCTGGATGGCAAACAGCGCCTCGATGTCCATCTGGCCCTTGTTGCGCGACTCCTGCTTCAACTCGTAATAGAGCTTCTCGTCCGGCCGCACGCCGTTCTCCACCACCACCTGGTCCACCACGCGCTCTTCCTTGGCCCCGGTGTACTCGTTCTCCAGCACCGCCACCAGCTTGTCGCCCTCGCGGTAGACCTTTTCCAGCATGAAGTCGCCGGTCATGATCACTTCTTTCGGGTACATGCTGCGGTAGTAGGTGGGGAACGACGTACCTCCAATCGCCACGCCCGGCTTGATGTCGTCGGTGACGATCTCCACCTGGGCGCCCTTGTCGGCGAGGAAGTCGGCCACCGACATGCCGGTGAACTCGCAGATGGTGTCGTACACCAGCACGTTCTTGCCCGGTGCCACCTTGCCGTCCAGCACGTCCCAGCTGCTCACCACCAGGCCTTCTTCGGCGCCCCAGTGCTCGTTCTGCTCCAGGAACGGGTGGCCGCCCACGGCCAGCACCACCACGTCGGGGCGCAGGTCGCGAATGGTCGCCGCGTCGGCGGCAGTGCCCAGGCGCAGGTCCACCTTCAGGCGCGCCAGTTCCAGCTGGAACCAGCGGGTAATGCCGGCGATCTGGTCACGTTGCGGCGCCTTCGACGCCGTGGTGATCTGCCCGCCGATGAAGTCTTTCTTCTCGAACAGCGTCACGTCGTGGCCACGCTCGGCCGACACCCGCGCCGCCTCCATGCCCGCCGGGCCGGCACCGACAACCACCACCTTGCGTTTGGGCCCGGTGGATTTCTCGATGATGTGCGGCACGCCCATGTATTCACGCGAGGTGGCGGCGTTCTGGATGCACAGCACGTCCAGGCCCTGGTACTGGCGGTCGATGCAGTAGTTGGCGCCCACGCACTGCTTGATCTGGTCCACCTGGCCCATCTTGATCTTGGCGATCAGGTGCGGGTCGGCGATGTGCGCGCGGGTCATGCCCACCATGTCCACGTAGCCGCCTTCGAGAATGCGCGTGGCCTGGTTGGGGTCCTTGATGTTCTGCGCGTGCAGCACCGGCGCCTTGACCACTTCCTTGATACCAGCGGCCAGGTGCAGGAACGGCTCCGGTGGATAACTCATGTTGGGGATAACGTTGGCCAGGGTGTTGTGGGTGTCGCAACCCGAGCCCACCACGCCAATGAAGTCGATCATGCCAGTGTCGTCGTAATACTTGGCGATCTGCTTCATGTCCTCGTGGCTGAGGCCATCGGGGTGGAATTCGTCGCCGCAGATGCGCAGGCCCACGCAAAAGTCGGGGCCCACTTCCTTGCGCACGGCCTTGATCACTTCCAGGCCGAAGCGCATGCGGTTTTCAAAGCTGCCGCCCCATTCGTCGGTACGCTTGTTGACCCGCGGGCTCCAGAACTGGTCGATCATGTGCTGGTGCACCGCCGACAGCTCCACGCCGTCCAGGCCGCCGGCCTTGGCCCGCGCCGCAGCGCTGGCGTAGTTGCCGATCACGCGCCAGATTTCCTCGGGCTCGATGGTCTTGCAGGTGGCGCGGTGCACCGGCTCGCGGATGCCCGACGGCGACATCAGCGTGGGCCAGTGCTCGCCGTCCCAGCGCGAGCGGCGGCCCATGTGGGTAATCTGGATCATGATCTTGGCGCCATGCTTGTGCATGGCGTCGGCCAGGTTCTGGAAGTGCGGGATGATCTTGTCGGTGGCCAGGTTCACCGATTTCCACCAGCCCTGGGGGCTGTCGATGGCCACGCTGGACGAGCCGCCGCAGATCGCCAGGCCGATGCCGCCCTTGGCTTTCTCTTCGTAGTATTTGACGTAACGATCGGTGGTCATGCCGCCATCGGTGGCGTAGACCTCGGCGTGCGCGGTGCTGAGCACGCGGTTGCGGATCGTCAACTTGCCGATCTGGATCGGCTGGAACATCGCTTCGAAAGCCATGACGGTGTCCTCGACTTACAACGGCTTGACGGTGAACAGGCCATCTTCGTGGCCTTCTTCCGAACCGCCGTACACCTGCTCGGCGACGGTGCGGATGGCGCTGCCCTTGGCAGCCAGAATCTGGTCCATGGCGCCGGCGAACCAGCCGGTGAACATGTAGTCCACCTTGCGGCCGACCTTGCCGTACACGTACACGAAGCACGAGTGCTCAAGCTTGACGCTGGCGGTGCCTTTTTCCAGGTCGATGCCCTGGATCTTGAACAGGCCCCAGCCGCGTTGCGACAGGCGCTTCATGTAGTGCTCGAACACCGCCACGCCTTCCAGGCCATGGCATTCGGCTTCCTTCTCGCACCAGTGCCAGGCGGATTTATAGCCAGCCTTGTAGAGGATCTCGGCGTAGGCGTCGGCGCCCAGCACTTCCTCGATGCCCATGTGGTTGTTGACGAAGAAATGCCGCGGTACGTACAGCATCGGCAGGGCGTCTGAGGTCCAGACACCGGTCTCGCTGTCGACTTCTATTGGCAATTGCGGGGCGATCTTGGCCATGGAAACTTAACTCCAGAAATTTGAAATAAGGGGGTGAGGCGGGTTAAGGCGTTACTCGCCCCACACGTCCTTCAGAACGTTGACCCAGTTTTCGCCCATGATCTTGCGCACCACGCGTTCGCTGTGGCCGCGCTTGAGCAGGGTCTCGGTCAGGTTCGGGAATTCGCCCACGGTGCGGATGCCCAGCGGGTTGATGATTTTGCCGAAGTTGGTCAGGCGCCGGGCGTAGCCCTTGTCGTGGGTCAGGTATTCGAAGAAGTCCTGGCCGTGGCCTTGGGTGAAGTCGGTGCCGATGCCAATGGAGTCTTCACCGACGATGTTCATGGTGTACTCGATGGCTTCGGCGTAGTCGTCGATGGTCGACTCGATGCCCTTGGCCAGGAACGGCGCGAACATGGTCACGCCCACGAAGCCGCCGTGGTCGGCGATGAACTTCAGTTCCGCGTCGGACTTGTTGCGCGGGTGCTCCTTGAGCCCCGAAGGCAGGCAGTGGGAGTAGCACACCGGCTTTTTCGATTCGAGAATCACTTCCTCGGACGTCTTGGAGCCTACGTGGGACAGGTCGCACATCACGCCCACGCGGTTCATTTCGGCGACAATTTCGCGGCCGAAGCCCGACAGGCCGCCGTCGCGCTCGTAGCAGCCGGTGCCCACCAGGTTCTGGGTGTTGTAGCACATCTGCACGATGCCCACGCCCAGCTGCTTGAACACTTCCACGTAGCCGATCTGGTCTTCGTAGGCATGGGCGTTCTGGAAGCCAAAGAGGATACCGGTCTTGCCCAGCTCCTTGGCCTTGCGGATGTCGGCGGTGCTGCGCACGGGCATCACCAGGTCGCTGTTTTCGCGCATCAACTTCTGGCTCTTGCAGATGCTGTCGACGGTGGCCTGGAAGCCTTCCCACACCGAGACGGTGCAGTTGGCCATGGTCAGGCCGCCCTTGCGCATGTCCTCGAACAGCTCACGGTTCCATTTGGCAATGATCAGCCCGTCGATAACGATGCTGTCGGCGTGCAGTTCGGCTGGGCTCATCAGGCTGTCCCCTTTAGGTATGTACCTGCGCCGAATCGTCTGCCGGCGCTTTGGAGCCAGCATATGCCTGCGCGCCCCGGCAGCCGGATGCAAAAACGACAGGGGAATCACTGAAAGCGTCAAGCCGGGCGCCGGCCCCGAATTTCAAGGGCCGGAAGCCTTGCCGATTTACCTACCGGGCGGTCTGGCGTCTAGGGTGGCGCTGGCAAATATCAGTCGCAATCCGCGGCTGTTCCTGCGGCCTACGGATGAGGGCGATTGTATGATTACGGACGAGCGACACAGCTGCAAAAGGCCAAGTGCCTGCCACAACGACCTGGCCCTGGTGGTCGAGAGCAACATCATGACGGTGTCCCGCGGCATCAGCGACGAGCACCTGGACGGCATTGACCGGTGTACGTATCTGGCTGGGCTGCGAGCCGGCGAGCACCATCCGATTGGAAGCCTGGGCTGGCAGCAGGTATACCGCCAGACGCTGGTCACCTTGGGCTGGCAGGCATCAGGGAACGGCACCGTCACTCGTCGCGAGATGTATGGCCTGGATGAAGTGGAGCGGGTCGCAAGGCGAATGGCATCAGTCATAGGCTGCGCAGGGGCTAATACGCTGATCAGCAGGAGTATCGCCGCGCTACGCAGCTCTACCCCGGCCAGCGGGCTGCTGCGCGCCAGCAGCGCGGTCAGCGATAAACAGTTTGCGCTGAGAATTCTGCCCGTGCCCTCCCTCACCAGTCGCGGGGAGCTGTTGCTGGGCGCTGTGTTTGTGACGATCTACGGTGCGTTCACCCTGTCAGGCAAGCTGCTAGGCGCGTCAAGTTACCCTTCGGCCAGCGATGAACTTGCCAGGGGGTTCAGCGTGACGCTCCCCTTGGGCCGGTTCGACACCATGATGGCTACCCTCACGCCATGGTTTGAGGAGGAGCGCCGGCGGTTGTGGGAGCAGATCCACCTGTGAGCGACGCAGCAGAAGGGACAAAATGCCCCGCCTGACCACAGAGTTTCACTGACAGCCCCTGTTCTTTAGCCCCGCCGTGCGCCAAAATCCCCGCCATTGTTCTGCTCATCTTGGCGGGGATCTCGCACATGAAATCTTGGTTACTGGTATTGGCTCTGGCTTCCCTGGGTGCCCACGCGGCCGAAGACGGCCCTACCCCCTGCGACAACGTTGACGACAGCAAGGCCAGCCTGGCCTGCTCGGCGTACAACAAGAAAACCGCCGAAAGCGAGCTCAAGGATGCCTACAAGGACCTGCTCGACCGCGCCAAGACCAACTTCAGCGGCGAGCCGGCCAAGCAGGCGAAAATGAAGGACCTGATTACGGCCGCCCAGGCCCAGTGGGAGAAGACCCGCGACGCCGACTGCGCCATCGAGACCTTCGAAGCCAAGCCGGGCACCCCGGAATTCACCACTGCCCAGGACGACTGCATCGCACAGAAGAGCGACGAACGGTCGGAATACCTGCAGACCCTGGCCAACCCGGGTGACGAAGGCGATGTGCCCGAGCAGTAAGCCCCTCTTTCACCAAGGCATTTTATGAAAATCTGCGGTATCGACATCAAAGCCAGTGAAGCCATCTTCGCCCTGGCCAGCCACGCAAGCGGCACCCTTGAGCACCTGGCGTTGCCACTAAAGAAACTGGCCCTGGACGACGATGAGGATGCCGCGCAGGTGAAAGCCTTTGCCCGTCAGCTTGCCGAGTTCGTCAGCGCCAACGGCATCACCCACCTGGCCATCAAGAAACGCAGCAAGAAGGGCGAATTCGCCGGCGGCCCCATCACCTTCAAAATCGAAGGCATGCTGCAGCTGCTGGAAGGCTGCGACGTGCAGTTGGTGTCGCCGCAGACCATCAACGCCCAGGCGAAGAAACACGACCTCGCCCTGCCCGCCTCGCTGAACAAATATCAGCACGACGCCTACAAGGCCGCGTGCGCCCTGCTGCTCAAGACCCGCTGACGTCACCGCCCGTGGCGGCGTGCTTGCAGAATCGCGGTGCCCCGGACGCCGCCTGCGGCAGCTGCTACGGGGGTGATTGGGAACGGGACTACTGTATGATCGGAAATGCCTGACACGAGTCCCCCGGGGGGCGATGCTACTCTTCCGTCCGTCGTCAAACCTGACGGCCGGGTGTGAGAACCCGGAGGTAGATCGCGAAAGGCAGCCAGTTATGGCAGCTGCTCGCGGGCGGGCTTATGCCTGGCCGGTTCTATCTCCCGGTTTCTCACCCCGCGAACAGCTGCCACCTCTCCCGTGAGAAGGAAGGTGCCAGCCTTTGCCAGAGAGATAGCAAATGAACAACTGCCAGACCGGGACCGCCACCTTCGGCCCTCTCGACGCCAACAACCTCCCCCTCTTCACTATCACCCCAGGCTTCAGCGCCGAGGATGCCCTGGCGCACCTGAGCGTCTTGCTCAAGGGTGCCGAAGCCTGCGCCTTCGAACTCACCGAATGCCCCGGTGACACCGCCCACGGCCTGGCGCTGTCCTTGGCCCAACAAATCGACACGGCCCGCGGCCTGGTCCAAGCCCTGCTGAACAGCCAAACGTCTTGAAATGGCTTCGTCTGCATCGCGACTAAAGTCGGCTCCTACAGCGTTCGTGGTAGGAGCCGGCCTTGGCCGCGAAGCAGGCGACGCGAGCTAAGCGGTATAAGCATCCGCGTAGCAGCTGCCGAAGGCGGCGTCCGGCGGCGTGCCTGCAGGACCGCGGCGCCCCGGACGCAGCCTGCGGCAGCTGCTACGCCGGTTTGCGCAGGCTTAGCCAATGGGCAAAGGACTTGTCCTCCAACACATAGGCACCCCGGCTGGATTTCCACACCAGTTCTTTCTCGCGCAACGCCTCGATGCTGGCCTGGATGGTCTGGGTACCAGGCACCAGGTCACTGCCCAGTGTTTCCAGCACCTTGCTGACTGCAAGCACGGTGGCATCGGCGAAAGGCGCGAACGGTTCGCTGGCCAGCGAGCGATCCACCATCACCTGCAACACGGCGCGTTGCGGCAAGGTCAGGGTGTTCCACGCGCTTTCGAATTCGTTCCAGGCACCCGCGAGCACGGCCTCGGCGCCGCTGCGCAACAGCGCGCCAAGATTTCCGGCCTCTCCAAGTTCCAGCGCCACGGTACTGATGATCGCGCGCAGCATTTCCGGACGCCGCCCCACCTGCTCGAAGGCATGCTCCACGTCGGCAGCATCGAACTGGTTGCTCTGCGCCAGATGCTTGTTCAGCCATGCGGTATAGGCGCTGGTGAACTCTTTGCCGAGCAGCGGAAAAGTAGTGACACTGGAGCCAAAGAACGGCTGGCTGCGGCTCAGCACCAGATGCGCCAGCTTGTCCCGGTTCGAACCGGTGAAAACCATATACACGCCCGGCTTCTCACGCCCCTGGTTCAGCTCGTCCCGGGCAGCCTTCAGCGCGAACATGGCGTTGATGCCGCTATCAGTGCTGAGCGCGTGCTGGGCTTCATCGATCACCAGCGCCAGCGATTGCCCCGAAGCCTGGTGCAACAGTTCCAGCGCCTGGCTGAGCGTCGCGCCCGGTGGCAGCCGCGGCTGGGTGAAATCCCAGGAAAGCGTGCGCAGGAAATTGAGCTTATCCACCCCCAGGGATTTGGCGAGCTTGCGAATGCCTTTCTCAAACGGCACCAGCGCATTGGCGATGGCCGTGGCGATCAGCTCTGCCGGATCAGTTTCACGGTCGCTCCACAGGTCGACATACACCGCCAGCCAGCCACGTTTCTGGCACTCGGGGATCAAGTCCTCGCGCAGGAAGGTGCTTTTCCCGGTACGCCGGGGCGCGGCCAGGAACAGCCCGGAGCTGTAGTCCAGCAGGCCCGCACCGGTCAGCCCATCCGCAATCTGGCCGGCCAGCACGGGGCGACGAAAAACAAAGCCTGCAGAGCTACTCATGGTTTTACACTCAATTATAGACGCATGTATAAATTATACAGCCAAGTATAATTTACCATAATTCACCTCACACCACCCCCTCCCTGCGCCGCTCCTCCCGCGGGCACCGCCCGAACCGTGCGCGGTAGCTACGGGTGAAATACGACGCCGACTCGAAGCCGCAGGCAAGGCTTACCTCCAGCACGCTCATGCCAGTCTGGCGCAGGAGCTGCCGGGCTTTTTCCAGGCGCAGGCGCAGGTAAAAGGCGCTGGGCGTGTCGTTGAGGTGCAACTTGAACAGCCGCTCCAGCTGCCGGCGGGTGACGTTGATGCCTTCCGCCAAAGCCAGGGTACTGAGCGGCGGCTCGGTGTGCTGTTCCATCTCGCCAATCACCTGCACCAGCTTCTTGTTGCTGACGCCATAGCGCGAGGCGATCTGCATGCGCTGGTGGTCCTTGCGCGGGCGAATACGCCCGACCACGAACTGCTCCGACACCTCGATGGCCAGGGCACTGCCGTGGGCCTGGGCGATCAGGTCGAGCATCAGGTCGATGGAGGCGGTGCCGCCGGCCGAGGTGATGCGCCGGCGGTCGATCTCGAACAGTTCCTGGGTCACCTCCAGCTGCGGGAAGGTTTCCTTGAAGGCATCCAGTGCCTCCCAGTGCAGGGTGGCGCGGTAGCCGTCGAGCAGGCCGGCCCTGGCCAGCACGAAGGCACCGGTGTCGATGCCGCCCAGGCTCACGCCGTTATGGTCCAACCGCCGCAGCCACTGCTGCAGGGCCGGGGTGACCGCCTTGAGCGGTTCGAAGCCGGCCACTACCAGCAACGTCGCCCCGGGCCCCAGGGCCTCCAGCGCGGCGTCGGCGTTCACCGACATGCCGTTGCTGGCCAGCACCGGCCCACCGTCCAGGCTCAGCACATGCCAGCGGTACAGCTCGCCGCGAAAGCGGTTGGCCACCCGCAAGGGCTCTACCGCGGAGATAAAGCCGATGGCGGAGAAGCCGGGTAGCAAGAGGAAGTAGTAGTCCTGGGACATGGCCGCTCTCGTGCAGGGAAGCCTCGTTAATACGCCGCAGGTCGCCGCAGTGCAAGTGCGGGTCGCCGCAGTGCGAATTTACCGGCGCCGGGCAGGCTACCTTGTTGTCCAGGGTGCGCAGACGCCCTTCCCCCAATAACTAGAAACTACCGCGAGAGGAGCCATCATGAAAAGACTGATCAGCTGCTGTCTGCTGATGCTCACCAGTACCGCGATGCTGTCGGCCGCCCAGGCCGCCGAACCCGAAAGCTGCAAGAACGTGCGCCTGGGCGTGGTCAACTGGACCGACGTGATGGCCACCAGCGCCATGACCCAAGTGCTGCTCGACGGCCTGGGCTACCAGACCAAGCAGACCAGCGCCTCCCAGCAGATCATCTTCGCCGGCATCCGCGACCAGCGCCTGGACCTGTTCCTGGGCTACTGGAACCCGCTGATGACCCAGACCATCACGCCCTTCGTGGAACAGCAGCAGGTCAAGGTGCTGGCCGAACCCAGCCTCAAGGACGCCCGCGCCACCCTGGCCGTGCCCACCTACCTGGCCGACAAGGGCCTGAAGAGCTTCGCTGATATCGCCAGGTTCAAGAAGGAACTGGGCGGCAAGATCTACGGCATCGAGCCCGGCTCGGGCGCCAACAAGCAGATCAAGGACATGATCGCCAAGAACCAGTTCGGCCTGGGCGGCTTCCAGCTGGTGGAATCCAGCGAGGCCGGCATGCTCTCGGCCGTGACCCGCGCCACTCAGCGCAACGAAGCCATCGTGTTCTTCGGCTGGGCGCCGCACCCCATGAACGTCAACCTGAAGATGACCTACCTCAGCGGCAGCGAAGGCGCGCTGGGCCCCAACGAGGGCATGGCCACGGTATGGACGGTGACCGCGCCGGACTACGCCAGCCGCTGCCCCAACGTGGACAAACTGCTAACCAACCTGACCTTCAGCGCCGAAGACGAGAGCCGCATGATGCAGCCGCTGCTGGACCACAAGGACGCCCTGGAGTCCGCCAAGGCCTGGCTCAAGGCCCACCCTGAAGACCAGAAACGCTGGCTGGCAGGCGTGACGACTTTCGACGGCAAGCCGGCCGAGCAGAACCTGCAACTCACCACCAATCCCTAAACCCGTTCCTGTAGGAGCCGACCTTGGTCGCGATGCAGCCACCGCGCCCGACCAGGCACAGCGGTAATGCCATCGCGGCCAAGGCCGGCTCCTACGGGAGACGTGCGCCCGCAATAAAGGAGCCAACATGAACCACGACGTGATCATCACCTGCGCCCTCACCGGCGCCGGCGACACCACCGGCAAGAGCCACCTGGTGCCCATCACCCCGCAACAGATCGCCGCTGCCGCCGTGGAAGCCGCCAAAGCCGGCGCCACCGTGGTCCACTGCCACGTGCGCGACCCGCAAACCGGCAAGTTCAGCCGCGACGTGGCCCTGTACCGCGAGGTGATGGAGCGCATCCGCGAGGCCGACGTCGACATCATCGTCAACCTCACCGCCGGCATGGGCGGCGACCTGGAGATCGGCCCAGGCGAGTCGCCCATGGAGTTCGGCCCCAACACCGACCTGGTCGGCCCGCTGGCCCGCCTGGCCCACGTGGAGGAACTGCTGCCGGAGATCTGCACCCTGGACTGCGGCACGCTCAACTTCGGCGACGGCGACAGCATCTACGTGTCCACCCCGGCGCAGCTGCGCGCCGGCGCCAGGCGCATCACCGAGCTGGGGGTGAAAGCCGAGCTGGAAATCTTCGACACCGGCCACCTGTGGTTCGCCAAGCAGATGATCAAGGAAGGCCTGCTGCACGACCCGCTGTTCCAGCTGTGCCTGGGCATTCCATGGGGCGCGCCGGCCGACACCACCACCATGAAAGCCATGGTCGACAACCTACCGGCGGACGCCGTGTGGGCCGGCTTCGGCATCGGTCGCATGCAGATGCCCATGGCCGCACAGGCGGTGCTGTTGGGCGGCAACGTGCGCGTGGGCCTGGAAGACAACCTGTGGCTGGAAAAGGGCGTGCTCGCCAGCAACGGCCAACTGGTGGAACGCGCCACCGAGATCCTCACCCGCCTGGGCGCCCGCGTGCTCACCCCGGCCGAGGGCCGCGCGAAGATGAACCTCACCCGTCGCACCTAAGGAACCGCCATGACCTTCATTACCGAGATCAAGACCTTCGCCGCGCTGGGCAGCGGCGTCATCGGCAGCGGCTGGGTGGCCCGCGCCCTGGCCCACGGCCTGGACGTGGTGGCCTGGGACCCGGCCCCCGGCGCCGAGGCCGCGCTGCGCCAGCGCGTTGCCAACGCCTGGCCGGCCTTGGTGCACAATGGCCTGGCGCCTGGCGCCTCGCAGGAGCGCCTGCAGTTCGTCGACACCATCGAAGCCTGCGTGCGCAACGCCGACTTCATCCAGGAAAGCGCGCCCGAACGCCTGGAGCTGAAACTGGAGCTGCACGCGAAAATCAGCGCTGCCGCCAAGCCTGACGCCCTGATCGGCTCCAGCACCTCGGGCCTGTTGCCCAGCGAGTTCTACGAAGGCGCCACCCACCCCGAACGCTGCGTGGTAGGCCACCCGTTCAACCCGGTGTACCTGCTGCCGCTGGTGGAAGTGGTGGGCGGCCGCCAGACCGCGCCCGAAGCCGTACAAACCGCCATGCAGGTGTATGAGTCACTGGGCATGCGCCCGCTGCACGTGCGCAAGGAAGTCCCCGGCTTCATCGCCGACCGCCTGCTCGAAGCGCTGTGGCGCGAGGCCCTGCACCTGGTCAACGATGGCGTGGCCACCACCGGCGAGATCGACGACGCCATCCGCTTCGGCGCCGGCCTGCGTTGGTCGTTCATGGGCACGTTCCTGACCTACACCCTGGCAGGCGGCGACGCCGGCATGCGCCACTTCATGAACCAGTTCGGCCCGGCCCTGAAACTGCCCTGGACCTACCTGCCGGCACCGGAGCTCACCAACAAGCTGATCGATGACGTGGTCGACGGCACCACCACACAACTGGGCAACCACAGCATCGCCGCCCTGGAACGCTACCGCGACGATTGCCTGCTGGCGGTGCTGGAGGCCGTACGCGCGACCAAGGCGAAACACGGCATGGAGTTCGCCGAATGATCACCTACCGCACGCCGGTGCTGGAGGAGTGGGTGGACTACAACGGGCATCTGCGCGATGCCTTCTACCTGCTGATTTTCAGCTATGCCACTGATGCGTTCATGGCCGCCGTCGGCATTGATCCGGCCCGTGACCAGCGCTCGTTGTTTACCCTGGAGTGCCACCTCAACTATCTGCATGAGGTAAAGCTTGGGGCAGAGGTACAGGTATGCACGCATATTGTGGCGAGTGATCACAAACGCGTGCACCTCTACCACAGCCTGCACGTGCCTGGTTCGGATCAGCCCGTGGCCGCCTCCGAACAGATGCTGCTGCATGTGGACCTGGCTGGGCCACGCGCCGCGGCCTTCGACACCACTGTGCTTGATAAGCTGGCAACTTTCAGTTCGCACCAGGCAGCCCTTCCTGCAACGGCATTTATTGGCCGCATCATCAACTTGCCCCAGCGCTGATCGTGTCAGTTGGGTGTGATCCCTGCGCAGCGTTTTTTCCCTCTTCAGCGGTTCTACGAGGCAATCAATAATTACCTCACTGCCCGGCACAAACGTGTACCGGGCAGCTCGCCTACCACTGAAAGGGAATTTGAAACATGTCCATGATCGACTACAGCGAACTCTCCATCCGTGCGCGCCTGGCCGCGTTCGATGCCATTGAACTGGCTGAACCGGAAATTGCCGCCCCCTCTTTCAGCACCCTCAACAACCGTTACGATGACGAAGGTGATTATGTTCCGGCAGAGGGCGACAAGCATGCCAGCACCAGCGGCTCGAGCCTGATGACCTTTGAAGAGGACATGTCGCAACAGAACGTGTTTGATGTCGAAACCTGCACCTACTTCGCTCAACGCGCAGCCTCGAAGAAGTTCGATAAAAAAGCACAGATCGTGAAATGGTACGAAGAATACACCCACGTGCTGGGTGTCATCGGCTGGAACCTGCGCAGCTACCAGTTCCAGGAGATGAAAACCAACAACACCAGTGTCAGCATCGACCAGATGGCGGTGCGGCTGATGGCCGGGGCCGCGGCCGGTGGCGGCGGCATTGTTGCTTCGCTGCTTGCCTCGTTCAAGGAATCCCTCAACGCGCTGGCACAGAAGGATCAGCCGTTGAAGGCCTTCGAGAGGCACACCAGCACCGATCGCAATGGTGGTTTCCAGATGATGCCCTGTGGCGAGACCAAGGCCGGCCTGGTCAAGGCGTTATTGAACTGTAACTACTACGAAGCCAAGATCAACAAAGGCAAAGTGCTGTTCGTTTCGTGGAACAAATCCGATCTGCGCCTGTATGGCAGCGCGCAACTGTCGACGATGAACCCCACCGTATTTGCCAACTTCAGGGACGAAATTGAAACCAGGTTGGGCGAGCGCCGCCGCGAAGACTTCGAAAAGATTGAAATCTGACGGCCCCTGGTTTTCAACAAAAAAAGCCCCGATCCAGCCGTATCCGGATCGGGGCGCAGTGTACTGCGAACAGCGCGTCGAAGGTGACCAGACCCGCACGCTGGAAGCCGACGCCAGTGTGCCCTGCCCCGCCCCCCGGGATTTAGCCGAAAACGACACGCTCATGCCCACCGCGGCCATGGCGACGATCGCCCCTTGCCGCGCCGTGCCGGCGCTTACAGAATCGGCCAAAAGCCCCTCACCAAAGGACTCGCCTCATGATGCACGTGGATCTGATTGACCAGGATGACCTGCTCGGCCAACTCAAGGCCCTGGGCTTCGAGATGCCCGCCGGCGCCAGCGCCGAGCAGGCCTGCGAATGTGCGGTGCGCGGCCTCAGCGAGGCGCGCGCCAAGGCCCTGCGCAAAATGGTCGAGCAACTGCTGACCGGCAGCGCCACCATCCTGCCGGCCGTGCGCCAGGCCATCGACAAGCAACTACTGCCCGCCCTCGCCCACTTCCAGCAATCGCGCGCCTGAGCCCCTGCCTGCTGGCCCGCAAACCGCGGGCCAGACACCTCCCTGCTACCCCAACATAAACAAAACACATACCCGCATAACCGTTTCGCGGCAGACGGCCCGTTGATCCAGTCGTAACTTCTTTCCTACAGCGCCTTGGCGCCATGACAAGAAAGAGAGTATGCCGATGAACAACCGCCCTGCTGTAGACGTCAAGGCGTGGATCGACTCACGCGCCATTTCCCCCTACCAGTGGCTGGTGCTCGCACTGTGCTCGCTGATCATTCTGTTCGACGGCTACGACGCCGCGGTGATGGGCTTCATCGCCCCCGCCCTGGTGCAGGACTGGGGCCTGGCGCCAGCGCAAATGGGCCTGATCCTGGGCGCGGCGATGTTCGGCGTGGCCCTGGGCGCGCTGGTGGCCGGCCCCTACTCCGACCGCCTGGGCCGCAAGCGCGTGCTGCTGGTGTCGATCTTCTGCTTCGCGTTGTTCAGCGTGATGTGCACCTTCGCCCGCAACCCCTATGAAATGGCCCTGCTGCGCTTCCTCACCGGCCTGGGCCTGGGCGCGGTGATGCCCAACTGCGTGACCCTGGTGTCGGAATACATGCCCGAGCGCCGTCGTGGCCTGCTGATCACGCTGATGTACTGCGGCTTCAACATCGGCTCCGGCGCTGGCGGTTTCGTCGCCGCGGGGCTGCTGCCGGTGGGCGGCTGGAAGTCGGTGCTGCTGCTGGGCGGTATCTGCCCACTCATCGTGCTGCCGTTGCTGGTGTGGCTGCTGCCCGAATCGACCTTGTACATGGTGGTGCGCAACCACGCCCAGGGCAGCATCGGCGACATCCTGCGGCGCATGGGCGGCGCGTTTGCCGAGGGCACGCGCTTTACCCTCAAGACGCCGGCCCTGGACAAGAAGGCCCAGGTGTTCAAGCTGTTCTCCAACGGCTACGCCCACGGCACGCTGATGCTGTGGCTGACCTATTTCATGGGCCTGTTCGTGATCTACCTGCTCAACGGCTGGCTGCCGACCATCATGCGCGCCGGTGGCCTGAGCCTGGAGAAAGCCGCCATCACCGCCGGCCTGTTCCAACTGGGCGGCACCCTGGGTGGCCTGCTGGTGGGCAGCCTGATGGACCACTTCAAGTCGCGCAAGAAGGTCATCGGCCTGTTCTACCTGTTGGGCATGTGCTGCCTGCTGGCCGAGGGCATCTTCGGCTTCGGCCCTACCGTGCTGGGCATGCTGGTGTTCGTCAGCGGCATGTGCGTGAACGGCGCGCAGACCGGCCTGCAGGCGTTCTCACCGACCTTCTACCCCACCGAAATGCGTGCCACCGGTGTCAGCTGGATGCACGGCATCGGCCGCAGCGGCGCTATCATCAGCTCGTCCATGGGCGGCTTGCTGCTGGGCGCGTTCCCGGGCACCACCAGTATTTTCATCGTGTTGTCGATCCCGGCCCTGTTCGCCGCGCTGGCCATCGTCAACCACCGCAATGCCGTAGCCGAACCTGCGACCGACCGCGCTGCGCCACGCGTGGTCGAGGCGCCTAGCCAATGAGTGATTCATGAGTGTACTGACCCAACCCAAGATCGACTGCCACCACCACATCTTCGACCCGGTGCAGTTCCCCTACGTCGCCGACACCCAGTACCGCCCCGAGGGGCATGAGCTGGGTACCGCGCTGCAGTACGGCGCGGTGATGCAGGCCTACAACATTCGCCACTCGCTGATCGTCGGCCCTACTTCGGGCTACAACACCGACAACCGCTGCCTGCTGGCGGCGCTGGCGGCAAACCCCGGGCGCTCCAAGGGTATTGCCGTGGTGCCGCTGACCATCGGTAGCGACGAACTGGCGACGCTCAAGGCCCAGGGCGTGGTGGGCATCGCCTTCAACGTGGCCATGCTCGGCACCGCGCCGTTCCTGGACGTAGATGGGCTGATGGGGCGCCTGGCCGAGCTGGAGCTGTTCGCCCAGGTGCAGGTGATGGACGACCAGCTGCCCGCGCTGATGCCGCTGCTGACGCGCAACCGCACGCCCCTGCTGATCGACCACAGCGGCCGCCCGGACGTGACGGCGGGGCTTGGCCAGCCGGCGTTCCAGGCGCTGCTGTCGCTGGCAGACAAGGACCGTACCTTCGTGAAACTGTCGGGGCTGTCGAAGTTTTCCCGCCAGGCCTACCCGTGGGCCGACGGCCATCCCTACCAGCTGGCGCTGCTGGAGGCGTTCGGCGCCGAGCGCTGCATGTGGGGGTCGGACTGGCCGTTCCTGCGTGCCAACGAACGCATGGACATCGGCAGCCTGTTGCTGCTGGTGGAGCAACTGTTCCCGGATGAGAAGGTGCGCGAGCAGATTCTGTGGAGCACGCCGAAGCGGGTGTTTGGGTTTACCGAATGATCGGTTGTGCTGCCTGACGCGGCCTTCGGCCGCTGCTACGGGAATGTTTTTTTCGCATGCCATGGAGCAGCGGCCAAAGGCCGCGTCCGAGGCCCTAAATCCGCACGCTGGCAAACGTCGATTCGTTGCGCGCCTGGCTCAACGCCGACATCGGCCCCGACAACGGCGCCAGCACCATGGCCTGCGGAATCGGCATCATGGCCACCTGCTGGGCGGTGTTGGAGCCCACGCGCTCGTCGCGCGGCGGAATGCCGAAGTATTCGCGGTAGCACTTGGAGAAGTGCGGCGTAGACACGAAGCCGCACACCGACGCCACTTCGATGATCGACATGGGCGTCTGCTTGAGCAGCTGCCGCGCGCGAATCAACCGCAGCTTGAGGTAATAGCGCGACGGCGAGCAGTGCAGGTACTTCTGGAACAGCCGCTCCAGCTGTCGGCGCGACACCGACACATACACCGCCAGCTCATCCAGGTCGATCGGCTCTTCCAGGTTGGCTTCCATCAGCGCGACGATTTCCTGCAGCTTCGGCTGGTTGGTGCCCAGCATGTGCTTGAGCGGCACGCGCTGGTGATCCTGCTCGTTGCGGATGCGCTCGTAGACGAACATTTCCGAGATGGCCGCCGACAGCTCGCGGCCGTGGTCGCGGCTGATCAGGTGCAGCATCATGTCCAGCGGCGCGGTGCCGCCGGAGCTGGTGAAGCGGTTGCGGTCGAGGGTGAACAGGCGGGTGCTCATGGCCACCCGCGGGAAGGCTTCCTGCATCGACGCCAGGCACTCCCAGTGCACGCTGCAATCGAAGCCGTCGAGCAGGCCGGCGCAGGCCAGGGCCCAGCTGCCGGTGCACACCGCGCCCAGGCGCTTGGACTGGCGCGCCTGGCTCTGCAGCCAGGTCACGTGCTCGCGGGTCACGGTGCGTTGAATGCCGATGCCGCCACAGACAATCACGGTATCCATGGCCGGAGCCTTGTGCATTGCCGCATCCGGGGTGATCTGCAGGCCGTCGCTGGCCCAGACCTGGCCGCCGTCCACGCTCAGGGTGGTCCAGCGATACAACTCGCGGCCGGACAACTGGTTGGCCATGCGTAGGGGTTCTACTGCAGAGGCCAGGGAAATCAGCGTGAAATTATCCAGCAGCAAAAAGCCGATGGATTGAGGCGTACGGGTCTGGGGTTGGGCCCCGGAGTTGAACGACGTCATCGCGGTATCTCCTCACTCAAAGCGGGTGATGGCCTCAGGCGGAGGCTCTTGTTATGGCCCTGCTTGCTGGAGGGCTTTGCGATGACAACGCAAATGCCATGCCTAAAGTTGAATGGCTATTCAATAAATCCTGAAAACGACGTCGCTCTGCGGCCAGACGTCGCAGCCGGCAAGGTGCCATCCACTGCAGCCCTCAAGGGCTGTGAGCACTTCGGTAGCACTTGTGTGAAGCGACGGGTGGAAGGGGGGAAACGAGTGTCACCCCAAGCACGGGCCGGCGCCCTCCAGGGGAAGTACGCCGGCGCAGTGAACGGTAGGCGCTAAACGCGCCAAAAGGTTGCGAGGCCGCCGCGCCGTGAACGAAAACGGCGCAGGCTCAGCATTCGATGGCGCTGACCGCCAGGCCCCCGCGCGAAGTCTCCTTGTACTTGTCGTGCATGTCGGCGCCGGTGTCGCGCATGGTGCGGATCACCCGGTCCAGGGAGATGAAGTGCTGGCCGTCGCCGCGCAGGGCCATTTGCGCGGCATTGATGGCCTTCACCGCAGCGATGGCGTTGCGCTCGATGCACGGCACCTGCACCAGGCCACCCACCGGGTCACAGGTCAGGCCCAGGTTGTGTTCCAGGCCGATCTCGGCGGCGTTTTCCAGCTGCGCCGGGGTGGCGCCGAGGATCTCCGCCAGGCCTGCCGCCGCCATGGCGCAGGCCGAGCCCACCTCGCCCTGGCAGCCCACCTCGGCGCCGGAAATAGAGGCGTTTTTCTTGCACAGGATGCCGATGGCGGCTGCCGCCAGCAGGTAATCGACGACGTTGGCCTCGCTGACCTCGTCGCTGAACTTCATGTAGTAGTGCAGCACCGCCGGGATGATGCCGGCCGCGCCGTTGGTCGGCGCCGTCACCATGCGCCCGCCGGCGGCGTTCTCCTCGTTCACGGCCAGGGCGAACAGGTTGACCCATTCCATCGCACTGAGCGTGGAGCCGATGACGTTGGGCTTGTTCAGCTCTTGCAGGCTGCGGTGCAGGCGCGCGGCGCGGCGGCGCACGTTGAGGCCACCGGGCAGGATGCCTTCGTGCTTGAGGCCGTGTTCCACGCAGTCCTGCATGGCCCGCCAGAGCTTCATCAGGCCCGCGCGGATCTCCTCCTCGCTGCGCCAGGTCTTCTCGTTGGCCATCATCAATTGCGACACACGCAGGTCGTTTTGCTCGCACAACTCCAGCAGTTCCACCGCCGTGTCGAAGTCGTAGGGCAGCACGGTGTTATCGGCGTCGAGCACGCCGCTGGCGGCCTGGGCCGAGTCCACCACGAAGCCGCCGCCCACCGAATAGTAGGTGTCGCGGTGCAGCTCACCCAACGCGCCTTCGGCGATCAGGGTCATGGCGTTGGGGTGGTACGGCAGGTTCTCGTCGAGCAGCAGCATGTCGCGCTGCCACACGAACGGAATCGGCCGCTCGTTGCCCAATTGCAGGGTGTCGGTTTCACGCAGGGTGGCGATGTGCAGGCTGATGGTAGTGGGGTCCACCGCGTCCGGCCATTCGCCCATCAGGCCCATGATCACGGCGTTGTCGCTGCCATGGCCGACGCCGGTGGCCGACAGCGAGCCGTACAGGCGCACTTCCACCCGTTGCACCTGTTGCAGCTCGCCGCGTTCGCGCAAGCCCTGCACGAACAGCGCGGCGGCGCGCATGGGCCCCACCGTGTGGGAGCTGGACGGCCCGATGCCGATCTTGAACAGGTCAAACACACTGATTGCCATTGCCGCGCACCTCCTGATTTGGGCAGACCGGGCCGCCACGGGCGGCCGCTGGCGCAACTGCTACGCTTGAGCCGCGTGCGCCGGATTGCCTTCATCATCGGCTTTGCGGCGCAGGGCGCGACGTCTGCAACCGACCCGCTCATGCCCAGCAACGCCTGCGCCCCCAGGAAGGCGTTTTCAGCCATGCCGCTGGTCCAGAATCACGCTTGCAGGGTGCGGAAAATCTGTAAGCGACGTCACCGGCACTGGAAGCGACTCCCTATGTACTGGTTACGACCCCCCCTGTAGGCGCGGGATTTTCACTGGTCCATGATCAATCTCGACTCGATTGCAAGGCACCCGGTTAGCGCTGTCCCAGCGGCGCACCGCCCGCCACCCAACCGCGACCAGAAAGCGGGTCAGCCTGAGCAGGCCGCCCGAGAAAAAACATCCAGGAGCGCAACCCCATGAAAGGTTCACCATCGTTGTTGTTGGCCGCCATGTTGAGTCTGCCGATGCTGGCCCACGCCGCAGAACCGGCCCAATGCGACACCGTCAATTTCTCCGACGTCGGCTGGACCGACATCACTGTCACCACCGCCGTCACCAGCGCCGTGCTGCAGTCGCTGGGCTACAAGACCAACACCACCATGATTTCCGTGCCCGTGACCTACAAGTCCCTGGCCGACGGCAAGAACATGGACGTATTCCTCGGCAACTGGATGCCGACCATGGAGAACGACATCAAGCCGTACCGTGATGCCGGCACCGTGGAGACCGTGCGCGCCAACCTGGAAAACGCCAAGTACACCCTGGCCGTGCCCCAGGCGCTCTACGACAAGGGCCTGCATGACTTCAGCGACATCGTCAAATTCAAGAAGGAACTGGACGGCAAGATCTACGGCATCGAGCCGGGCAACGACGGCAACCGCCTGATCCAGAGCATGATCGACAAGAACGCCTTCGGCTTGAAAGACGCCGGCTTCAAGGTAGTGGAGTCGAGCGAGGCCGGCATGCTCAGCCAGGTGGACCGCGCCAACCGCCGCGGCACCGACGTGGTGTTCCTGGGCTGGGAACCGCACCCGATGAACACCCGCTTCAAGATCAAGTACCTGACCGGCGGCGACGACTACTTCGGCCCCAACTTCGGCCAGGCCACCATCTATACCAACGTGCGCAAGGGCTACACCCAGGAATGCAGCAACGTCGGCCAGCTGTTGAAGAACCTGGCCTTCACCCTGCCGATGGAAAGCTCGCTGATGGGCAATATCCTCGACGACAAGATGAAGCCTGACGCCGCCGCCAAGGCGTGGCTGAAGAAAAACCCCCAGGTGCTCGACACCTGGCTGGCGGGCGTGACCACCGTGGATGGCAAACCAGGCCTGGAAGCCGCAAAAGCCAAGCTTGCGCAGTAACCGCAGACCTTGCGGCGGGTGCGCCCGCCGCAAGTCGTTCTTTCAACTTGCATGCGGACGTTCACTACCATGCTGACAGATCATAAAATCCCGCTGGGCCAATACATCGCCAGCTTCGTCGACTGGCTGACGCGACACGGCGCCAGCACCTTCGACGCCATCTCCTCCTCCCTCGAAGCGATGATCCACGGCCTGACGTTCTGCCTGACCTGGTTCAACCCATTCGCCCTGATCTTCCTGATAGCCGCGCTGGCGCACTTCATCCAGCGAAAATGGGGGCTGACCGCCTTCGTGGTGCTGTCGTTCCTGCTGATCCTGAACCTTGGCTACTGGCAGGAAACCATGGAAACCCTGGCCCAGGTGCTGTTCGCCACCCTGGTGTGCGTGGCCGTGGGCGTGCCGCTGGGTATCGTCGCGGCACACAAGCCAATGTTCTACACCATGATGCGCCCCGTGCTCGACCTGATGCAGACCGTACCGACCTTCGTGTACCTGATCCCAACCCTCACTCTGTTCGGCCTGGGCGTGGTGCCGGGGCTGATTTCCACGGTGGTGTTCGCCATTGCCGCGCCCATCCGCCTGACGTACCTGGGCATCCGCGACGTGCCCCACGAGTTGCTGGACGCCGGCAAGGCCTTCGGGTGCTCGCGCAGCCAGCTGCTGTCGCGCATCGAACTGCCGCACGCCATGCCCAGCATCGCCGCCGGCATTACCCAATGCATCATGCTGTCGCTGTCGATGGTGGTCATCGCCGCCCTGGTGGGCGCCGACGGCCTGGGCAAACCCGTGGTCAACGCACTGAACACCGCCGATATCGCCCTGGGCTTCGAAGCTGGCCTGGCCATCGTGCTGCTGGCGATCATGCTCGACCGTATCTGCAAACAACCCGAGCCAAAGGTAGGGGGTGACGCATGAGCATAATCCGCTTCGACAAGGTAGACGTGGTCTTCTCCAATAAACCGCGGGAGGCCCTCAGCCTGCTGGACCAGGGCCTGTCGCGGGACCAGATCCTGAAGAAGACCGGCCAGGTGGTAGGCGTGGAAAAGGCCAGCCTGGACATCAACAAGGGCGAGATCTGCGTGCTGATGGGCCTGTCGGGCTCGGGCAAGTCCAGCCTGCTGCGCTGCATCAACGGCCTCAACACGGTAAGCCGCGGCAACCTGTTCATCGAGCACGAAGGTGCGCAGATCGACATCGCCAACTGCACCCCGGCCGAACTCAAGCTGATGCGCACCAAGCGCATCGCCATGGTGTTCCAGAAGTTCGCCCTGATGCCCTGGCTGACGGTGCGCGAGAACATCAGCTTCGGCCTGGAAATGCAGGGCCGTCCGGAGAAGGAACGCCGCCAGCTGGTGGACGAGAAGCTGGAACTGGTGGGCCTGACCCAATGGCGCAACAAGAAGCCCGACGAGCTGTCCGGCGGCATGCAGCAGCGGGTGGGCCTGGCCCGCGCCCTGGCCATGGACGCCGACATCCTGCTGATGGACGAGCCCTTCTCGGCCCTCGACCCGCTGATTCGCCAAGGCCTGCAGGACGAACTGCTGGCCCTGCAGAACAAGCTCAGCAAGACCATCGTCTTCGTCAGCCACGACCTGGACGAGGCACTGAAGCTGGGTAGCCGCATCGCCATCATGAAAGACGGCAAGATCATCCAGTACAGCAAGCCCGAAGAGATCGTACTCAACCCTGCCGACGACTACGTGCGTACCTTCGTTGCCCACACCAACCCGCTGAACGTGCTGTGCGGCCGCAGCCTGATGCGCACGCTGGACAACTGCAAGCGCATCAACGGCTCGGTGTGCCTGGACCCGGGTGGCGACTCTTGGCTGGACCTGGCCGAAGGCAACACCATCAAGGGTGCGCGCCAGGGCGCCGGCGTGCTGGACCTGCAGAACTGGGTGCCGGGGCAGGCCGTGGACGGCCTGGGGCGCCAACCGACGCTGGTGGGCGCCGACATCGGCATGCGCGACGCGCTGCAGATTCGCTACCACACCGGCAACAAGCTGGTGTTGCACGACAACAACCGGGTGGTGGGTATCCTGGGTGACAGCGAGCTGTACCACGCGCTGCTGGGTAAGAATCTAGGGTGAGCCTGACGCGGCCTGCGGCCGCTGCTACATGTAGCAGCGGCCGCAGGCCGCGTCCCCCATCAACGGCGAATAAACTCCCGCCCACCCAACGCCAGCAACTCCGCCTGCATCTGTTCCAGGCGGTCCTCTTCTTCTTTCGCGTCCTGCTTCATGGCCTTCACCAGGCCAAACATGAACAGCACCAGCACCACCGAGAACGGCAGGCCTGCCAGCACCACCATGGTCTGCATGGCTTCGAAGTTGCCTGCGAACAGCAGGCCGATGGTCACTAGCGTGATGATCGCCGACCAGAGGATACGCAACCAGTGAGGGGCATCTTCATCCACGTCGCCGCCTTTGCACGACAGGTTGGCCATCATCACCGCGCCAGAGTCGGCCGGGGTGAGGAACAGCACGAAGCCGACGAAAATAGCCACGCCGATGACAATCTTCGACGCCGGGTAATGGTCCAGCAACTGGTACATGGCCATCGAAGGCTGTTCCAGCGCCGTCTTGCCCAACTCCACCGCATTCTGGTTCATCACCAGGTCCAGTGCGGTATTGCCGAACACCGACAGCCACGCCAGGGTGAAGCCCAACGGAATCAGCAGCACGCCAAACACCAGTTCACGCACGGTGCGGCCACGGGAAATACGCGCGATGAACATGCCCACGAATGGCGCCCAGGAAATCCACCACGCCCAGTAGAACAGGGTCCACAGGCCCAGCCAGCGCTCGGACTTGGCGGTGTCGCCGGTGTACACGTACAGGTCGAAGGTCTTCAGCACCACGCCGTTCAGGTAGTCGCCGATGTTCTGGATGAAGCCGTTGAGCAGGTGCAGCGTGTTGCCGGCCAGCAGCACGAAAATCAGCAGGCCGCTGAACAGCACGATGTTGAGGTTGGACAGCCGGCGAATGCCGTTCTCCACGCCCGACACCGCGGCGATGGTGGCCACCGTGCTCATCACCAGGATCACGATCAGCAGGTTGGTGTTGCTGTGCTGCATGCCGAACAGGTGCTCCAGCCCCGACGACACCTGCATGGCACCGATGCCCAGGTTGGTCACCAGGCCCAGCAGGGTCACGAACATGCCGAAACCGTCCACCGCATCGCCCGCCAGGCCCTTGACCCAGCGCTGGCCCACCAGCGGGTACAGCGCCGAGCGCAGCGCCAGCGGCTGGTTGTGCCGGTAGGCGAAATACGCCACCGCCAGGCCCACCAGCGCATAGATCGCCCAGCCGTGCAGGCCCCAGTGCAGGAACGTCAGTTGAATGGACTGACGAGCGGCTTCATGGCTGGCCGAAACGCCCTCGGGCGGGTTGAAGAAGTGGTCCAGCGGCTCGGAAGCGCCGAAGTACAGCAGCGAAATACCGATGCCCGAGGAGAACAGCATGCCGGCCCACGCGCCGTAGCTGAAATCGGGGGTGTCGTCCTTGGTCCCCAGCTTGAGTTTGCCGAACGAGGTGAACGCCAGCGCCACCACGAACACCAGGTAGGCGCCGATCACCAGCATGTAGTACCAGCCGAAACTTTTCGACAGCCAGTCCTGGGCCACGCCCAGCAAATGCCCGGCCTGCTGGGGTGCGGCGATCAGCACCGCGGTGAGCAGCAATATCAGAATCGTCGATGCGTAGAACACGACGGGGTTGAGCCGAACCCTTTCGGTGGGGTTCTTGATCAAGGAGGCAGAACTCATGGCACAGATGCTCCAGGCAGTGCGAGAGAAGGACACACAGGGACTCATTCCTTTGGCGAATGGAGCAATTCCCACACGCCAAGGAGTGATATAAAGCACCTCGATTTTTTTCGGAGTGCCATTTGTGCCACCAGGACGCCCGCAAAGCATGTCAATGGCACAAATTGTCGCAGAGCTTATTCTTTGTTGATTGAACGTTCAATCAAAACAAAATAGACTGGTCTTCGCCGAGACGGGCGGCTTGCTGTCCGTCGCAAGGCCAAAGGAGAAGTTTTCAATGCCCAAGGTCGGTATGCAGCCCATACGCCGCCAGCAGTTGATCGAAGCCACTTTGCTTGCGGTCGACCAGGTCGGGATGGCAGATGCCAGCATTGCGCTGATCGCCCGCTTGGCAGGGGTGTCGAACGGAATCATCAGTCACTACTTTCAGGACAAGAACGGCCTGATCGCGGCGACCATGCGCTACCTGATGAACGCCCTGATCGAAAACGTCCGGGCCCGGCGCCAGGCACTGGGGGACGAAAGCCCCCGCACCCACCTGCAGGTGATCATCGAAGGCAACTTCGACGCCAGCCAGGTCAACGGCCCGGCGATGAAAACCTGGCTGGCCTTCTGGGCCGCCAGCATGCACCAGCCGTCTTTGCACCGGTTGCAGCGGATCAACGACCACCGCCTGTATTCCAACCTGTGCTGCCAGTTCCGCCGCGTCTTGCCGCAGGAACAGGCACGCACCGCCGCCCGCGGGCTGGCGGCGCTGATCGACGGGCTGTGGTTGCGCGGCGCGCTCTCGGGCGACGCCTTTGACACTGACCAGGCGGTGCAGATCGCCTACGAATACATGGATCAGCAACTGGCGAAGCAGATGAACTAGCGGCAAGCCGCTCGCATCTGCCCAGCTCCCAGACAAGCACTTGCGAGGACACTATGGCCCGTTTCGAACTGCAAAAACTCTACATTGACGGCGGTTACGTGGACGCTTCCAGCGACGCCACCTTCGACGCCATCAACCCGGCCAACGGCGAAGTCCTTGCCCAAGTGCAACGGGCGACCGAGGCCGACGTGGAGCGCGCCGTGGTCAGCGCCGAAAAGGGCCAGAAAGTCTGGGCCGCCATGACCGCCATGGAGCGTTCGCGCATCCTGCGCCGCGCCGTGGACATCCTGCGCGAGCGCAACGACGAGCTGGCCGCCCTGGAAACCCTGGACACCGGCAAGGCCTACTCGGAAACCCGCTACGTGGACATCGTCACCGGTGCCGACGTGCTGGAATACTACGCAGGCCTGGTGCCGGCCATCGAAGGCGAGCAGATCCCGCTGCGCGACACCTCGTTCGTCTACACCCGCCGCGAGCCGCTGGGCGTGACCGTGGGCATCGGCGCCTGGAACTACCCGATCCAGATCGCCCTGTGGAAATCGGCCCCGGCCCTGGCCGCCGGCAACGCGATGATCTTCAAGCCCAGCGAAGTCACCTCGCTGACCACCCTGAAACTGGCCGAGATCTACACCGAGGCCGGCCTGCCAGCAGGCGTGTTCAACGTGCTGACCGGCAGCGGCCGCGAAGTGGGCAGCTGGCTGACCGAGCACCCGCGCATCGAGAAAATCTCCTTCACCGGCGGCACCGACACCGGCAAGAAGGTCATGGCCAGCGCCTCCAGCAGCTCGCTGAAGGAAGTGACCATGGAACTGGGCGGCAAGAGCCCGTTGATCATCTTCGACGACGCCGACCTGGACCGCGCCGCCGACATCGCCATGATGGCCAACTTCTACAGCTCGGGCCAGGTGTGCACCAACGGCACCCGCGTGTTCGTGCCCAACGCCCTAAAGGCCGCCTTCGAAGCCAAGATCGTCGAGCGCGTGCAGCGCATTCGCGTCGGCAACCCGGAAAACGAAAACACCAACTTCGGCCCGCTGGTGAGCTTCGCCCACATGGAAAGCGTGCTGGGCTACATCGCCAAGGGCAAGGAAGAAGGCGCCCGCGTGCTGTGCGGCGGCCAGCGCCTGACCGAGGGCGAGTTCGCCCAGGGCGCCTACGTGGCCCCGACCGTGTTCACCGACTGCCGCGACGACATGACCATCGTCCGTGAAGAGATCTTCGGGCCGGTGATGGCCATCCTCGGCTACGACACCGAGGAAGAAGTGATCCGCCGTGCCAACGACACCGACTTCGGCCTGGCCGCCGGTATCGTCACCCAGAACCTGACCCGCGCACACCGCGTGATTCACCAACTGGAAGCCGGTATCTGCTGGATCAACGCCTGGGGCGAATCCGACGCCAAGATGCCAGTGGGCGGCTACAAGCAGTCGGGCGTGGGCCGCGAGAACGGCATCAGCTCGCTGAACCAGTACACCCGGATCAAATCGATCCAGGTCGAGCTGGGCGAGTACGCCTCGGTCTTCTAAAGCCGCCCCGCCACCCCGTAGGAGCCGACCTTGGTCGCGATGCAGACGCCGCGCGACCAAGTCGAACGCAGCGATGCCATCGCGACCAAGGTCGGCTCCTACAGTCCCCACATCCACCTGAGGATGCTATTTCATGTCCAAAGAATTCGATTACATCATCATCGGTGCCGGCTCGGCCGGTAACACCCTGGCCACCCGCCTGACCGAAGACAAAGGCGTCACCGTCCTGCTGCTGGAAGCCGGCGGCCCTGACTACCGTGCCGACTTCCGCACCCAGATGCCCGCCGCCCTGGCCTTCCCGCTGCAGGGCCGCCGCTACAACTGGGCCTACGAGACCGACCCAGAGCCGCACATGAACAACCGCCGCATGGAATGCGGCCGCGGCAAGGGCCTGGGTGGCTCGTCGTTGATCAACGGCATGTGCTACATCCGCGGCAACGCCATGGACTACGACGGCTGGGCCAAGCTGCCGGGCCTGGAAGACTGGACCTACCTGGACTGCCTGCCGTACTTCCGCAAGGCCGAAACCCGTGACATCGGCCCCAACGACTACCACGGCGGCGAAGGCCCGGTCAGCGTCACCACGCCCAAGGCCGGCAACAACCCGCTGTTCCACGCCATGGTCGAGGCCGGCGTGCAGGCCGGCTACCCGCGCACCGACGACCTCAACGGTTACCAGCAGGAAGGCTTCGGCCCCATGGACCGCACCGTGACGCCCAAGGGCCGTCGCGCCAGCACCGCCCGTGGCTACCTGGACACCGCCAAGCAGCGCGACACCCTGACCATCGTCACCCATGCGCTGACCGACCGCATCCTGTTCGACGGCAAGCGCGCCGTGGGCGTGGCCTACCTGGTGGGCGAGAGCAACACTCCGGTAGAAGCCCGTGCCCGCAAGGAAGTGCTGCTGTGCAGCGGCGCCATCGCCTCGCCGCAGATCCTCCAGCGTTCGGGCGTGGGCCCGAAAGACCTGCTCAAGAGCCTGGACATCCCGGTGGTGCACGACCTGCCTGGCGTCGGCCAGAACCTGCAGGACCACCTGGAAATGTACCTGCAGTACGCCTGCACCAAGCCGGTGTCGCTGTACCCGTCGCTGCTGTGGTGGAACCAGCCGGCCATCGGCGCCGAGTGGATGTTCAACGGCACCGGCATCGGCGCCAGCAACCAGTTCGAGGCCGGCGGCTTCATTCGTTCGCGCCCGGAATTCGAATGGCCGAACATCCAGTACCACTTCCTGCCGGTGGCGATTAACTACAACGGCAGCAACGGTGTGAAAGAGCACGGCTTCCAGGCCCACGTGGGCTCCATGCGCTCGCCGAGCCGTGGCCGCGTGCAGCTGAAATCGAAGAACCCGCGCGAATACCCGAGCATCCTGTTCAACTACATGGCCACCGAGCAGGACTGGCAGGAATTCCGCGACGGCATCCGCCTGACCCGCGAGATCATGCAGCAGCCCGCCCTGGACGAGTTCCGTGGCCGCGAGATCAGCCCGGGCATCGAGGTGCAGACCGACGAGCAACTGGACAAGTTCGTGCGCGAGCACGCCGAGACCGCGTTCCACCCGTCCTGCTCGTGCAAGATGGGCACCGACGAAATGGCCGTGGTCGATGGCCAGGGCCGCGTGCATGGCCTGCAAAGCCTGCGCGTGGTGGACGCCTCGATCATGCCGATCATCACCACCGGCAACCTCAACGCGCCGACGATCATGATGGCCGAGAAAATCGCCGACAAGATTCGTGGCCGCCAGCCGTTGCCGCGCAGCACTGCCGACTACTACGTGGCCGGTGATGCACCGGTGCGCAAGGCTCCGCTGCGCTCCGTCAGCCTGTAATCCTTGTGGGAGCTGGCTTGCCAGCGAGCTTTTGAGGCCTCAGAAGCTCGCTGGCAAGCCAGCTCCCACGTTGCCAGACAAACCCTTGCGACAAATCACCGCACCCACCTAAGCTAGGCACTCCCCCACACAAGCAAGGGATGTCATGCCGGCCCTTCTAGACCCCCGCACCGCCAAGCTGCTGCCCTGGGTAGTCGCCATCGCTTTCTTCATGCAGTCCCTGGACGGCACCATCCTCAACACCGCCCTGCCCGCCATGGCCCGCGACCTGGCCGAAGACCCGCTGCGCATGCAGTCGGTGGTCATCGCCTACATGCTCACCGTGGCCCTGCTGATCCCGGCCTCGGGCTGGATCGCCGACCGTTTCGGCACCAAGCGCGTGTTCTTCAGCGCCATCGCCCTGTTCAGCCTCGGCTCGCTGGCCTGCGCGCTGTCGGGCAGCCTCACGGTGCTGATCATCTCCCGCGTGCTGCAGGGGCTGGGCGGCGCCTTGATGCTGCCGGTGGGCCGGCTGGTGGTGCTGCGCGCCTACCCGCGCTCGGAGCTGGTGCGCATCCTCGGTTTCGTCACCATTCCCGGCCTGCTGGGCCCGCTGATCGGCCCCACCATGGGCGGCTGGATGGTGGAGTACCTGAGCTGGCACTGGATCTTCCTGATCAACCTGCCCGTGGGCCTGCTGGGCTGCTGGGCGGTGTGGAGCATCGTCCCGGACCTGCGCGGCAGCAGCCGCACGCACTTCGATACCCTGGGCTTCCTGATGTTCGGCGCCGCCATGGTGCTGATCACTATCGCCATGGAAGGCCTGGGCGAGCTGCACCTGCCGCACCTGCGGGTGATGCTGCTGTTGTTCGCCGGCATGGCCTGCCTGGCCGCCTATTGGGTGCGCGCCGCCCACGACCCGGAGCCACTGTTCTCGCCTACCCTGTTCCGCACGCGCACCTTCGCCGTGGGCATCCTGGGCAACCTGTTCGCCCGCCTGGGCAGCGGCGCCCTGCCGTTCCTGGTGCCGTTGCTGCTGCAGGTGGCGCTGGGCTATTCGCCAGCGCAGGCGGGCATGAGCATGCTGCCGCTGGCGGCCTCGGCCATGCTGGCCAAGTCGGTGGCGCGGCCGCTGATCGAGCGCTTCGGCTACCGCATCGTGCTCACCGCCAACACCCTGGCCCTGGGCCTGATGCTGGCCAGCATGGGCCTGGTGACGCCGGACACGCCCTACGTGGTGCTGCTGGTGCAGCTGGGCATCATGGGCGCAGTGAACTCGCTGCAGTTCACCGCCATGAACACCGTGACCCTGATCGACCTCGACGACGCCAGCGCCAGCAGCGGCAACAGCCTGCTGTCGGTGGTGGCGCAGCTGTCCCTGAGCCTGGGCGTGGCCTGCGCCGGGGCCCTGCTGGGCGGCTTCAGCACCGAGGCCGGCACCAACGTGCTGCAGGCGTTCCAGCTGACCTTCCTGACCATCGGCATCATGGCCATGCTGGCGGCGGCGATATTCGTGCAGCTGTCGAACAAGGACGGTAAAAAGGACAGCAGCAACGCTGTTCGTCCGGAACCGGAGATAGAGGCTTAGGGCCAAAGGCCATGGGGCTGGTACACTGCGCGACATTTTGTTTTGCAGGCCAGTCCCGTGACCACCATCGCCACCGCTTTTAACACTTTGCCTTTGTCCGCCGCCATGCTGGCCAACCTGGAATCCCTCGGGTATGCGCAGATGACGCCGATCCAGGCGCAAAGCTTGCCGGTGATCCTCAAGGGCATGGACCTGATCGCCCAGGCCAAGACCGGTAGCGGCAAGACCGCGGCCTTCGGCATCGGCCTGCTGAACCCGATCAACCCGCGCTACTTCGGTTGCCAGGCACTGATCATGTGCCCGACCCGCGAGCTGGCCGACCAGGTGGCCAAGGAAATTCGCCGCCTGGCCCGCGCCGAAGACAACATCAAGGTGCTGACCCTGTGCGGCGGCGTGTCGTTCGGCCCGCAGATCGCCTCGCTGGAACACGGCGCGCACATCATCGTCGGCACCCCGGGGCGCATCCAGCAGCACCTGCGCAAGGGCTCGCTGGTACTCGACGGCCTCAACACCCTGGTGCTCGACGAAGCCGACCGCATGCTCGACATGGGCTTCTACGACGCCATCGAAGACATCATCGAGCAGACCCCGGCGCGTCGCCAGACCCTGCTGTTCTCGGCCACCTACCCGGTGGGCATCAAGCAGCTGGCGTCGAAGTTCATGCGCGACCCGCAGACCGTCAAGGCCGAATCGCTGCACGCCGACAGCCAGATCGAGCAGCGTTTCTACGAGATCAACCCGGAAGAACGCCTGGGCGCCGTGACCAAGGCCCTGGGGCACTTCCGCCCGCAATCGTGCGTGGCGTTCTGCTTCACCAAGCAGCAGTGCCAGGAAGTGGTCGACCACCTGGTGGCCAAGGGCATCAGCGCCGTGGCCCTGCACGGCGACCTGGAACAGCGCGACCGCGACCAGGTGCTGGCGATGTTCGCCAACCGCAGCACCTCGGTGCTGGTAGCCACCGACGTGGCCGCCCGCGGCCTGGACATCGACGCCCTGGACATGGTGATCAACGTCGAGCTGGCGCGCGACTCGGAAATCCACATTCACCGCGTGGGCCGCACCGGCCGTGCCGGCGAGAACGGCCTGGCCGTCAGCTTCGTGGCCCCGGCCGAGGCCCACCGCGCCCAGGCCATCGAGCAGCTGCAGAAGGCGCCGCTCAACTGGCAGCCGCTGGACAGCCTGGTCGCCAAGGGCGGCGGCCCGCTGCTGCCGGCCATGAGCACCCTGTGCATCGCCGCCGGCCGCAAGGACAAGGTACGCCCAGGCGACATCCTCGGCGCCCTGACCGGCGATGCCGGCATCCCGGGCACCCAGGTCGGCAAGATCGCGATCTTCGACTTCCAGGCCTACGTGGCCGTGGACCGCGACATCGCCAAGCAGGCCCTGCAACGCCTGAACAACGGCAAGATCAAGGGCCGCTCGCTGCGCGTGCGTATTCTCTGATCACCTGAATCTCCGTAGCCGCTGCCGCCAGGCTGCGCTGGCCCTTTACCCCGCTGAAAATCTCCAGCGGGCACCCCGGCCAGCGCAGCCTGGCGGCAGCGGCTACGGTGTTGTGACACCCCCCATTTCGAGGATGATGTTGTGCGCTCTACCGACGTTGTGATCATTGGCGCAGGGGCCGCCGGCCTGATGTGCGCCTTCAGCGCCGCCGCCCGCGGCCGCCAGGTGCTGCTCATCGATCACGCCAACAAGGCCGGCAAGAAGATCCTGATGTCCGGCGGTGGGCGCTGCAACTTCACCAACATGTACGCCGAACCCGCCAACTTCCTCTCGCAGAACCCGCACTTCTGCAAGTCGGCCCTGGCCCGCTATACCCAGTGGGACTTCATCGCCATGGTGGCCAAGCACGGCGTGCCGTACCACGAGAAGAAGCTGGGCCAGCTGTTCTGCGACAACAAGTCCAGCGACATCCTGGAAATGCTCCTCGAAGAGTGCAACCAGGTGAACGTCGACCTGCGTCTGGACACCTCGGTGCAACACATCGAGAAGACCGCCAGCGGCTACCTGCTGAGCACCAGCATGGGCCAGGTGGGCTGCCAGTCGCTGGTGATCGCCACCGGCGGCCTGTCGATTCCGACCCTGGGCGCCACCGGCTTCGGCTACCAGATTGCCCGCCAGTTCGGCCACGACGTGCTGCCTACCCGTGCCGGCCTGGTGCCGTTCACCATCACCGACCAGCTCAAGGAGCTGTGCACCGAGCTGTCGGGCACCTCGGTGGACTGCCTGGTGAGCTGCAACGACCAGGCGTTCCGCGAGAACATCCTGTTCACCCACCGCGGCCTCAGCGGCCCGGCGATCCTGCAGATTTCCTCGTTCTGGCACCCCGGTGACACGGTGGAGATCAACCTGCTGCCCGACCACGACGCGCTGGACTGGCTGCAACAACAGCAGGCCGAGCGCCCCAACAGCGAGCTGAAGACCTTGCTGGGCGAACTCTTCACCAAGAAGATGGCCAACCTGCTGGCCGAGCACTGGTTCGCCTCCAAGCCGATGAAGCAGTACACCCCGGCCGAGCTGCGCGACGTGGCGCAGAAGCTTGGCGCCTGGCAGGTCATCCCCGCCGGCACCGAGGGCTACCGCACCGCCGAAGTGACCCTGGGCGGCGTCGACACCCGCGAAGTGTCGTCCAAGACCATGGAGTCGCTGAAAAGCCCGGGCCTGTATTTCGTCGGTGAAGTGCTGGACGTCAGCGGCCATCTGGGCGGTTTCAACTTCCAGTGGGCGTGGGCCTCGGGCTACGCCGCGGCGCAGTTCGTCTAAAACGGCGCGGGCAGTATCCCGGAACAAATTTTGCTGGTAATAAGGGAGCGGCGACAGAGAATCGCCGCTCGCCACGGCTCTATTTAGCTCATCTGCCCAACAGGTTCGCCCCCCTCTATGGCATCGACCTCGTTTCGCCAATCCATGCGCCGGCTTTGGGCGCTCGACAAGTTCAGCTACAGCGTGCGGGTGTTCATCGCCCTCACCGGCTCCATGGCGTTCTGCTGGTACCAGAAGGAAATGCATGCGCTGATCCCGATCTTCCTGGGGATTATTGCCTGCGCCCTGGCCGAGACCGACGACAACTGGCAGGGCCGGGTCAAGGCCCTGGCGGTGACGCTGGTGTGCTTCAGCTGCTCGGCGCTGTCGGTGGAGCTGCTGTTCCCCTACCCCTATTTATTCGTCTGCGCCCTGGCCCTGGCCGCCTTCGGGCTGACCATGCTCGGCGCCCTGGGCGAACGCTACAACGCGGTGGCCTACGCCACGCTGATCGTGGCGGTGTACACCATGATCGGCGTGGACCAGCGCGGCGGCGAGACCAGCAACTTCTGGGAAGAACCGCTGCTGCTGGTCACTGGCGCCGCCTGGTACGGGCTGCTGTCGGTGCTGTGGCAGGCGCTGTTCGCCAACCAGCCGGTGCAGCAGGCCCTGGCCAAGCTGTTCCGCGAACTGGGCTATTACCTCAAGCTCAAGGCCAGCCTGTTCGAGCCCATCCGCGGCCTGGACGTTGAAGCCCGGCGCCTGGAGCTGGCCAAGCAGAACGGCCGCGTGGTGGCGGCGCTCAACTCCACCAAGGAAATCATCCTGCACCGCGTGGGCGGCGGCCGGCCGGGGTCGAAGATCAGCCGCTACCTGAAGCTGTACTTCCTGGCGCAGGACGTCCACGAGCGCGCCAGTTCCTCGCACTACCCCTACAACGCCCTGTCCGAAGCCTTCTTCCACAGCGACGTACTGTTCCGCTGCCAGCGCCTGTTGCGCCAGCAGGGTGCCGCCTGCCGGCGCCTGTCGGAGTCGATCCAGCTGCGCCAGCCGTTCGTCTACGACGACAGCTTCGCCGAGGCCCTGGGCGACCTGCATGCCTCCCTCGAGCACCTGCGCATCCAGAGCAACCCGGCCTGGCGCGGCCTGCTGCGCTCGCTGCGCGCGCTGGCGGCCAACCTGGCTACCCTCGACCGCCTGCTCAGCGACGCCAGCAACCCCGACAAGCTGGCCGACGAAAGCGACAGCAGCCTGCTGGACCGCTCGCCACGCACGCTCAAGGACATGTGGGCGCGCGTACGCCAGAACCTGACGCCCACCTCGCTGCTGTTCCGCCACGCCCTGCGCCTGCCCCTGGCGGTGTCGGTGTGCTACGCCATCGTGCACCTGGTGCCCACCACCCAAAGCTACTGGATCATGCTGACCACAGTGTTCGTCTGCCAGCCCAGCTACGGCGCCACCCGCCGCAAACTGGGCCAGCGCATCGTCGGCACGGCCATCGGCCTGACCCTGGGCTGGGCGCTGTTCGACCTGTTCCCCAGCCCGCTGATCCAGTCGATGTTCGCCATCGCCGCCGGCCTGGTGTTCTTCGTCAACCGCACCACGCGCTACACCGTGTCCACGGCGGGCATTACCCTGATGGTGCTGTTCTGCTTCAACCAGGTGGGCGACGGCTACGGGCTGTTCCTGCCGCGCCTGGTGGACACCCTGATCGGCAGCCTGATCGCCATCATGGCGGTGTTCCTGTTCCTGCCCGACTGGCAGGGCCGCCGCCTGAACAAGGTGCTGGCCAACACCCTGAGCTGCAACAGCATCTACCTGCGGCAGATCCTGGAGCAGTACGCCCGGGGCAAGCGCGACGACCTCAGCTACCGCCTGGCGCGCCGCAACGCCCACAACGCCGACGCGGCGCTGTCGACCACGCTGGCGAACATGCTCATGGAGCCGGGGCACTTCCGCAAGGAAGCCGACGTCGGCTTCCGCTTCCTGGTGCTGTCGCACACGCTGCTCAGCTACCTGTCGGGCCTGGGCGCGCACCGCGCCACCGAGCTGCCGGAGCCGGTGCGCAGCGAGCTGATCGAGGGCACCGGCCTGACCCTGGCCGCCAGCATCGACGAAATTGCCACCAGCCTGGCGAACAAGACCCCGGTGGCGCTGCACAGCGACGCCGAGGAAGCCCTGGCCAACGCGCTGGAGCAGATGCCCGAGGAAATCGACGAAGGCCAGCGCCTGGTGCAGACGCAACTGGCACTGATCTGCCGCCAGCTGGGGCCGCTGCGCACCCTGGCGGCGCACCTGATCAAGGACAAGGCCGCGCCGGCGGCGGCCTGATCACATGCCGTACTGCTTGAGCAGGCGCGCGTAGCTGCCATCGGCCTGCATCTGGCCGATGGCCTTGTCGAAGGCGGCGACGATCTTGTCGTGGTCAGGGTTCTTCAGGCTGACCAGAATGTGCAGGTGGTTGAGGCTCAGCGGCTGCGGCAGGAACTCCACCTGGTCGCGCACCCGGGCCACCTCGTGGCTGAGGTAATAGCGCGCCACGTACTCGTCCTCCAACGTCAGCTCCACCCGCTGGGCCGCCAGCATGCGCACGCCCATGGAGAAGTTGTGTACCTGCACCTTCTGCAGCAGGTCGTCGTTGTCGAACGCGCCGGAGTAGGCATAGCCGCGCACCACCGCCACACGGTAGGGGTGCAACGCGTCGAGGTCGCCACTGAAGGTAATGGGCGAGCCCTTGCGCTTGAGGAACAGGATGCGGTTCTGCAGGTAGCTGCCGGAGAACTCGCCGATGTGCGTGCGCTCCTCGTTGTACCAGGCGTTGACCAGCACGTCGTAGTGGCCTTCCTCGATACCCAGCAACGCGCGCGCCCAGGGCACCTGCTCGAACTGGCTGGCGTAGCCGGCCCGGGCCAGCGCGGTGGTGACCAGCTCGGTGGCCAGGCCGCCGTTGACCATGGTGGCGTCGGTGAACGGCGGCCAGGCATCGGCCACCAGGCGCAATTTATCGGCCCAGGCCACCTGCGCGAACAACAGCAATCCAAGCAAATACGAGGCTCGAAGCAAGTGCAGCATGCTCAAGATCCTGTAGCGGGCTCCTGGCCCGTCGGCGTGGTGGTGCAGCCTGCATTCCCGTACAGAGCCTAGCTCAACATCGACGGAATTGGCCTTGATGCCCCCAGTCTCTTTATGATGACGGTTGGCGAGCGTTTCGTTTTTTCCAGGAGTACACATGACCACCCAATGGGTCTGCAAACACCATGGCGATCTAGGTATCGACCAGCTGTACCGAATTCTGCAATTGCGCACCCAAGTATTTGTGGTGGAGCAGCAATGTCCGTACCAGGAAGTCGACGGGCTGGACCTGGACGGCGACACCTGCCACCTGATGGGCTGGCAGGGCGACCAGCTGGTGGCCTACCTGCGCCTGCTGGACCCCACTGCCCATGACGGCGACGTGGTCATCGGCCGCGTGGTGACCGCGCCGTCCGCCCGCGGCCAGGGCCTGGGCCACGAGCTGCTGGTGCAGGGGCTGTGGCACGCCGACAAGCTGTGGCCGCAGACGCCGATCTACCTGTCGGCCCAGGCGCATCTGCAGGGGTACTACGGCAAGTACGGCTTCGTCGCCGAGGGCGAGGAATACCTGGAGGATGACATTCCCCACATCGGCATGCGCCGGGCCGTGTGATCGGCGTCGTCGCCATCGCGACCAAGGTCGGCTCCTACGGGTGTAGGAGCCGACCTTGGTCGCGATGGCCGTGACGCGCACCTCAGGGGTAGCCCAGGATCTGCTTGATCGCCACCAGGTTGCGGCCGATCCAGGCCTTATCAATCGCTCCCCAATCGCGCACCACGTACTGGCCAATGTGGTTGCGCTCCCCTTCCGCCTGCTCGAACTCGCAGACGATGTCCAGGTCGGCCAACGCCAGCAGCGTGTCCTGGGCGGTGCGCCGGGGCATGCCGGTAGCCTCGGTGATGGCCGGCACGCTGCGGGCGGTGCCGCTGTCGATCAGCCAGGCCACGTAGAGTCGGCGGTAAAAGCTGGTCTTGGTCTTGCTGACTTCCATCGAACGTTCCTTGTCGGTCATTGCGCCAGGTCGCGCCAGGTCAGGTAGATGCGCAGGTCGAATTCCAGCTGATGGTAACCCGGCTGCATGTATTCGCAGAGCTTGTAGAACGCCTTGTTGTGGTCCGATTCCTTCAGGTGGGCCAGTTCGTGCACCACGATCATCTTCAGGAACTGCGGCGCCGCGTCCTTGAACAGCGAGGCGATGCGGATCTCTTTCTTGGCCTTGAGCTTGCCGCCCTGCACCCGTGACACCGCCGTGTGCAGGCCCAGCGCACGGTGGGTCAGGTCCAGGCGGTTGTCGTATAGCACCTTGTCCAGGTTCGGCGCGTTGCGCAGGTGTTCCTGCTTGAGGTCCAACGCGTAGCTGTACAGCGCCTTGTCGCTCTGCACGTCGTGGCGGTCGGGGTAGCGCTGCTGCAGGTAGTCACCCAGGCGCTGTTCGGCCAGCAGGGTGCGCACCTGGTCTTGCAGGTGCTGGGGGTAGGCTTGCAGGTATTTGAGCGGGGTGGTCATGGCGGCGACACATCATCAAGTCAGCCGCCAGTGTACCCAATTGCGCGCCTACACCGTGGCCCAATCGAACTGGCCCGGGAAGCCGGTGGCGTCGTCGGCGGTCAACGGCTTGGCAACGATGAAGCCCTGGGCCAGCTCGCAACCGTTTGTGCGCAGCCACTGATACTGCTCGCGCGTCTCCACGCCCTCGGCGATCACGGTGATGCCGAAGTCGCGGCACACGCTGATCACGTTGCGGGCCAGGGCCGCGTCGCGCTCGGACTCGGGCAGGCGCGCCACCAGGTGGCGGTCGAGCTTGAGGGTGTCGATGGGCAGGTCGCGCAGCAGCTTGAGCGAGCAATGGCCGGTGCCGAAGTCGTCCAGCGCCACGCGCACGCCCAGGTTGTGCAGCTCGTGCAGCTGGCGCATGGCCTCCTCCTGATTGTGCATCAGCGAGGTTTCCACCACCTCCACTTCCAGCTGCTGGGCCTGCAGGCCGTTCATGGCGATGGCACGCTGCAGTTCGGGCACCAGGTTAGGCATGGCGAACTGGGCGTTGCTGAGGCTGATGCTGAGAATCAGCCCGTCATCGAAGCTGTCGCGCCAGGCATGGCGCTGGGCGGCGCCCTGCTGGTAGATCCAGCTGGTCAGGCGGCTGATCAGCCGGGCCTCTTCCAGCAGCGGAATGAACAGCCCTGGCGGCACGTCGCCGACGCTGGGGTGGCGCCAGCGCAGCAGCGCCTCGAAACCGCGCAGGCGGCCGTCGGCGATGGCCACCTGGGGCTGGTAGACCAGGGTGAAATCCTTTTTCTCGATGGCGCTGCTGACGCTGTCCTCGAGCATCAGCCGCGAGCGCGCCCGGCCATTCATGTCCTGGTCGTAGTAGCGGTACTGCTGGCGCCCGGCCTGCTTGGCCGCGTACATGGCGATGTCGGCGGCGCGCAGCAGGCTGTCGAGGTTGGAACCACATTCAGGGTATGTAGCGATGCCGATGCTGACGCCCAACGTCACGTCCAGGCCGTCGATCTGCTGGCACATGGAGACTCGGTCGATGAGCTTTTCCGCGACCTTGGCCGCCTGCTCGGGGTATTCGAGGGTGTCGAGCAGCGCGGTGAACTCGTCGCCGCCCATGCGCGCGACGATGTCATAGCTGCGCAGGCAGTCCTTGAGCTGCTCGGCCACCCAGCGCAGCACCCGGTCGCCGGCGTCGTGGCCGTGGTTGTCATTGATGCGCTTGAAGCCGTCCAGGTCCAGGTACAGCAGTGCCTGGGACTTGTCCGAGCGCTCGTTGCGCACCAGCGCGCTTTCCACGGTCTGGTAGAAGCCACGGCGGTTCAGCAGGCCGGTCAGCGGGTCGGTGACGGCCTGGTATTCCAGCTGCTGGTGCAGGTTGCGCACCACCGACATGTCCAGCACCGTCACCACCATGGCGTGCTGCTCGCCAGGCAGCGGCGCGCAGGACAGCGCCGCAGGCAGCTGCTGGCCCGACACCGTGCACAGCACCGCGTCGTGCACCCGGAAGGTCTCGCGGTTGGCGTAGGCGCGGTAGAACTCGGAGTCGGCCCACTGCCCTACCGTGGGCTTGACCACGAACTTGAGCAGCTCGGCGCCGGTAAGCTCGGCCACCGAGGCGTTGAGCAGGCGCGAGATAGCCGGGTTGGCGAAACTGATGCGGCCTTTCTCGTCGATCACCAGGATGCCTTCGGCAGCGTTCTCCAGCACCGAGGCGTTGAAGGCACGGGCGGTTTCCAGGTCGCGGCTCAGGCGCTGCAGGTCGCGGCGGTTGCGCTGCTGTTCGAGCAGGGCCTGCACCTTGGGCCGCAGGATCTGTGGGTCGAAGGGCTTGAACAGGTAATCCACGGCGCCGTTGGCGTAGCCCTTGAGCACCGAGGCCTGGTTCTGTTCGTTGGCGGTGAGGAAGATTATCGGGGTCAACCGCGTGCGCTGGCTGCCGCGCATCAGGCGGGCCACTTCGAATCCGTCCATGCCTGGCATCTGCACATCCAGCAGCACCAGGTCGACTTCATGTTCCAGCAGCATGCTCAGGGCTTCCACACCGGAAGCGGCCGTTACCACCCGCCAATCCTGACGCTCGAGCAAGGCCCGCATGCTGATCAGGTTTTCGGGGTAGTCATCAACGACCAGTAGCACTGAGCCGCCGTCATTTGGCTGGGATTGCGCGCATTCCATGCATGCTTCTCGTCAAGACATATGGCACCGGCCTTTATGACAAAAACCGGATACAGATCGTTCCTTACTCTAGACCGGGATCCAAAGAAGCGGGAGCCGTTAAAGTGCCAGCACCCTACCAAAGATCGCTTACCCGACTAACGGTAATTTTCCACAGCCCCCGAAATCAAAGGCCTGCAGGTAAATCGACGAAAGGTTGGCGCCAACTAATCGACGTGCCAGCATTAACAATTTAATTTCAGGTCTCTATAAAGAGCGCCCTCTTCAACCCCCGAGCTAAGCGGCCGGGTTGGTTTTCCGGCAGTCGACCGCCGCGATAAAAGGAAGGCAACAACATGATAGACCTATCGACCTGGATGCTCAGCGTTCCGGAAGGAACGCCAGCGCAGACCATCAGTACCCCGACCCTGGTAGCGGGCTTCAAGGACCAGTATTTCCATTCCGATACCGGCACCCTGTTCTTCTGGGCCCCGGTGACCGGCACGGTCACCGACAGCGCCATCTACCCGCGCTGCGAACTGCGCGAGGCCAACGCCGACGGTTCGGTGCGCAATTGGCAGTACCCCACCGCCGACAACACCCTGCGCGCCACCCTGGCCGTCGACCAGGTGCCGTCGTCGGGCAAGGTGGTGATCGGCCAGATCCACGTGTACGGCAGCAACCAGCCGCTGCTCAAGGTGGAATACCAGTACAAGACCAAGACCCAGACCGGCAACATCGTCGCCAAGGTGCGCTACCACCTGGACGATGACGAGCCCACGGTGATCCAGGTGGCCACTGGCGTGCCCATGAACAAGCAATTCAACTACCTGATCCACCTGAGCCCCGGAGGCCAGTTGAGCGTGGATGCCGCGGGCTACACCTGGACCGACCAGATCAGCGGCACCTGGAAGGCCTCGCAGCTGTATTTCAAGGCCGGGGTCTATACCCAGGACAACACCGGGGATGCCACCGAAGGCGGGACGGTGACGTTCTACAAGCTGGCGATTGCCCATACCTCCACGTAGCAGCTGCCGCAGGCTGCGTCAGGCCTTGGACGCGGCCTGCGGCCGCTGCTACGGGGCGGCGTCCTGGGGTGATTCGGCGTAACGCAGGCTCTGCGCGCGCAAGTGGTTGCCGTGGATGCAGTTGTCCACCAGCCGCTGGCGCAGCGACCAGTCGGTGTTGATGATGTAGTGGTTGAGTATCGGCTTGCCCGGCCCCGAGGCGAACCAGGTCATCAGGTCGCCGGATCGGTCATTGGGCACGAAGAACGGCAGCGCGTATTTGCAGGCCTGGACCGACTTGAGTTCCAGCTCGCCCTTGGTCTCGCGGCCCACCCGCGCGATGAAGTCGCGTAGCTGGTTGTTGGTGGGCGTGTTACTACCGATCCAGCGCTGGTTCACCCCGTCCCAGAATTTGGCGTCGCGCACCGCGCGCTTGTAGGCGATGACGGTATTGGCCGGGCCGGCATTCCAGATCTGGTTGATGGTCATGCGGGCCATGCTCGGGGTTACCAGGCGGTTCTCGCCCACCCGGGCCTTGATCAGCCCTGCAAGTTCCAGATGAGCGGCTTCGGTAAAATTCTTGAACTCATGGAAATCCAGAATCACGATTTCCTGCGAGGTGTTGAAACCAGTCGTAGCGCGGAACTGATCAAGCCCACCAAGAATGTCGTTCGCCACCGTACGGCCGGAGGTGGTGCTGTGGAAAATCGAAAAGCGTCGTGGATCCCCCGCCCCGTAACCAGAGAAAAACTGCACGCGCAGGTCCAGCACACGGATACCTGCCCGCAATTGCTTCAACGGCGATACATCCTGGCACGTCTCCATGGAGGGGGTATTGGCCGCCTCCTTGTCGAAACCCGAGTGGTGCGTGCCCGGCAGTATGCAGTCCTGAATGCGCAGCGAGCGGGCGCCGCTGTAGCGGCTCATCCAGTCTTCGCGCACGTTGTTGAACGGCTTGCAGACACCTCCCGACAGCCCGCCATTGGGGCACCAACCTGCCAGGGTTTCCTGCTCATCCTCGCTCAGCGAGCAGATATTGGCCGCTGGCAGCGGCTCCAGACCATCGAAATTGACGAGATTGTTCATGCTGCGTTCCTTCATTCACATGAGTAGTGCACGCGAACTTACGGAGTGTGCGAGGCCGATTTAATCCAGAAAGTCTTCAAGGCCCGGCAGTTGTTCTAGACCTGCCGGGCACAAAAAAGCCCCACCTTTTCGGGGCGGGGCTTCCGGGTGTTGCCAGGCGCTTAGTTGACCTTGGCGTTCAGCTCGCCCTTGGCGTAGCGCTGGAACATCGCTTCCAGGGAGATCGGCTTGATCTTCGAAGCGTTGCCGGCGGTGCCGAAGGCTTCGTAGCGGGCGATGCACACGTCGCGCATGGCCTTCACGGTTTCACCGAAGAACTTGCGAGGGTCGAACTCGCTCGGGTTGGTGGCCATCAGGCGGCGCATGGCACCGGTGGACGCCAGGCGCAGGTCGGTGTCGATGTTGACCTTGCGCACGCCGTGCTTGATGCCCTCGACGATTTCCTCGACCGGCACGCCGTAGGTTTCTTTAATGTCGCCGCCGTACTGGTTGATGATCGCCAGCCACTCTTGCGGTACCGAGGAAGAACCGTGCATCACCAAGTGGGTGTTAGGGATGCGCTTGTGGATTTCCTTGATGCGGTCGATGGCCAGCACGTCGCCGGTAGGCGGCTTGGTGAACTTGTAGGCGCCGTGGCTGGTGCCGATGGCGATGGCCAGGGCGTCCACCTGGGTCTTCTTGACGAAGTCGGCGGCTTCTTCCGGGTCGGTCAGCATCTGGCTGTGGTCCAGCACGCCTTCGGCGCCGATGCCGTCTTCTTCACCGGCCATGCCGGTTTCCAGGGAACCCAGGCAGCCCAGCTCGCCTTCTACCGACACGCCGCAGGCGTGGGCCATGGCCACGGTCTGCTGGGTGACGCGCACGTTGTACTCGTAGTCGGTGGGGGTCTTGCCGTCTTCGCCCAGCGAGCCGTCCATCATCACCGAGCTGAAGCCCAGCTGGATCGAGCGCTGGCAGACGTCAGGGCTGGTGCCGTGGTCCTGGTGCATGCACACCGGGATGTGCGGGAATTCTTCGATGGCGGCCAGGATCAGGTGGCGCAGGAAGGGGGCACCGGCGTATTTGCGAGCGCCGGCCGAGGCCTGGACAATTACCGGGGAGTCAGTCTTGTCAGCGGCTTCCATGATGGCGCGCATCTGCTCAAGGTTGTTGACGTTGAAAGCTGGGACGCCGTAGCCGAACTCTGCGGCGTGGTCCAGCATCTGGCGCATGCTAATGAGTGCCATCTTGTGTTTATCTCCCGGTCGAGGGTCGTTAATCGTGCAAGCCTGCCGAAGCGGCGGCTGCCATTCAAGTAGTGTAGATCGGGCCTGTGCCCGACCCGCTGCATCACTGGGCCTTGCAGGCCCGGCCAATCAGGTCGTTGGTCGCGACCCAGTACACCAGCCCTTCATTACCTTTGCTGTGGAAGGCCAGCACGCCGTCGCTGAACAGCTCGCCCGACGCGCCGGGCTCGGCTTTCAGGCGGTAGACCTGGTCGCTGCCACCCAGCTTCACTTCCACGCTGTTCTTGCCCGCATCCAGGAAGCGCCAATCGACGGTCGCCTGGCTGTCGCAGGTCCAGTGTGTCCAGTCAGCGGACACCGGGGCCTGGTTGAAACTTGCACATCCACCCAGCACTGCAAACGCCACAAGGGCCATGAAGCCTTTCATTGTACTTCCTCGGGTTGCAGCATGGCGGCAGGCACGCAGGCCCGCCGCTCAGTTCCATCGGACTGAAAAGCCCGCCAGTTGTTCCGACCCGCGGTCGGCTCAGGGGCAACCTTGCCCCGGGGCCTGGTGTTCAGGGTCGTACTTTTCCAGGCCATCCGGGCCCAGGCGCTTGTTGATGACCGGCGCGGTCTCGGCCTGCCAGTCAGCCTGGTAGCAGCCGCCCTTGCCGGGCACCTGCTCGGCTGCAGCGGGCGCCGGCTTGCCGGCGCACCCGGCGAGCACGCCAGCCAGCAACAACAGCGGCAATGCCTTGGTCATCTGGACGCTCCCTTTCCATTCGCGCATGGCGTATCAGGCCTTGGCCCGCTGCTCCAGCATCTCGACGGCCGGCAGCACCTTGCCCTCGACGAACTCGAGGAAAGCGCCGCCACCGGTGGAAATGTAGGAGATGTCCTTGGACACGCCGTACTTGTCGATGGCCGCCAGGGTGTCGCCGCCGCCGGCGATGGAGAACGCCGGGCTCTCGGCGATGGCCTTGGCCAGCACCTTGGTGCCGTTGCCGAACTGGTCGAACTCGAACACGCCCACCGGGCCGTTCCACAGGATGGTCTTCGACGATTTCAGCAGCTGGGCGAACTGCTCGGCGGTCTGCGGGCCGATGTCCAGGATCATGTCGTCATCGGCCACGTCGGCGATCAGCTTGACGGTGGCTTCGGCGGTTTCGGCGAACTGCTTGGCCACCACCACGTCCACCGGCAGCGGCACGCTGACCTTGGCGGCGATGGCGCGGGCGGTGTCCAGCAGGTCCGGCTCGTACAGCGACTTGCCGACCTTGTGGCCAGCCGCGGCCAGGAAGGTGTTGGCGATGCCGCCGCCGACGATCAGCTGGTCGCAGATCTGGCTGAGGCTGTTGAGCACGTCCAGCTTGGTGGACACCTTGGAACCGGCGACGATGGCGGCCATCGGCTTGGCCGGGGCGCCCAGGGCCTTGCCCAGCGCGTCCAGCTCGGCGGCCAGCAGCGGGCCTGCGGCGGCTACCTTGGCGAACTTGGCCACGCCGTGGGTCGAGCCCTCGGCGCGGTGGGCAGTGCCGAAGGCGTCCATGACGAACACGTCGCACAGGGCGGCGTATTGCTGCGCCAGCTCGTCGGCGTTCTTTTTCTCGCCCTTGTTGAAGCGCACGTTCTCGAACAGCACCAGGTCGCCGGCCTTGACGTCGACGCCGCCCAGGTAGTCAGCCACCAGCGGCACGTCGCGGCCCATGGCCTTGCTCAGGTAGTCGGCCACCGGCTTCAGGCTGTTCTCGGCGGAGAACTCGCCTTCGGTGGGACGGCCCAGGTGCGAGCAGACCATCACTGCTGCGCCTTTCTCCAGCGCCAGCTTGATGGTTGGCAGCGAGGCCAGGATACGCGCGTCGCTGGTGACCACACCGTCTTTCACGGGAACGTTGAGGTCTTCGCGGATCAGCACGCGCTTACCTTGCAGATCGAGGTCGGTCATCTTCAACACTGTCATGTGTTCAGTCCTTCAAGCCTGTTTTAATTGTTGGTTGACGACGTACAGGAAGTGCTCCGCGACGTCGAGCATCCGATTGGCAAAGCCCCATTCGTTGTCGAACCAGGCCAGGATGTTCACCAGGCGCGGGCCTGATACACGGGTCTGGCTGGCATCGACGATGGCCGAATGCGGGTCATGGTTGAAATCACAGCTGGCGTGCGGCAGCTCGGTGTAGGCCACCAGCCCTTTGAGCGGGCCAGTGAGGGCGGCGTCGTGGAGGATGCGATTGACCTCCGCGGCGTCGGTGTCCCGGCGCACCTGCAAGGTGATGTCCAGGCACGACACATTCACTGTCGGCACGCGCACTGCTTTGGCCTGGATTCGGCCGCCGAGTTCCGGCAGCAACCGCTCTATTCCGCGCGCCAGCCCGGTGGACACCGGGATGATCGACTGGAAGGCCGAGCGGGTGCGGCGCAGGTCCTCGGCATGGTAGGCATCGATCACCGGCTGGTCATTCATGGCCGAATGGATCGTGGTGATCGAGATGTACTCCAGGCCCAGGGCCTCATCCAGCAACCGCAGCAACGGCACGCTGCAGTTGGTGGTGCAGGAAGCGTTGGACACCAGCGTCTCGGTACCGGTCAATACCTGCTGGTTGATGCCGAACACCACAGTGGCGTCGACATCGGTCTCGCTGGCCATGGGCTGGGAGAACAGCACCCGTGGGGCGCCGGCGTCGAGGAAACGCTGGCCGTCGGCACGGGTATGCCACGCCCCGGAGCATTCTAGTACCAGGTCGACGTCAAGCGCCGCCCAGTCGATGCCCTCGGGGCTGGCGCTGCGCAGTACTTTCACGCAGTCGCCATTGATCATCAGACAGTCGCCTTCGCTGCGCACCTGGCCGGGGAAACGGCCGTGGGTGGAGTCGAAGCGTGTCAGGTATTCGAGACTGGCCATGTCGGCCAGGTCGTTGATGGCAACCACCTCGAAGCCCGCTTCGGCGCCGCGCTCGTACAACGCACGCATGACGCAACGGCCGATACGGCCGTAGCCATTGAGTGCAACTTTATAGGGGCGTGGCTGGGGCATGAGGTGCTCACTGAAAACAATGGTTCAAACCTTTATGCAAGCTGCAGTGCAAATGCTGTTGTGGGAGCTGGCTTGCCAGCGAGCTTTTCAGGGGCCCTAAAAGCTCGCTGGCAAGCCAGCTCCCACAAGAACCAGCATGGAGCACCTGCCCCGCAGGGCAGGCCTTACATCAGTCTTCCAGCAGTTCTTCGGCAGTACCGACGATGTTGTCGACGGTGAAGCCGAACTCTTCGAACAGGGCGGCCGCAGGGGCCGACTCGCCGAAGGTGGTCATGCCGATGACGCGGCCTTCCAGGCCCACGTACTTGTACCAGTAGTCGGCGTGCGCGGCCTCGATGGCGATGCGCGCGCTGACTTCCAGTGGCAGCACGGCCTGCTTGTAGCTGGCGTCCTGGGCTTCGAACACGCTGGTGCACGGCATCGACACCACGCGAACCTTGCGGCCCTGCTCGGTCAGCTTGGCCTGGGCCTTCACGGCCAGGTCAACTTCGGAACCGGTGGCGATCAGGATCAGCTCCGGCTCGCCGTCGCAGTCCTTGAGGATGTAGCCACCGCGGGCGATGTCAGCCAGTTGCGCGGCATCGCGCGGCTGGTTCTGCAGGTTCTGGCGGCTGAAGATCAGCGCCGAAGGACCGTCGTTGCGCTGGATGGCGTGCTTCCAGGCCACTGCCGATTCAACGGCGTCGGCTGGGCGCCAGGTGTCCAGGTTCGGGGTGCAGCGCAGGCTGGCCAGCTGCTCGATCGGCTGGTGGGTAGGGCCGTCTTCGCCCAGGCCGATGGAGTCGTGGGTGAACACGTACAGCACGCGCTTCTTCATCAGGGCCGACATGCGCACGGCGTTGCGGCAGTATTCCATGAAGATCAGGAAGGTGGCGCCGTAGGGCACGAAACCGCCGTGCAGGGCGATACCGTTCATGATGGCGCCCATGCCGAACTCGCGTACGCCGTAGTGCAGGTAGTTGCCACCTGGCTCTTCGGCGCTGACGCTCTTGCTGCCCTTCCAGAAGGTCAGGTTGGAACCGGCCAGGTCAGCCGAACCGCCCAGCAGTTCAGGCAGCAGCGGGCCGTAGGCGTTCAGGGCGTTCTGGCTGGCCTTGCGGCTGGCGATGGTCTCGCCCTTGGCAACCACTTCGGCGATCCAGGCGTCGGCCTTTGCGGCGAAGTCGGCTGGCAGCTCGCCGGCCATGCGGCGGATGAACTCGTTGGCCAGCTCAGGGTGTGCGGCGGAGTAGGCGGCGAAGCGCTGGTCCCAGTCGGCTTCCAGCGCGCGGCCGGCTTCCTTGGCGTCCCATTCGGCGTAGATGTCGGCCGGGATTTCGAAAGGACCGTGGTTCCACTTCAGCGCGGCGCGGGTCAGGGCGATTTCCTCGGCACCCAGTGGCGCGCCGTGGGACTCTTCCTTGCCCTGCTTGTTCGGCGAACCGAAGCCGATGGTGGTCTTGCAGCAGATCAGGGTCGGACGGTCGCTCTTGCGGGCGGTCTCGATGGCGGTCTTGATCTCGTCGGCGTCATGGCCGTCGACGTTGCGGATCACCTGCCAGTTGTAGGCTTCGAAACGCTTCGGCGTGTCGTCGGTGAACCAGCCTTCGACTTCGCCGTCGATGGAAATGCCGTTGTCGTCGTAGAAGGCGATCAGCTTGCCCAGGTCCAGGGTACCGGCCAGGGAGGCGACTTCGTGGGAGATGCCTTCCATCATGCAGCCATCACCCAGGAACACGTAGGTGTGGTGGTCGACGATGTTGTGGCCTGGGCGGTTGAACTGGGCGCCCAGGGTCTTTTCGGCGATGGCGAAGCCGACGGCGTTGGCCAGGCCTTGGCCCAATGGGCCGGTGGTGGTTTCCACACCCGGGGTGTAGCCGAATTCCGGGTGGCCCGGGGTACGGCTGTGCAGCTGGCGGAAGTTTTTCAGATCGTCGATCGACAGGTCGTAACCGGTCAGGTGCAGCAGCGAGTAGACGAGCATCGAACCGTGACCATTGGACATCACGAAACGGTCGCGGTTGGCGAACGACGGATTGGTCGGGTTGTGCTTCAAGAAGTCACGCCAAAGCACTTCGGCGATATCCGCCATGCCCATGGGGGCACCGGGATGGCCGCTGTTGGCTTTTTGCACGGCATCCATGCTGAGGGCACGAATGGCGTTGGCACGCTCACGACGGCTGGGCATCGCTTATCTCCTGGGCTTTATAAAAAGTACGGATTTCGAAAAGACCGGCATTTTCCCCCAGGCCACGTCTCTGGGCAATGACAGATAGTCATTGCGCAGCGTTTTTCCTGCCTTGCGGAGCCTAAATGTCGATCGGCCTGCAACGTATACCTGCAGTGGACCCCTTTTGCCGGCCAGGGATTCCATCCATCGACCAATATCAAAACTTTTTGATATTGGTCTTGCGGGGTGGCATTTCGCTGACTAGACTGCCGACCCTATGAATCTACCTGCGCCCGCGATCCGCCACGAATACAGCGACGAGCTGGCCGCCCTGTGCAAGGCCGGCGGCGACCCGCTGCGGCTGAACGTCTTGCGCGCCCTGGCCAGCGACTCGTTCGGCGTGCTGGAACTGGCGCAGATCTTCGCCATCGGCCAGTCGGGCATGAGCCACCACCTCAAGGTGCTGGCCCAGGCAGGCCTGGTGGCCACCCGCCGCGAAGGCAACGCGATCTTCTATCGCCGCGCCCTGCCCGACACCGGCGCGCTGGGCGGCCGCCTGTACGCGGCGCTGCTGGACGAGGTCGACGACCTCGACCTGCCGGCCGACGCCGAGGCACGCATGGCGTTGGTGCAGCGCCAGCGCGCGGCCACCAGCGAACACTTTTTCTCGCGCATGGAAGAGAAATTCCGTGCGCAGCAGGACCTGATCGCCGGGCTGGCGCAGTACCGCGACAGCGTGCTGGCGTTGCTCGACAAGCTCAGCTTCGATGCCCAGGCCAGCGCCCTGGAGATCGGCCCCGGCGACGGTGCATTCCTGCCCGACCTGGCCAGCCGCTTTGCCCAGGTGACGGCGCTGGACAACAGTGCCGAGATGCTCGACCTGGCCCGCCAGCTGTGCCAGCGCGAGAACCTGGACAACGTCCAGTTGCACCTGGCCGACGCCCTGGGCGACACCAGCGTGCAGGCGCACTGCGTGGTCTTGAACATGGTCTTGCACCACTTTCCGGAGCCGGCCCAGGCCCTCAAGCAACTGGCCACCCGGGTAAAACCGGGCGGTAGCCTGCTGGTGACCGAGCTGTGCAGTCACAACCAGAGCTGGGCCCGGGACGCCTGTGGCGACCTGTGGCTGGGTTTCGAACAGGAAGATCTGGCCTTTTGGGCCGCTGCTGCGGGACTGGTTCCCGGGGAAAGCCTGTATGTAGGCTTACGTAATGGTTTCCAGATTCAGGTCCGTCATTTTCAGCGGCCGGCTGGCGACACTCACCATCGGTAAATTTAGGAAACCGTCGAGATGAGCGAATATTCTCTTTTCACCTCCGAGTCCGTCTCTGAAGGGCACCCGGACAAGATCGCCGACCAGATTTCTGATGCGGTGCTGGACGCCATCATCACCCAGGACAAGTTCGCCCGCGTCGCGTGCGAAACCCTGGTGAAGACCGGTGTCGCCATCATCGCTGGCGAAGTGACCACTTCGGCCTGGGTAGACCTGGAAGACATCGTCCGCAAGGTGATCGTCGATATCGGCTACAACAGCTCCGAAGTCGGTTTCGACGGCGCCACCTGCGCCGTGATGAACATCATCGGCAAGCAGTCCGTGGACATCGCCCAGGGCGTTGACCGCAGCAAGCCTGAAGACCAGGGCGCCGGCGACCAGGGCCTGATGTTCGGCTACGCCAGCAACGAGACCGACGTGCTGATGCCAGCGCCGATCTGCTTCTCGCACCGCCTGGTAGAGCGCCAGGCCGAAGCGCGCAAGTCGGGCCTGCTGCCTTGGCTGCGCCCGGACGCCAAGTCCCAGGTTACCTGCCGCTACGAAGGCGGCAAGGTCGTGGGCATCGACGCCATCGTGCTGTCGACCCAGCACAACCCGGACGTTTCCTACGCCAACCTGCGTGAAGGCGTGATGGAAGAGATCGTCAAGAAGGTGATCCCGGCCGAGCTGCTGCACCGTGACACCCAGTTCCACATCAACCCTACCGGCAACTTCATCATCGGTGGCCCGGTGGGCGACTGTGGCCTGACCGGCCGCAAGATCATCGTCGACAGCTACGGCGGCATGGCCCGCCACGGCGGTGGCGCGTTTTCCGGCAAGGACCCATCCAAGGTTGACCGCTCGGCTGCCTACGCCGGTCGCTACGTGGCCAAGAACATCGTTGCCGCCGGCCTGGCCGACCGTTGCGAGATCCAGGTGTCCTACGCCATCGGCGTGGCCCAGCCTACGTCGATCTCGATCAACACCTTCGGCACCGGCAAGATCAGCGATGACAAGATCATCAACCTGGTCCGCGAGCACTTCGACCTGCGTCCGTACGCGATCACCACCATGCTCGACCTGCTGCACCCGATGTACCAGGCCACCGCGGCCTACGGCCACTTCGGCCGTACCCCGGAGCAAGTGACCGTGGGCAATGACACCTTCACCACGTTCACCTGGGAACGCACCGACCGCGCCGACGCGCTGCGTGCTGCTGCCGGCCTGTAACAAGACCGACACCAAATAAAAAGCCCCGGCCGGGAAACTGGCCGGGGCTTTTTCGCTCCTATGCCTGCCCTCTCCACGGGCAACGTTTATTTTCAGACTTTGAGGTTCCGATGCGCATTTCGCTGTTCGCCCCCGCCGCCGCCCTGCTGGGCCTGTTTGCCATCAACGCCCAGGCGGCCAACATGGCCACCATGGCCAACTCGCCTGACCGCCACGACAACGCCCAGGTGCAGGTGCACAAGGCGCCGCAGCACAAGATCGTCACCAAGAAGGCCCCGGCGCCCAAGCACAAGGTCCAGGCGCGCAAGGCGCCGGCCCACAGCAACCAGGAACACCGCGACACCCCGGCCAACCGCTGAGTCGGTAGCACCCGGTAACCAGACGGCTGGGCGCCGGTAGCAAAGCTTTCCTAGGCTTGGGGTTCGCCCAGTCGTGCAAGGACGCCGACGATGAAAGTCTTTTTGCTGCTGCTCGCCCTGCTGTTGCCCACTGCTCACGCCAGTGAGTGCCCGCCGTGGGACGCTGCCAAGGCCATCCGCCAGATGGGTGCCCTGCAGACGCAGGTGACCCAGTGGGACGATCGTTACCACCGCCAGGGCGCTTCGGCCATTGCCGACGAACTGTACGACCAGTCACGTCTGCGCCTGGAAAACTGGCGCCGCTGCTTCCCCGAACACGCCCCGGCCACCCCTTCCCCGCTGGCCACCGCCGCCGGCCCCGTACCTCACCCCATCGTCCACACCGGCGTGGGCAAACATGCCGAACAACACAGCGTCGCCGCCTGGCTCAAGGGCCGCGAAGAGGTGTGGGTGCAACCCAAGGTCGATGGCGTCGCCGTCACCCTGGTTTATCGCCAAGGCAGCCTGCACCAGTTGATCAGCCGCGGCGATGGCGTGCACGGGCAGGACTGGAGCATTGCCGCGCGCTCGATCAGCGCGATTCCGGCCACCCTGCCACAACCTGTCGACCTGGTGCTGCAGGGCGAGCTGTACTGGCGCTACGCAGGGCACGTGCAGGCCACCGCCGGCAGCGACAACGCCCGCAGCAAGGTGGCGGGGCTGATGGCGCGCAACACCCTGTCAATGGAAGACGGCGCCAACCTGGGGCTGTTTGTCTGGGACTGGCCCGAGGGCCCCGCCACACTGCCCGAGCGCCTTGCCGGCCTGCAGGCGCTGGGGTTTGCCGAGCCTGCCGCCTACAGCCAGCCGATCCAGACGGTGGCGGATGCCAGCCATTGGCGCGAGCAGTGGTACACCAGCCCCCTGCCGTTCGCCAGCGACGGCCTGATCCTGCGCCAGAGCCGCCGCCCGCCAGCCTCGCGCTGGCAGGCGAAGGTGCCGTACTGGATTGCCGCCTGGAAATACCCGTACGCCCAAGCCCTGGCCGAGGTGCGCGACGTGACCTTCAGCATCGGCCGCAGCGGCCGCATCACGCCCGTGCTCGAGCTGTTGCCGGTGCGCCTCGACGACCGCACCGTGAAGCGCGTCAGCATCGGCTCGCTGGCCCGTTGGCAGGCGCTGGACATTCGCCCCGGCGACCAGGTGGCCATTGACCTGGCAGGGCTGACCATCCCCCGTTTCAATAGCCTGGTCTGGCGCAGCCCGGACCGCGTCGCCGTCACCGCCCCCGACAGCAGCCGCTACCACGGGCTCAGCTGCTGGCAGCCCGAGCCGGGCTGTGAAGGCCAGTTCCTGGCGCGCCTTGCCTGGCTCAGTGGCAAGCAGGGCCTGGATCTGCCGCACGTGGGGCCCGGCACCTGGCAACGGCTGATCAACACTGGGCAGGTGCAGGGCTTGCTGGACTGGCTGGAACTGCGCGAACTACCCGGGCAACGCCTGCTCGCCAGCTTCACCCTGGCCCGCGAGCGCAGCCTGGAGCAATGGTTGCGGGCCCTTGGCATGCCTGCCGGAGCCAGGCTGGCCCCTCAGGACCGCTGGCAGACCCTGGCATCACGCACACCCGAACAATGGCGTGAACAGCCCGGCATCGGCGCCACCAAGGCCCGGCAGCTGCACGAGTTCTTCAACCACCCGCACGTGCAACTGCTGGCCGAACAGCTGCACAACGCCAACATCCCCGCATTCCCGTAGCAGTGGCCGCAGGCCGCGTCTTGGGAGCGCCGCAGGGTCCGGGACGCGGCCTGGCGGCCGCTGCTACGGGAATAATTACGGTACGGAAGGAAACTTCCTACAGACAAAGGCTTCAATTAGTTTTCCAATAGCGCAGTCCATCACATGGAGTCACCATGAAACCCTTACCTCTCCTCACAGCGCTCGCCCTGTGCTGCGCAGTAGCCACGCCGCTGCTGGCCGCCGACGAAGACGCCGCTGAACTCAAGGGCTGCGCGGCCAAGCAACAGGCCATCAACGAACAGATCGAGCAGGCCCGCGCCCACGGCAATGGCGCGCAACAGGCTGGCCTGGAAAAAGCACTGGCCGAGAACAAGGAACACTGCACCGACGCCGGCCTGCAGAAAGAGCGCGAGAACAAGGTGCTCGACGCCCGTCACGAAGTGGCCAAGCGCCAGGCCGACCTGGACAAGGCCATGAAGAAAGGTGACGCCGACAAGATCAACAGCCGCAAGGACAAGCTGGCGCAGTCCCGCAAGGAACTGCAGCAAGCCCTGGACGAGCTGGACAAATAACCCGCCCTCAGTGGTCGCGGAATTCCCGATGGCAGGCCTTGCAGGCGTTTTCCACCTTCTGCATCGGCCCGTCGAGGCTAGTAGCCGCCAGCGACTGCGCGCGGCTGGCTTCGACCAGCTCACCGGTTGACACCTCCAGCGCCTGGGCCAGCTGCTGGAACCGCGCCTGTTTCTCCCACACCTCGGGTTTGGCGCTGGTGTGGTCTTCCTCTCGCACCTTGGGAAAATGCTGCCAGGGCTGATGCGCCAGCTGGTCGAGCTTCACCGCACTGGCCGCGAACTGCGGGCCGTCGAAGCTCAAGCGGCCCAACAGCATGCCGTTCATGTCCTCGCTGGTGTGCAGCATCTGCTTGAAGATTGCCTTGCGCTGGCCCAGCGGCGAATTGGGGTCCACGCCGCCGCAGGCGCTCAGGGCCAGGCACGCCAGGGTCAGCACGGTGAACGTCTTGAGGGTCATGGGCGCCCGGTCACATGGAAATGAAGAAGAAACTGGCGATCAACCCAAGGCCGATGAACCACACCAGCGAGCGCAGCATGGCCCAATCGGCCAGGTAGCAGATGATGTATAGCAGGCGACTGGTGATGAACAACACCGCCAGCACGTCCATGGTCACCTGCTGGGCGTTGTGGCAGATGTCGGCGATGATCACCGCGGCCGCGAACGCCGGGAACGCCTCGAAACTGTTCAGCTGCGCGGCATGGGCACGCTTGGCAAAACCATCGAGGTTGGCCAGGAACGTGCGCGGGTCATGGTTTTGCCGCGGGCCGAACTTGCCGCCGCTGAACTTGGCGATGCTGGTGCACACGAACGGCAGCACCAGGGCAATCAGGACACACCAGAAAGCAACAGTCATTTAGCGGATCTCTTGTTAAAGTTTCATGATCAACATGCCCACCAGCACCAGCGCGCACGCCAGCAGCCGCGGGCGGCCAAAGGGTTCCTTCAGGTAACGCATGCCCAGCAGCACCACCAGGATCACGCTGATCTCGCGCAATGCCGCAGCCTCGGCGATGGAGCCCAACTGCATCGCCCACAACACCAGGGCGTAGCTCGCCAACACGAAGAAACCGACGCTCAGGCCAATGCGCCACTGGGTGCGCCAGAAGTGCCGGAAGCTGGCGCGCCGGGTGGTCACCGCCAGCAGCGGGAACGGCCAGGCGCTGATCAGCGTCAGCCAGGTCAGGTAGCCCAGCGGCTCCGGCCAGCGGCGAATCGCCTGCCCGTCCAGCCAGGTGTAGCAACCAATGCACAGGCCAATCAGCCCTACCACCGGCAGCATCCGCCAGGGCAGGCGATCACCGCCGCCGCCCTGCCACAGCAGGCACGCCATGCCGCACGGGATCAACAGGATTCCGACCACCTGATGGCCCGAGAGTGCCTCGCCCCCGGTCGCCAGGGTAAGCCCCAGCACGATCAACGGCGAAAGGCCGCGCATCAACGGGTACACCAGCCCCAGGTCGCCCACCTTGTAGGCCTGGATCAGCAGGTAGCGATACAGCAGCTCGAAGCCGGCGGACGCCAGCATCCACGGCCAGATCTCGGCGGGTGGCACGGGCACGAATGGCAGCAATACCGCCACCAGCAACAGCGCCACCGAGTCCATCGCCGCCACCACCAGCAGGCGCTCGGAGCTGAATTTCACCAGGGTATTCCAGGCCGCGTGCAGCAACGCGGCGAACAGCACCAAACCTGTGGCGAGCACGCGGGGTTTCCTTAGGCATCCGAGAGGCCGGGGAGAAATGAACGGGCCTATCTTAGCGTGGGTCCAAGGCTGCGGTGCGGGTCTTCGCAAGACTTTGTAACAAGTGCGACATTCGTGCCTGTGTCACAACGAGTTACGTGCTCGTCCAACCCCTACATGGCGCCTGCGCGCGCCACTCCGTCACACCACCATGGGAGCCCGGATGCTCGAGTTAGTCGCCGCCTTTATCTGCCTTACCACCCTTCTCACCTACGTCAATTTCCGCTTCATCGGCCTGCCCCCCACCATCGGCGTGATGGTCACGGCGCTGATGTTCTCCTTGTTGCTGCAAGGCTTGAGCGTGCTCGGCTACCCCGGCCTTGAAGCCCGGGTGCAGGGCCTGATCGGCCAGATCGACTTCGGCGACCTGCTGATGAACTGGATGCTGGCGTTCCTGCTGTTCGCCGGCGCCCTGCACGTTAACCTCAGCGACCTGCGCAGCTACCGCTGGCCCATCGGCCTGCTGGCCACCTTCGGCGTGCTGATTGCCACCCTGGTGATCGGCACGCTGGCGTTCTGGATCTTCGGCATGTTCGGCTGGCACGTGAGCTTCCTCTACTGCCTGCTGTTCGGCGCGCTGATCTCGCCCACCGACCCCATCGCGGTGCTGGGCGTGCTGCGGACCGCCAACGCCTCCAAGCCGCTGAAGACCACCATTGTCGGCGAATCGCTGTTCAACGATGGCACCGCGGTGGTGGTGTTCACCGTGCTGCTGGGCATCGCCCAGCAGGGTGCGACACCGACCCTGGGCGAAACCGCCATGCTGTTCGTGCACGAGGCCATCGGCGGCGTGCTGTTCGGCGCGCTGATCGGCTACGTGGTGTACCGCATGATCAAGAGCATCGAGCAGTACCAGGTGGAGGTCATGCTGACCCTGGCACTGGTGATCGGTGGCTCGGCCATGTGCTACGAACTGCACGTGTCGGCGCCCATCGCCATGGTCACCGCAGGGCTGATCATCGGCAACCTGGGGCGCAAGCTGGCCATGAACGACATGACCCGGCGCTACATGGACGGTTTCTGGGAACTGCTGGATGACATGCTCAACGCGCTGCTGTTCGCGCTGATCGGCATGGAACTGCTGCTGTTGCCGTTCTCGTGGATGCACGTGATCGCGTCCAGCCTGCTGGCGGTGGCGATCCTGCTGTCGCGGCTGCTCACCGTGGCCCCGGCGATCCTGCTGTTGCGCCGCTGGCGCAGCGTGCCCAAGGGCACCATCCGCATCCTCACCTGGGGTGGCCTGCGCGGTGGCGTATCGGTGGCGCTGGCCCTGGCGCTGCCGGTGGGCCCGGAGCGCGACCTGCTGCTGAGCATCACCTACATCGTGGTGCTGTCGTCGATCCTGCTGCAGGGGCTGAGCATCGGCAAGCTGGTGAAAAGCGTCACCCGCGATACCCCGCCCGAAGAGGCAACACACTGACCTACCGGGGAGCAGCTGTTTTTGTGGGAGCGGGCTCTGCCCGCGAAGCAAACGTTGCAGTGTTTCAGACACTATGCGGCGTTACGTTCGCGGGCAGAGCCCGCTCCCACATGGCCAAGGATTATTCCGCAGTCTCGGCGTCGAACTGGTCCTTGATGTAGCGGATCTCCGTGCGCCCGTGCGGCGCCGGCAGGCCGTCCTCGCCCAAATTGACGAAGACCATCTTGTCCACGGTGAGGATGCTCTTGCGGGTGATTTTGTTGCGCACCTCGCAGGTCAGGGTGATGGAGGTCCGGCCGAATTCGGTGGCCGTGATGCCCAGCTCGATGATGTCGCCCTGGCGCGAGGCGCTGACGAAGTTGATCTCCGAGATGTACTTGGTCACCACGCGCTGGTTGCCCAGTTGCACGATGGCGTAGATCGCCGCTTCCTCGTCAATCCAGCGCAGCAGGCTGCCACCGAACAGGGTGCCATTGGGGTTCAGGTCTTCGGGCTTGACCCACTTGCGGGTGTGGAAATTCATGCGTCGCTCCTGGCTCTTCGCCATATCAGGATGCCCCTATGATCCGCTTTTGCGCGGCGCCGGGGAACCCATGCCAGCGATAGCAAAAACTTTCTTGACGGCCACGGGTGCAAGGCTAGGCTGAAGCCCGGACCCAATGATTGGATCCAGTAATGGCAGTTTGGAACCAGAAAAGGGGTCCACCCCATTTCTTGCAAAGGACGCACGAACATGTCACGAGTTACCGATGTCATCTGCAACTTCGACACCGAGACCATCCTGCAGAAGTACTCGAACCCGAGCAAAGATCCAGGCAATCCGACCATGATTGACTGGAAGCACGTGTACATGATCACCAACCAGGACAACGTGGTCAGTGGCCAGGCCGGCGGCGAGCTGGACCTCAAGGCCCAGGTCGGCGACCTGATCCGCTGGCGCGAGACCAGCCTGTCCCTGGGCTTCGAGAAGGCGGTCATCTTCTACAAGTTCGAGACCAGCGACCCCAAGTATTTGCTGATCTCCCCGCCCACGCCGCGCAAGGCCACCGCCAGCATCGCCCTGCCCAACCCCAGCAACCCCAGCGTGCCCACCTGCCAGAAGGTGGATAACTTCTACTGGTCCAGCGAAACGCTGTCCGAGGGCCGCGTGACCTATCACTTCCACTTCATGATCGTGGACCGCGACTGCAAGCCTTGCGGCTACTTCAAGTGGGATCCGTTCATCAGCATCCACAACTGACCGGCACCCCACTGCCACGGCCGCCCCACCCTGCTGGGGCGGTCCGAAGGAGCGATGATCATGGACAGACACATCAGCTTCATTATCGACACCCAGGGCGCCCTCGACGCCACTGCGGCCGCCAGCACCTCGCCCGACCAGCCCAGCCCAATGGATCCAGTGCACTGCTTCGTGCTGGGCTGTGATGCCGTGGAAACCGGCGACACCCTGATACTACGGGCCACTGGCCTGGGGTTCCGGGGTGAGGATGCCCTGGTGCTGCAGGCCGTGGGCGCAAGCGGCGGGCTTTCACCACCACAGCTGCAAGTGCGCGAGGTCAAGGTGCCCGCCCCCGACTTCAACGAGCCGTTGCAACTGACCCTGCAGACCGTCAGCGACCATGCCTGGACCTGCCAGCTGAACCAGCCCGGCGCCTGCACATTGACCCTGAGCCTGGGGGTGGTGGCGCGCGACTGCACCCCCAGGGGTTTCTTCACCCTGACCCTGCAACTGCAGTTCGCGGCTTGAGCAGGACTTTCGACCATTGCCTCTTGGGCTGGCAGGCAAGCACGTCTATAATCCCTGCGCTTCAAACGGCGATGCACTGACGTGCGTCGCTCCCGCCACCCGTCCGAGGGGCGCTGCAGCAGGGATACCTGTCAGGCTCGGATGGGGCGTTGCCCGCACGGTTGGTCCGTACGGGCTCTAAACGCACAACGGCGCCCATTCGCACATTACGAATGGAGGCTCTTCATGAGCGCTGTACACACGCCTGCAGGTTTCACCGATTTCAAGGTTGCCGACATCTCCCTGGCCGCCTGGGGCCGCCGCGAGACCATCATCGCCGAATCGGAAATGCCAGCACTGATGGGCCTGCGCCGCAAGTACGCCGGTGAGCAACCGCTCAAGGGCGCGAAGATCCTGGGCTGCATCCACATGACCATCCAGACTGCCGTGCTGATCGAAACCCTGGTTGCCCTGGGTGCCGAAGTGCGCTGGTCGTCCTGCAACATCTTCTCCACCCAGGACCAGGCCGCTGCCGCCATCGCTGCCGCCGGTATTCCAGTGTTCGCCTGGAAAGGCGAGACCGAGGAAGAGTACGAGTGGTGCATCGAGCAGACCATCCTGAAGGATGGCCAGCCTTGGGACGCCAACATGATCCTGGACGACGGCGGCGACCTGACCGAAATCCTGCACAAGAAATACCCGCAGATGCTGGAACGCATCCACGGCGTGACCGAAGAGACCACCACTGGCGTGCACCGCCTGCTGGACATGCTGGCCAAGGGCGAACTGAAGATCCCGGCCATCAACGTCAACGACTCGGTTACCAAGAGCAAGAACGACAACAAGTACGGCTGCCGTCACAGCCTGAACGACGCCATCAAGCGCGGCACCGACCACCTGCTGTCGGGCAAGCAGGCCCTGGTGATCGGCTACGGCGACGTGGGCAAGGGCTCGGCCCAGTCCCTGCGTCAGGAAGGCATGATCGTCAAGGTCACCGAAGTCGACCCGATCTGCGCCATGCAAGCCTGCATGGACGGTTTCGAGCTGGTTTCGCCGTTCATCAATGGTGAAAACGACGGCACCGAAGCCAGCATCGACAAGGCCCTGCTGGGCAAGATCGACCTGATCGTGACCACCACCGGCAACGTCAACGTCTGCGACGCGAACATGCTCAAGGCCCTGAAAAAGCGCGCCGTGGTCTGCAACATCGGTCACTTCGACAACGAAATCGACACTGCCTTCATGCGCAAGAACTGGGCATGGGAAGAAGTGAAGCCACAGGTACACAAGATCCACCGTACCGGTGCCGGCGCCTTCGACGCCCAGAACGACGACTACCTGATCCTGCTGGCCGAAGGCCGCCTGGTGAACCTGGGCAACGCCACTGGCCACCCAAGCCGCATCATGGACGGTTCGTTCGCCAACCAGGTGCTGGCGCAGATCTTCCTGTTCGAGCAGAAATTCGCCGACCTGTCGCCAGCCCAGAAAGCCGAGCGCCTGACCGTTGAAGTACTGCCGAAGAAACTCGACGAAGAAGTGGCCCTGGAAATGGTCCGCGGCTTCGGCGGCGTGGTCACCAAGCTGACCAAGCAGCAGGCCGACTACATCGGCGTGACCGTGGAAGGCCCGTTCAAGCCGCACGCTTACCGCTACTGATCGCAGGCCCTGACGCCGCCTTCGGCAGCTGCTACGAGGATTTCCCTTGTAGCAGCCGCCGCCAGGCGGCGTCCGGGGCACCCACGATCCCACGGCTTTCGAGTTTCCAGATAGGTGTAATCATGTCTCAGGAACGCCGCTTCAGCTTCGAGTTCTTCCCCACCAAGACCGACGCTGGGCATGAAAAACTGCTGAACGTTGCCCGCCAACTGGCCGGCTACAACCCCGATTTCTTCTCCTGCACCTACGGTGCCGGTGGTTCTACCCGCGACCGCACGCTCAACACCGTGCTGCAGCTGGAGAACGAAGTGAAAGTCCCCGCCGCCCCGCACCTGTCCTGCGTGGGCGACAGCAAGGCCGACCTGCGCGCCCTGCTGGCGCAGTACAAGGATGCCGGCATCAAGCGCATCGTTGCCCTGCGTGGCGACCTGCCTTCGGGCATGGGCATGGCCAGCGGCGAGCTGCGCCACGCCAACGACCTGGTGGAATTCATCCGCGCCGAGACCGGCAGCCACTTCCACATCGAAGTCGCCGCCTACCCGGAGATGCACCCCCAGGCGCACAACTTCGAGGATGACCTGAAGAACTTCGCGCGCAAGGCCAACGCCGGTGCCGACAGTGCCATCACCCAGTATTTCTTCAACGCCGACAGCTACTTCAACTTCGTCGACCGCGTGCAGAAAATGGGCGTGAACATCCCGATCGTGCCGGGCATCATGCCCATCACCAACTACAGCAAGCTGGCCCGTTTCTCCGACGCCTGTGGCGCCGAGATCCCGCGCTGGATCCGCAAGCAGCTGGAAGCCTACGGCGACGACGTCACCAGCATCCAACAGTTCGGCGAGCAGGTGATCACCCGCATGTGCGAGCAACTGCTCGACGGCGGCGCTCCTGGCCTGCACTTCTATACGCTGAACCAGGCCGAGCCAAGCCTGGCGGTGTGGAACAACCTGAAGTTGCCCCGCTAGACGTTCACGAAGAATTCAGAAAGGCCTTGATACAATTAAAGGCCTTTTTTGTTTCTTCATCGTTTTGCGGGTGATACATCATGGCTTCTGCTGCACGCCCACAACTGGTCTACCTGGTGTTTGGTGCCCACACCTATCATCAGGAGGCGCTGTTCAGCATCGCCAGCGCCATCGCCAAGCTGGGTAACCCGCGCGAGTTGCCGCTCGACATCCAGGTATTCACTGACAACCCCGCCCCCTACGCCCAACTGCCCGTGCGCATTCGCCCGCTCAGCGCCGAAACCCGCAACGCCTGGAGCCAACCCCACGGCTACCACTTCCGCACCAAGCACGTGGCCATCCGCGAAGTGTTGAAGGACGCCGAGCTGGCGCTGCTGATCGACACCGACACCTTCTTCCAGGCCTCGCCCCTGGCGCTGTTCGAACGCATCCAGCCGGGCACGCTGCTGGTCAACGCGCGCACCATGCGCTACCGCCAGGGCGCTGCCTCGCCGCTTTATTCGGTGCTGGCACCGGAGCTCAAGGCGCAAGGCATGGCGGACGACGACATGTGGCTGCTCAACTCCGGGGTCATCGGCCTGTGCCAGTGCGACAGCGCCCTGCTCGACCGTTCCCTGGAGTTGATGGACCAGTACTACCCGCGCACGCCCACCGCCTATACGCTGGAAGAATTCTGCCTGACCCTGGCCGCCTACCAGCGTTACCAGGTCAGCGAATGCCCCGACCTGATCCACCACTACTGGAGCCGCAAGCAGCTGATGCGCGCCAAGGTCCAGGCCTGGGCCCGCAAGCACGCCGGGCAGCCGCTGAGCGCCGAAGCCCTCGCCGACGTGAGCCAGGTCAGCGACCACGTGCCCCGGCCGCCGGCCCTGCAACGCCTGCTGTATAAGGCCGCGACCCTGGCCCTGCCCGTGGAGCAGCGGCAGTTCATGCGCGAAATCCTCTACGGCTGCTACGACCACGCCAACGAGTTCGACCGCGCCTGTGCGCCGGTGTGGTGGGACAAGGCCCGGCAAAACCTGCAAGAGCGCCAGGCCACCCCGGTCGAGGCCGACCAGCTGCTGCATTGGCTGTCTTCGCCGCTCAACCGGCTGATCCTGGGCAAGCGCCGCCACACCATCTACCAGCACCTGATTCAGGCCTGACGTCGCTGATTGCGTTGCCAAACCCGCGACCGGCATCGTATCTTCGGATCCATGCCTGCCTACCTCTCCCTGCTGACAGCCGTGTGCCTGACGTGCCTGAGCCTTGCCGCCCAGGCCGAGAAGCTGCGCATTGTCACCGACTTCTGGGCGCCCTACGCCTACCAGCAGAACGGCCAGGGCATGGGCATCGACTACGAAGTGGCGGCCCAGGTGTTCGAACGCCTGGGCGTGGAGATCCAGTGGCAGTTCCTGCCATGGAAGCGCTGCCTGGCCATGCTCGACCAGGGCGAGGCCGATGGCGTGCTGGACATTTTCCGCACCAGCGAGCGCGAAACCACCCTGCTGTACCCCGACGAGCCGCTGTCCGACGTGCAGTTCGTGCTGTTCCAGGCCAACGCCAGGCCGCACCCGGCCGGCAGCCTCGATGACCTGCAAGGCCTGACCATCGGCACCTCGGCGGGCTACAACTACGGCGATCCATTCATGCAGGCCAGCGCGTTCCGCCGTGAGGCCGCCAGTAGCCAGGAGGCCAACTTCGGCAAGCTGGTGCGCAACCGGGTCGACCTGATCATCACCGACATTCGCGTGGGCAACTTCACCGCCCAGGCCATGGGCCTGGAGGGCCAGGTCAGCGCCCTGCCCCTGGTGGTCAACCGCGAGCCCCAGTACCTGGCCGTGCGCCGCGGCGCCGGCATGGACCAGCTGGCCCTGCGCTTTTCCATCGAGCTGCGGCGCTTCAAGCGCGAGCCTGCCTACGCGCAGTTGCTGGCCCGCTATGCAAGCCCGTCAACGGTAGTGAAAACCGTTGAGCAGCAGGAACGCAGCGCGCTGTGATTGCTCTGTTATACTCCGACCTTCCCGCCAGGCTTACGCCCGGACGCCCGGCCTTGCAAAAGGCATCCCGACCCGCTCGACCGCCAGGCTCACGCCCGCTCAGCCAGGTCCGGATGCGCATTGAAGGCCCGGCAGGACCGGACGCGACAGTGCCCCCACGCACGTGTCGCGCCAGGCAAGATTCCCATTGGGCAAAGCCCTCACTAGAACAGGATTACTCATGTCCTTTGCTTCCCTCGGTCTCTCCGAGGCTTTAGTCCGTGCCATCGAGGCGGCGGGCTATACCCAGCCTACTCCGGTGCAACAGCGGGCCATCCCCGCCGTGTTGCAAGGTCGCGACCTGATGGTCGCGGCACAGACAGGTACTGGTAAAACCGGTGGCTTCGCCCTTCCGATCCTGGAACGGCTGTTCCCCAACGGTCACCCGGACAAATCCCAGCGTCACGGCCCGCGCCAACCGCGCGTACTGGTCCTGACCCCCACCCGCGAGCTGGCGGCCCAGGTGCACGACAGCTTCAAGATCTACGCCCGTGACCTCAAGTTCGTCAGCGCCTGCATCTTCGGCGGCGTAGGCATGAACCCGCAGGTCCAGGCCATGTCCCGCGGCGTCGACGTGCTGGTGGCCTGCCCCGGCCGCCTGCTCGACCTGTGCGGCCAGGGCAGCGTCGACCTATCCCACGTGGAAATCCTCGTGCTGGACGAAGCTGACCGCATGCTCGACATGGGCTTCGTGCATGACGTCAAGAAGGTGCTGGCACGCCTGCCGGCCAAGCGCCAGAACCTGCTGTTCTCGGCCACCTTCTCCAAGGACATCACCGACCTTGCCGGCAAGCTGCTGCACAACCCCGAGCGTATCGAAGTCACCCCGCCGAACACCACGGTGGAGCGCATCGAGCAACGGGTCTACCGCCTGCCTGCCAGCCACAAGCGTTCGTTGCTGGCGCACCTGATCACCCAGGGTGCCTGGGAGCAGGTGCTGGTGTTCACCCGCACCAAGCACGGCGCCAACCGCCTGGCCGAGTACCTGGAAAAGCACGGCCTGAGCGCTGTCGCCATCCACGGCAACAAGAGCCAGAACGCGCGCACCAAGGCCCTGGCCGACTTCAAGGCCGGCTCGGTACGCATCATGGTTGCTACCGACATCGCCGCCCGCGGCCTGGACATCGACCAGTTGCCCCACGTGGTCAACTTCGAGCTGCCCAACGTCGATGAAGACTACGTGCACCGTATCGGCCGTACCGGCCGTGCCGGTCGCAGCGGCGAGGCCATCTCGCTGGTCGCCCCGGACGAGGAAAAGCTGCTCAAGAGCATTGAGCGCATGACCAAGCAGAAGATTCCTGACGGTGACCTGATGGGCTTCGACATCAGCGCCGTGGAGGCCGAGAAGCCCGAGGTGCGCGAGCGCCCGCAGGCCAACCAGCCGCGCAACACCCGCACGCCGCGCGAAGGGACCAAGGCCGCCGAAGGTGGTGGTGGTCGCAAGGACAAGGGCAAGGACAAAGGCAAGGAGCGCCGTGCTGCCGCGCCCCAGCAAGGTAGCGAACAGCGCAAGGAGCAAGGCAAGGAAAAGCCCGCCGGGGCGCGTTCTGAACGCCAACCCCGTGACCAGAAGCCACGTCAGGCCCAGTCCACTCCAAAGCCGCCGGTAGCTCCTGCCGACCGCGCGCCGGACGAGTTCCTGGATGACGAAGTCGACAACTTTGGTAACCGCGCTGACTACGTCAGCCCGTACCAGAACAAGAACCAGGGCCGCAACCGTCGCCCCGGCGCACCAGCCGCCGTCGGTGGTGCAGCCCCGGCCTCGGCGCCGCGCCCAGCTGGCCGTCCGGCTGGCAAGCCGGCCGGTGACAAGCGCAGCAGCGGCCCGCGCAGCAACGGTGGCGGTGCCCGTGATGGCCAGCCGCGTCGCGACAACAACGGTGGCGCTGGCCGCAACCGTCGTCCGGCCCGTGATGACCAGCCGCGTCAGGAACCAGCGGTGAGCAACTCGCGCGCACCGCAGAACCAGCCGCGCATCGTGCACAAGGAATCGAAGATCGATCGCTTCCCGACTGCCGAGCAGCTGGAACAGCTGGAGTCGCTGCCTAGCCGTCGCAACGGCGAGAAGCCGGCGCTGCTGACCCGCAACCGCGAAGGCTAAGTCAGGATCAGGCATCTGTGGGGGCCGAAAAGCTCGCTGGCAAGCCAGCTCCCACAGACAGCACCTGACCTTGTGGGAGCTGGCTTGCCAGCGAGTTTTTCAATTCCACAGGCACAAAAAAACCGCAGCCATTGGCTGCGGTTTTTTTGTGCGCCGAAGAATTACTTCTTCTGCACGCCCTCGAACGTGATGTCCAGGGTCAGGGTGTCGGACTGCGGGCCCAGGTCCATCATCTTGCCGAAATCAGAACGCTTGATGGTGGTGGTGCCTTCAAAGCCGGCACGGTAGCCGCCCCATGGATCCTTGCCTTCGCCCAGGAACACGGTCTTGACCACGACCGGCTTGGTCACGCCGTGCAGGGTCAGGTCGCCGGTCACGTCGGCGGTCAGCTTGCCATCAGCATTCTTGCCGGTTGGCTTGACGCTGGTCGACACGAAAGTAGCGGTTGGGTACTTGTCGGTCTCCAGGAAGTCCTTGCTCTGGATGTGCTTGTCACGCTCGGCGTGGTTGGTGTCGACGCTCTTGGTGTTCAGGGTGATGCTGATCTTGCTGTCTTCAGGCTTGGCAGCGTCGAAGCTGAAGGTACCGGTCCAGTCCTTGAAGGTGCCGTAGATGAAGCTGTAGCCCAGGTGGCTGATCTTGAAGTTGATGAAGGCGTGGTTGCCTTCCTTGTCGATGGTGTAGTCGGCAGCCATGGCCTGGCCGGCCGTCAGCAGTGCGGTGCCCAGAGCCAGAGCGGCCAGTGTCTTTTTCAACATGTGCGGTATTCCTTGGGTTGAGTTGAAGGTCAGCCTTTGCGGCCCAGCATGCGTACCAGGGTCGCATCACGATCGATGAAATGGTGTTTCAGGGCGGCCAGGCCATGGAGTACAGCGAAGATCACCAGGATCCAGGCCAGGTACAGGTGCACGTCACCCGCGGTTTCCGCCTGGTTGGGCAGGCCGCTGATCAGCGCGGGTACTTCGAACAGGCCGAACACCGGGATGCCCACGCCGTCGGCGGTGGAGATCAGGTAACCGGCCGCCATTACCAGGAACAGGTCCAGGTAAAGGAAGGCATGGCCCAGCTTCGCCGCGATGCGCGTCAGCCGGCCCTGGGTGGGCGGTGGCGGCGGCGGTGGGCTGATGAAGCGCCATACCACGCGCAACAGCATGAAGAAGAACAGGGTCAGGCCGATGCTTTTGTGCAGGTCGGGGCCGGCCTTGCGCCATGGGTCGTAGTAACCCAGGTCGACCATCCACAGCCCCAGGGCGAACAGGCCGAACACGGCCAGCGCCACGCCCCAGTGCAGGAGGATGCTGACCCAACCATAGCGAGAAGGTGAATTGCGTAGCTGCATCACGGTGTTCCTGTAAGTTCTTCGACAAAGACTAGCTTTTTATCTATCGAATTAAAGCGGAAAATTTCGCTTTGAAATATCTAGATACCCGATCAATAACTATAGATGCAAAGCGTTAAGCGAACGTTAATTGTGGGAGCTGGCTTGCCAGCGAGCTGTGCGGGCGATGAAAAACTCGCTGGCAAGCCAGCTCCCACAGTCTTGTTAGTTGCCCCCAGCCCATGCATTGCATAGGCTTGCGACCACGCTGCTGCCAGGAGAGAGAAAATGGGCCTCAACAATCAGTGGATGCAACGCGACCTCGCGGTCCTGTGGCACCCCTGCACCCAAATGAAAGACCACGAACAACTGCCGCTGATTCCGATCAAGCGCGGTGAAGGCATCTGGCTGGAAGACTTCGAAGGCCAGCGCTACCTGGACGCGGTCAGCTCGTGGTGGGTGAACGTCTTCGGCCACGCCAACCCGCGCATCAACCAGCGCATCAAGGACCAGGTGGACCAGCTGGAGCACGTCATCCTTGCCGGCTTCAGCCACCAGCCGGTGATCGAGCTGTCCGAGCGCCTGGTGAAGATGACGCCCGAGGGCCTGAACCGGGTGTTCTACGCCGATAACGGCTCGTCCTGCATCGAAGTGGCGCTGAAAATGAGCTTCCACTACTGGGTCAACCGCGGCCAGCCGAACAAGAAGCGCTTCGTCACCCTGACCAACAGCTACCACGGCGAAACCATCGCCGCCATGGCCGTGGGCGACGTGCCGCTGTTTACCGAGACCTACAAGGCGCTGCTGCTGGATACCATCAAGGTACCGAGTCCCGACTGCTACCTGCGCCCCGAGGGCATGAGCTGGGAAGAGCACTCGCGCAACATGTTCCTGGCCATGGAACAGACCCTGGCCGAAAACCACGACAGCGTCGCCGCCGTCATCGTCGAGCCGCTGATCCAGGGCGCCGGCGGCATGCGCATGTACCATCCGGTGTACCTCAAGCTGCTGCGCGAGGCCTGCGACCGCTACAACGTGCACCTGATCCACGACGAGATCGCCGTGGGCTTCGGCCGCACCGGCACCATGTTCGCCTGCGAGCAGGCCGGCATCCGCCCGGACTTCCTGTGCCTGTCCAAGGCGCTCACCGGCGGCTACCTGCCGCTGGCCGCGTGCCTGACCACCGACGATGTGTACAGCGCCTTCTACGACGACTACCCCACCCTGCGCGCCTTCCTGCACTCGCACAGCTACACCGGCAACCCGCTGGCGTGCGCGGCGGCCCTGGCGACCCTGGACATCTTCGAACAGGACAACGTGGTGGAGAACAACAAGGCCCTGGCCGCGCGCATGGCCAGCGCCACCGCGCACCTGGCCGACCACGCCCACGTCTCGGAAGTGCGCCAGACCGGCATGGTGCTGGCCATCGAGATGGTCCAGGACAAGGCCACCAAGACCGCCTACCCGTGGCAGGAACGCCGCGGCCTGCAGGTGTTCAACCACGCCCTGACCCGTGGCGCGCTGCTGCGCCCGCTGGGCAGCGTGGTGTATTTCCTGCCGCCGTACATCATCACCCCGGAGCAGATCGACTTCCTGGCCGAGGTGGCCAGCGAAGGCATCGACATCGCCACCCGCACCAGCGTCAGCGTGGCCGTGCCGAGCGACTTCCACCCCGACTTCCGCGACCCGGGCTAACCACACGACTTCGTAGCAGCTGCCGAAGGCTGCGTCCGCAGGCAACACAATAGTGCGCCCGGACGCAGCCTGCGGCAGCTGCTACGGCTACCGAGACTGAACATGAGACTCTCCCGTTTTTACATTGATGCCCCCCTGAGCCTGGGCGAGCACGAACTGCCCGAGGCCCAGGCCCACTACATCGGCCGCGTGCTGCGCATGGCCGAAGGCGATGCCGTGCAGCTGTTCGACGGCTCGGGCCAGGAATACCGTGGCGCCCTGCTGGAAGTGGGCAAGAAGCGCGTGCGCGTGCAGCTCGACGAAGCCTTCGCCGGCCAGCCTGAATCCAGCCTCAGGATTCACCTGGGCCAGGGCCTGTCCCGTGGCGAGCGCATGGACTGGGCCATCCAGAAAGCCACCGAACTGGGCGTCAGCGAGATCACCCCGATCATCAGCGAGCGCTGCGAAGTGCGCCTCAAGGACGAACGCGCCGAGAAGCGCCAGGCCCATTGGCAGCAGATCGCGGTCAGCGCCTGCGAGCAATGCGGGCGCTCCACGGTGCCGGTGATTCATGCACCGGTGCTGATGAGCGAATGGCTCAAGGCCTGCGACGCCGAGCTGAAGCTGGTGCTGCACCCGGTGGCCGAGCCGCTGGTAAGCCATGCCCGGCCTGCCAGCCTGGCGTTCCTGATCGGCCCCGAAGGCGGCCTGTCCGACGGCGAGGTTGGCCAGGCCCAGGCCGCCGGCTTCCACTCGGCACGCCTGGGCCCGCGGGTGCTGCGCACCGAGACCGCGCCAGTGGTGGCGCTGGCCGTGGCGCAGCAGCTGTGGGGCGACTTCTAGAGGACGTAGAAGAACACCGCCACGAAGTGCAGCAGGCTGCCGGCAATCACGAACAGGTGCCAGATGCCGTGCCAGTGGCGGAAACGCTGGTCGTAGGCAAAGAAGATGATGCCCACGGTGTACAACACGCCGCCGGTTGCCAGCCAGGCGAACCCGGCGGTGCCCAGCGTCGCCAGCAGCGGTTTGACTGCCACCAGCACGATCCAGCCCATCACCGCGTAGATGACGATGGACAGCACCCGCGCCTCCGAGCGCGGCTTGATCTCTTGCAACATGCCGATCACCGCCAGCCCCCAGACAATGCCGAACAGGGTCCAGCCCCAGGGCCCGCGCAACGTCACCAGGCAGAACGGTGTGTAGCTGCCGGCGATCAGCAGGTAGATCGAAAAATGATCGACCTTTTGCATGATCACCTTCGCGCGCCCCCGCACGCTGTGGTAAACCGTCGAAGCGCTATACAGAATCACCAGGGTCACGCCATAGATCGCCATGCTGACGATCTTCCACACGTCGCCCTGGAAACTTGCCAGCACCAGCATCCAGACAGCACCAATGGACGCCAGCACCGCACCGACCAGGTGTGTCCAGGCGTTGAATCGTTCGCCGTGATACATGCAGTCGTTTCTCCTTGGTCTCGATTGGTATGCAATCGCCCCCTACCCTAACAGAGCCAGTGTGATGTTGATTGATGAAGAGTTGACGTTGAAGAAGCTGGAAATCTTCCTGGCCTTCATGCGCACGGGCAACCTGGGCCGCGCGGCGGCCGAGCTCAATACCAGCAACGTCAGCGTGCACCGCGCCATTCATTCGCTGGAAAGCGCCCTGCGCTGCCCGCTGTTCAAGCACGAGGGGCGCAACCTGACCCCGCTGGAAAGTGCCTATGTGCTGGAAGAGCACGCACAGAAACTGGTGCAGGACGTGGTCGGCGCCGTGCGCCTGACCCGCGACGCGGCAGGTTTCTCGGCCGAGCGTTTCCGCCTGGGTTCGCTGTACTCGCTGACGGTGAAGACCGTGCCGCAGCTGATCATGGGCCTGAAGCTGCGGCGCAGCGAGCTGAACATCGACCTGATCCTGGGCTCCAACACCGACCTGCTATACAAGCTCAAGAACATGGAGGCGGACGCCATCCTGGTGTCCCTGGACGAGACCGTCAGCGACCCCGACTGCGAGCAGCTGCCGCTGTTCGCCGATGACATTTTCCTCGCCACCCCGGCCGACTCGCCCTTCGCCGGGCGCAGCGAGGTGGACCTGGCGGAGCTGCGCGAAGACACCTTCATCACCCTGACCCAGGGCTTCGCCACCCACCAGGACGGCGCCCGGGTGTTCCGCCAGGCCGGCTTCGAGCCCAAGGTGGCGATGCAGGTGAACGACATCTTCACCCTGCTGAGCATGGTCAGCTCCGGCGTGGGCTACGCCCTGCTGCCGGGGCGCGTGGCCGCGGTGTACGAGAACCGCGTGCGCCTGGTGCCGCTGCAGGCGCGGTACCACCTGCAGCAGCATATTGGCGTGGTGTTCCTGCGCGCCAAGGAGCGCGATCCCAACCTGCTGGCATTGCTGGCCGAATGCCGGATGTACACCAACCGCTTGAGCACCCCGTAACCCTCATCCCCCAACGATGGCGCGCACCGCCAGGTACAGCACCGAGGGGCCCAGCAGGCAGCCCAGCCCGGTGTGGAACGTGGCCGTCAGCGCGCCATAGGGCACCAGCCGCCGGTCCGTGGCTGCAAGGCCTGCAGTGACCCCACTGACCGTACCCGCCAGCCCGCCGAAGACCATCGCCGAACGCGGGTTGTCGAGGCCCATCCAGCGCGCCGCCAGGGGCGTGCCGACCATCACCAGGATCGCCTTGATCAGCCCCGTGGCAATCGACAGCGCCACCACGTCCGAACTGGCGCCAATGGCCGCACCGGTCACCGGGCCGACGATGTAGGTCACCGCGCCGGCGCCGATGGTGGTCATGCTCACCGCGTCGCGGTAGCCGAAGGCCCAGGCCACGCAGCAGCCGAAAATGAACGGCAGCAAGGTCCCCAGCAGCAACGAGAAGGCGCCGATGAAACCGGCCTTGCGCGCCTCGGTGGCCTGCACCTCGAAGGCGGTAGCGACGATGGCAAAGTCGCGCAGCATGGCGCCACCCATCAGGCCGATGCCGGAGAACAGCGACAGGTCGGCCAGGCCCTTCTGCCCGCCGGTCAGGGTGCCACCCACCCAGGCCAGCACCAGGCCGATGACGATGGCAAACGCCGAGCCGTGCACGCGGCCGAAGGTCAGGCGCCGCGACAGCTGCACCGAGACCCACATCACCACGCCGACGAAGGCGAACGCGGTGACCAGGCCGTTGTTTTCCAGGGCATGTTCGATGAGGTTCCACATGTCAGTGCGCCCCTACCGGTTCAACTGCTTCAGGCACTTCGGGCGGCAGCGGCTCGCCCTTGTGGGTGCGGCTGATCAGGGCGATGGTCGAGCCGCAGATCAGCACCGAGCCGATGGCCGCGATCACCGCCACCGGGCCGCCGTGCAGGGCGGTCACCACGTTCTGCTGGGCGGCCATGGCCACCACCACGGGTATGTACAGCGCGCCCCAGAAGCCCACGCCCATCTCGCAGTCCTTGCTCAGGCCGCCGCGCCGGGCCATGTACAGGCGCGCGCAGATCAGCAGGATCATGGCGATCCCCACCCCGCCCACGTTGGATTTGACCCCCAGCAGCACCCCGAGCAGGTCGCCCGTGATAACCCCGGCCAAGGTACAGATAGCCAGCAATGCCACACCGTAGATAATCATTGTCGTTGTCCTCGATTGTTGTTTTTGTCGGGCGGTTGCAGATTATTGGGGGCGCCGGGCTTCCTCCTGCATCAATGCCTGCAAGGTATCCAGGCGGGTGCCTTGCCAGGCAACCAGGGTGCCCTCGCTGAACGCGCGGCGGCTGAGGCCGGTGAGCACGGTGCCCGGCGGCATTTCGATGTGCAGGCGCACGCCGCGCTCGAAGGCGGTGCGGGCCAGCGCGCGCCAGTCAACGATACGGCACAGGTTGAAGGCCAGGTCATCGCGCAGCCGTTCCACTTGCACGATCGGCCGGGCGCTGGTGCCGCTGAGGTAGCGAATGCGCGGCGCCTGCAACTTGACCTGGGCGAACGCCGCGGCCAGCCGCTGCGCAGGCTCGGCCAGCAACGGGCAGTGCGACGGCACACTGACGGCCAGCGGCTTGGCCAGCCCGGCGCCCTCGGCCCGGGCCCGGGCAGCCACGGCAGCCATCGCCGCGTCGCTGCCGGCGATCACCAGTTGGTTGTCGGCGTTGATATTGGCCAGGTACACCGGGCCTTCGGCCTCGGCCAGCAGTTGTTCGACCCGCGCCAGCTCCAGGCCGACGATGGCGGTCATGCCGTAGCCGCGGGGATAAGCCGCCTGCATCAGTTCGCCACGCAGGGCCACCAGGCGTACCGCATCGGCAAAGTCCAGGGCACCGGCGACCACGGCGGCGGGATAGGCGCCGATGGACAAGCCCGCCACGTAATCGGGCAGCGGGCCGTTCTGCAGCAACAGCCGCGCGCTGGCCACGCCTGCCACCAGCAGGCACAGCTGCACGGCGCGGGTGTGGGCCAAGGCCTGGGCAGTGTCGAGGCCGAGTACATTCTCGCCCAACGCCGCGCTGGCCTCGTCGAGGCAGGCCTTGATCACGGCGTGATCCGGCAGGCCATGCAACATGCCGGGCTGCTGCGCACCCTGGCCGGGAAACGCCAGCAGGGTACTCACGAGGCCAGGCTCCAGGGATCACAGACCAACCGCGCGCCGTCGGCAGCCTTGAGCAGCACCTTGTGGCTGTTGCCGGCCCATTCGCGCAACGCCACCGCACCGGCAGGAGTCTGCAATTGCGGGTCTACGGCCGGTTCCAGCACGCTCAACAATCGTCGCGCCGCATTCCGCGACAGGGCCTGCGGCGTGCGCAGAATCAGGTCCAGGTCGCTACCTTCGTGCAGCGCAGCGCAACCGCTGGCCAGCTCGAACCCGGCGCTGCCGCTCACGCCCCATACCAGGCCGCAGGCATCCAGCCGGGGGCGCAGCCGGTACAGCGCCTGCAGGGCCGGCCAGTCGCGCTGGCCCACGCAATGAGTCAAGGCTTCCGGGCTGACCTGGCGGCTGACCGCCGCCAGGGGCATGGTGGTGGCGTAGCGCTGGTCACGACTGATGCCGCGCACGCCCACCGCCACCTGCCCGGCTGCCACGCTGGCGCGGCGCACCACCACCGGCTGCCCGTCGGCCAGCGCCGAGGCAGCCCAGGCGGGGGCGTCGGTCGGCAGCATCGCCGGCGTCAGGCCCCACAGCAGGTCGTGGGGGCGGATCACTGCCATTGCTCGCGCAGCAGCTGGCGCACCCGCGCCGAGGCCGCCCGGTTCGGCGCCCCCAGGCGGCCGGCAAGGTCGCGGTCATCCGCGCCGATATCCGCCAGCGCCTGGGCCAGGCAGGCTTGCACGCGGCTCACGTCGTCGGCCGTGGGTTGCTCTATCTGCGCCACCGACAGGGTTTCCCACAGCAGCCCCAGGCTGGCGTAGCTGTCGATGTCGTAGGCCATGGGCAGCACGCTGGCGGCCAGGGCTTCCAGCGCCTCGACACTGCGCTGGGTTACCCGCGCCGCCGAGGCCTTGCCCATGGCATGCACCTGCACGCCCGGGTCACGCAACGCGATGAGCCGGTTGGCCTGGTAGCCGTGGGCCAGGAACGCGCCGGACATGGCCTTGCCCACCAGCAGCGCCACCACCGGGTGGCCCGCCAGGCGTGCACGGGCGTAGGCGTCGGCCGCACCCGCCAGGGCCTGGTGAATGCCCAGCTCTTCCTCGCGGCGGCCATAGGCCTGGCTGGGCACATCGACGACGGCGACCAGCGCACGCTTGCGCGGCGCATCGCGGTCCGCGCTGATCACCTCGTCCACCGCCTTGGCCAGGCCCCAGCCTTCCAGCAGGCCGACTTCACCCTGGCGGGCGCGGGGGAACGGGTTGTCAGGGTTGGCAACGACTGCGATGAAGCGAGCGCTGTCACTGTCGGCGGCCAGGACAGAGTCCGGCAGGCCGGCGACCGAACGGGTGTTGGCTGTAAGGGCAGCAAACCAGCTGGCGCCACGGGTGGAGGCCGGCAGTGGTTGGCTGGCGGGCAGGCGCTCGACCGCCGCCAGCTGTTGCAGGAATTGTCCGTGCTGCTGGCTACGCAACTGCGCCGGCACGCCTTGGTCCAGGCAGTCCACCACGCTGGCCTGGATCTGCGCCACGTCGTCACGCACGTAGGTATCCGCCAGCCCCTGGTCGAAGCGCTTCTCGCCACCGCACAGGCTCCAGATAAAGGGCCGGTCGCGCGAATCGTATTCGCCGATGCCGGCTTCCTGCTCGATCACCTGCGGGCCGTTGAGCCCCAGGCGCGCCTCGCGCGTCACGATCAAATGGCTGCACAGCCCGGCGGCGATGGACATGCCGCCGAAGCAGCCGACGCTGCCGGCAATTACCCCGATCACCGGCTGGTACTGGCGTAGGTCGACAATGGCGGCGTGGATATCGGCAATCGCCGCCAGGCCCAGGTTGGCTTCCTGCAGGCGCACGCCACCGGTTTCCAGCAGCAGGATGGCAGCCGTGGGAATGCCCTTGCGGTTGTCGGCCGCGGCCAGTTCCAGCGCGCCGGCGATCTTGGCGCCGCTGACCTCGCCCAGGCTGCCGCCCTGAAACGCGCCTTCGATGGCGGCCAGCACCACCGGGCGGCCGTTGACCGTGCCCCTGGCGATGACCGCACCGTCGTCGGCCTGGGGCACCACGCCCTGGCGCGCCAGCCAGGGCGACATGACGCGCTGGAAGGGGTCGATCAGCTCGTGGAAGCTACCCTCGTCCAGCAAGGCCCTGGCCCGCTGGCGGGCGCCGAGTTCGATGAAGCTGTGCTGTTGCAGCAGGCGCGTGGTGTCAGTCATGGCCGATCTCCTCCAGGGCCTGTTCCAGGCGCAGGCGGACCACCCCCGGGGTGGCGCCGAAATCATTGATGTCGATGCGCAGGGCCGGCAGCGCCTGGCCGCTGAACAGCCGGGCGAACAGGTGTTCCCAGCGCTGCGCGGCGCCGTTGACCGAGGTCACCACCTGGATCGCCAGGGTGCCGGCGGTGCCCGGCTCCAGCAGCACTTCCAGGTCGCCCGAGCCTACGCAGCCCACCAGGGCGCGGCCACGGGCCGGTTGCCCGGCGGGGAATTCGAAGTTCAGGGTTTCCATCAGGCAAGGCTCCGTGAATGCTCGCCACGTTCCAGGCGATCGATGAACAGGCAGGCGGCCAGCAGGTCGGCGGCGCCACCTGGCGAGGCGTTGAGGGCCAGCAGTTGCTGGTCCAGTGCATGCAGGCGCCGGCGGCCCGCCAGGGTGGCACTGCCACCGGCCGCCAGCACGGCTTGCGCGCCTTGCTGCATGGCCGCAAGGCCCTCGGGGCCGGCGCGGTACAGCACGCAGGTGTCGGCCAGGGTGGCCATGATTGCCAGCAGCGCGTCCAAGCGCGCGTGCTGCTCGCCATGCCCGGCCAGGCGGCTGGCGCGCAACTGCGGCAGGCCGTGCTGGATGACCGTGGGGAACCCGGCCTGGGCTTCGGCGCGGGCACCGCCGGCGCCATAGCGCTGCTGCACCACTCGGCCGTGGCTCAGGGGTTGCGGCGCCAGGCGGTCCGGCAGGCGCGCCAGGGCGCCGGCGCGGTCGGCCAGCGCGGCCGCCGCAAGGTTGCCCGGTGCCAGGGCTGCCGCAGCCACCAACAGGCCCAGGGCCCAGATGGCGCCGCGGTGGGTATTGACCCCTGCCGTGGTGCGCAGCATGTCGGCCTCGCCCTCGCGGCCGTACTGCCCCAGGGCTTCGCGCAGGGGCAGGTCGACGCGGCCAGCCAACAGCGCCGCCCCGGCCATGGCCTGGAACGCCGGCCACAGGGCCAGCGCCGAGGCGTGCATCAGGCCCAGGTGCAGGTCGTCATGGGCGCCGCTGCCACGCCGGTCCACCAAGGCAGGCTTGGGCGACAGGTCGGCTTCGTCGATCAGCGCGTCCACCGCCAGGTCGGCCAGCCGCTCGGCCAGGTTCAGTGCGTTCGGTTGAGCTATGAGCGCATGCATCACCAGCTCCTGAATTTCGCAGGGGGGTTGTAGAGGCCGCCGGACCACTCCACCAGGTCGGCGATGCTCTTGGCCGCCAACCATTCACGGGTGGCGTCGGTGCGGCGGATGCCCAGGTCCTCGGGCAGCGCGATCAGCCCTTCGCGGCGCATGCGCGCGGTGTCGGCCGGGTTGTGGCGCAGGCCGATGGCGGTAACCCCGGCCACGGCTGCGATCATCGCCTGGCGCTCTTCCAGCGAGCGCGCCTTGTACAGGTAGGCGATGCCCTCTTCGGTGAGCAGGTGGGTGACGTCGTCGCCGTAGATCATGATCGGCGCCAGGGCCATGCCGGTCTTCTTCGCCACGTCCACCGCGTCCAGGGTCTCGACGAAGGTCGGTTTGCCGCCCTCCTGGAACGTCTCGACCATCTGCACCACCAGCTTCTGCCCGCGCTCCAGCAAGGTGGCGTTGGCATCGGCGCCAGGGCGGCGCATGTCCAGCCACGCCGGCGTGCCGTGGCGGCGCCCGCGGGGGTCGTGGCCCATGTTCGGCGCGCCGCCGAAGCCGGCCAGGCGCCCGCGGGTGACCGTGGAGGAATGGCCGTCGCCGTCCACCTGCAGGGTGGCGCCGATGAACAGGTCCACGGCGTACTGGCCGGCCAGCTGGCAGAACATGCGGTTGGAGCGCATGGAACCGTCGCGGCCGGTGAAGAACACGTCTGGCCGGGCGGCGATGTAGTTCTCCATGCCCAGCTCGGTGCCGAAGCAGTGCACGCTCTGCACCCAGCCGCTTTCGATGGCCGGGATCAGCGTGGGGTGTGGGTTGAGCGTCCAGTTGCGGCAGATCTTGCCCTTCAGGCCCAGGGACTCGCCGTAGGTGGGCAGGATCAGCTCGATGGCGGCGGTGTTGAAGCCGATGCCGTGGTTCAGCGACTGCACGTTGTGTTTTTCGTAGATGCCGCGGATCGCCATCATCGCCATCAGCACGTGCACCGGCTTGATGTGCCGGGGGTCGCGAGTGAACAGCGGCTCGATGTAGAACGGCCGGTCGGCCACCACCACGAAATCCACCCAGCTGGCCGGGATGTCCACGCGCGGCAGGTCGCTGACATCGTCCACCAGTTGGTTGACCTGGACGATGACGATGCCGTCGCTGAAGGCCGCCGGCTCGATCAGCGCCGGGCTGTCCTCGGTGCTGGCGCCGGTGTAGATGTTGCCTTGGCGGTCGGCCATGAAGCCGGCGGAAAGCACCACGTTGGGGATCAGGTCCACCACCAGCCGCGAGTAGAGTTCGATGTAGGTGTGGATGGCGCCGATTTCCAGCAGGCCGTCTTCCAGCAGCTGGCTGATGCGCAGGCTCTGGGTGCCGGCGAAGGAGAAGTCGAGCTTGCGGGCGATGCCCTTTTCGAACAGGTCCAGGTGCTCGGGGCGGCCGACGCTGGGCATGATCATGTGCAGGTCATGCAGCTTGCCGGGGTCGGCCTGGGCCAGGGAGCGCGAGAGAAAGTCCGCCTGCTTCTGGTTGTTGCCTTCCAGCACCACCCGGTCGCCGGGCATCAGCAGCGCTTCCAGCGCGGCGACGATGCCATCGGTGGGCAGCACCACGCCGTCGGCCAGGGCGCTTACCTGCGCCAGGCGCCGCTGCTTCTCGCTGCGCCGCCGCGACCACTGTGGCTCGGGGGTGTTTGTGATAGTCATGGGGCCTCCACGGCGGGGATGTCGTGGGTAGACCTTAGGCGCGTGGGGCGGGGGTATCAATCAAGCAGCGGGTGGAATCATTACCTTGGGGGTAATGATTGTGGGAGCTGGCTTGCCAGCGAGTTTTTGGTGGCCCCGAAAAGCTCGCTGGCAAGCCAGCTCCCACAAGTCACAGGGCGGCGGCATCCAACAGGCGTTCGATGCCTACCAGGTCGGGCACCTTGGCGACTTGTTCGCCCACTTGTACCGCTGCCACTTCCAGGGGCGCCAGCGGCACGTCGACGTAGCTCAGCTGGCTGTCCAATCGGCACGAACGCGGCACGCCCTGTACCAGCAGGCCGATGAAGCGCAGCGGGCTGCCACCCACCGCGTTGAGCACCACGATGCGCGCCTGCGGGCCCACCACTGGCGCCGCGCCGCAGGCGGCTTCGAAGCTCACCAGCGGCAGCACCTGGTTGCGCCAGGTAATGTGCCCCAGGTGCCAGGCCGGGCGGTCGGGGGCTGGCTGGCCGAACTGGTAGCCGATCAGCTCGGCCACCGCCACGTTGGGCAGCACCAGGGTGCGGTCCGCCAGCGGCAGCAGCAGCGCGGTGAGGGTGGTGCGGCGGCCGATGGCACGGTCAAGCATGGCTGCGGCTCCATTGGGCGATGCTGTCGAGCAGTACCGATTCCTGGTACGGCTTGCCCAGGTAGTCGTTGACGCCAATGGCCATGGCTCGCTCGCGGTGCTTCTGGCCGGTGCGCGAAGTAATCATGATGATCGGCAGGTCTTTCAGGCGCGGGTCATGGCGGATCTGCGTGGCCACCTCGAAGCCGTCCATGCGCGGCATCTCGATGTCCAGCAGCAGCACGTCAGGCACGTGTTCCTGCAGCAGGGCCATGGCATCGACGCCGTCCTTGGCCGTCAGCACGGTCATGCCGTGGCGCTCCAGCAGGCGGCTGGTGACCTTGCGTACAGTGACCGAGTCGTCCACCACCATCACCAGCGGTGGCCGGCTGCTGGCGGGCTCCGCCACTGGCAGCGGCGGCTGCACGCTGGCCGGTTGCGCCTGCGACTGGCGCGCATGCGCGGCGCGCACCTGGGCCAGCAGGTCGAGAATCAGCACCACGCGCCCGTCGCCCAGGATAGTGGCGCCGGACAGGCCCTGCACCGCCGCGAACTGCGGCCCCAGGTTCTTCACCACGATTTCCCGGGAACCGGCCAGGGCATCCACCTGCACGGCCATCTGGTGGTCGTGGCCATGGATCAGCAGCACCGGCAACGGTGCGGTCTGGCCCAGCAGGTTGGGCCGCGGCGTGTTGTACAGCAGGTCGCCCAGGTAGCGCAGGTCGTAGCTCTGGCCGCCATAGTGATAGCGCGGCGGGTCCAGGTGGTAATACTCTTCAAGCTCGGCAGGCATCACCCGCACGATGCCTTCCAGGCCATTGAGCGGCAACGCGTAGACCTCCTCGGCGCACTGCACCATCAGCGCGCGGTTCACCGACACGCTGAACGGCAGGCGGATCTGGAACCGTGCGCCCTGCCCCGCCCGCGAATCGATGATCATCGAGCCGCCCAGCTGCTTGACCTCCTCGTGCACCACGTCCATGCCCAGGCCGCGCCCGGAAATCTGCGTGACCTTGGCCGCCGTGGAGAACCCCGGCTCGAGGATGAACTGCAGCACCTCATGGTCGCTGATGTCGCTGTCGGCGCTGATCAGCCCACGCTTGACGGCCTTGGCCCGCACCGCGTCCAGCGGCACGCCGGCGCCGTCGTCGCTGAGTTCGATGACGATGTCGCCGCCCTCGTGCAGCAGGTTCAGGCTGATGCGCCCGCGTGCCGGCTTGCCCTTGGCCAGGCGCACCTCGGCCGGTTCCAGGCCATGGTCGACGGCGTTGCGCAGCATATGTTCCAGCGGCGCCAGCATGCGTTCCAGCACGCTGCGGTCCATCTCGCCCTCGGCGTTGCCGACGTCGAACTCGACCTCCTTGCCCAGCTCGCCCGCCACCTGCCGCACCAGCCGCTGCAGGCGTGGCAGCATGCGTTCGAACGGCACCATGCGCGTGCGCATCAGGCCTTCCTGCAGCTCGGTGTTCACCCGCGCCTGCAACTGCAGCAGCTTGTGCGCGTCCTGATTGCGGGCGGCCAGGGTTTCCTGCAGGTCGAGCAGGTCGGAGGCCGATTCGAACAGCGCCCGCGACAGCTGCTGCAGCTGCGAATGGCGGTCCATTTCCAGCGGGTCGAAGTCTTCGTAGCCCTGGCGCTCGCTGTCGGCGTGCTGCCTGCTGAGGATGCGCCCCTGGGTCTCGGTGTCCAGGCGGCGCAGCTGCTCGCGCATGCGCTCGATGGTGGTTTCCATTTCACCCAGGGCCACCTGCGCGTCGTTGACCTGCTGTTCGATGCGGCCGCGGAAAATCGAGGTCTCGCCAGCCAGGTTGCCCAGGTCTTCAAGCAGCTCGGCGGCCACCTTGACCATGTCGCCCGGTGCACGTTCCTGCAATGCCGCGGGCGGCTCGGGCAGCAGCACCGCGCGCTCGGGCTGCGGCGTGGCCGGCACCGGACTGACGAAACCGCGGATGGCAGCGATCAGCGTCGGGTCGGCGTTGACCGGCTGGTGCCGGCGCAGGGCGTCGAGCATGTTGCCCAGGCGGTCATGGCCGTTCTGCAGCAGGCTGAACAGCGGCGGGCTGGGCGCCAATACGCCGGCGGAGAGGTTTTCGTAGAGGAATTCCAGCTCGTGGGCCAGGTCGCCGATGGGCGCGATCTCGACCATGCGCGCGCCGCCCTTGAGGGTGTGCAGGTCACGCAGCAGGTTCTCGATTTCCAGCGTGTTGCGCGGCTCGGCCTGCCAGCGCTGCAAAGCGGCGCCGGAGCTTTCGACGATGTCGAAGCCTTCTTCGAGGAACACTTCCAGCAGTTCGTTATCACCCGCGCCGGCCGCAGGCTGGCTACTCTCCTCTGGCTCGGGCACGGCAGCGTGGCGGCTTGCGGCCAGGGCCTGCACCAGGTCTTCGGCGCTGCTGGCAGCCTGGCCACGGCGCAGCTGCTCGAGCATGGCCGCCAGCTGTTCGTGGCTGTCCAGCAGCAGCGTCGCCTGGGCTTCGCTGAAGGCCAGGCGGCGCTTGCCGAGGGCCTCGTAGTGCAATTCCAGTTGCTGCGCCAGCTCGTCGATGGCCGCCACGTCGGCCATGCGCGCCGCGCCCTTGAGGGTGTGCAGGTCGCCTTGCAGCGAGGTCAGCGGCGCCAGGTTGTCGGGGTCGGCCAGCCAGCGCTGCAGGGCCTGGTCGGCGCTCTCGAGCAGGTCGGCGCCTTCGTCGAGGAAGAACGCCAGCACGCTGTCATCGGCATGGCTGGCATGCGCCGGCAGTTCCGTGATGCCGTCGGCGCCCACGCGTCCCATGGCGCCGGGGGCCAGGCCCTGCTCCACCAGCGCGTGCAGTGCGCGGATGCGCTCGGGCTGGGGCGTCACGGCCTGGCCGGCGGCCACCTGGTCGAGCATGTCGATCAGGCCGTCATGGGCACGCTCGGCTTCGTCAAAGAACGCCGCGTTGACGTTGACGCTGCTTTCCTCGGCCGCGCCGTACAGGTCCAGCAGCGCTTCGCACAGCTCGTCCACGTCGGGCAGGTCGGCCCACTGCGCGCCCTCGCCCAGGCGCGTCAGCTCGTCCAGCAGGCGCACCAGCTCGTTGCGGTCGTTGGGCTGCTGGCGCCAGCGGCGCAGCAGGGTCTCGGTGTCGTAGAGAATGTCCATGGCCTGGCCCAGGAACGCCTGGGTGGCCTGCGGATCGCGCCGCGCCTGGGGCGCATCGCCCAGGGGGGCCAGGCGCTGCTCCAGGTGCGCGCTGGCCTCGGCGGCCAGCGCCGCGGCACCGGGGATTGCCGCCAGCGGCGTGCTGGCCAGCTGGGCCAGCCCGGCGTGCCAACAGGTTACGGCGCGACCGAGCAGGTCCAGTTCCAGCGCGTCCAGGTCCAGCTGGTGTGCCTTGTATTCGCGGGTCAGGGCATCGAGCGGCGTGGCCAGCTCGGCCATGGGCAGCACGCCGGCCATGTAGGCGCTGCCTTTAAGGGTGTGCAGGGCGCGTTGCAGGGGGTCGTCCACGGCCAGCGGCTGGCCGCCGGCAACGGCGAGGAAACGCTCGACGGTGGCCAGGTGGCCCAGGGCTTCGCTGCGGAAGATGTCCAGCAGCTGCGGGTCCAACTCGGCTTCATCGGCCTTGGCACCGGCCAGGGCATGGGCCTGGCCCGCCAGCAGGTCGACCTCGTCGCACTGGCGCTGGCGGTGGCTGGCGAAGTCGGCCGCCAGGCGTGGCAGCAGCGCCTGGGCCTGTTCAAGCAATTGTTGCACCTGGGCCGTGTCGCGCACGCTGTCGTCCAGCACGCGGTTGAGCAGGTTCTCGCAGGCCCAGGCCAGCTCGCCCAGCACCAGCGCGCGGACCATGCGGCCACTGCCCTTGAGCGTATGGAAGGCCCGGCGCAGTTCGGCCAGCGCGCGGCGGTCGGCGTGGTCGGCGGCCCAGCGCGGCAAGTATTCGCGCAGCACCTGCAAGACCTCGTCGGTCTCTTCCAGGAACACTTCGCGCAGCTCATCGTCCACCGGTGGCTCGTCGGCGGGCGGCGGCAGCAGGCTGCCGGGGGCCGACTGCGCCGGCGGGTTGAACGTGGGCACGGGGCTGGCCAGCACCTGGGCCAGGGACTGCGCCACCTGGGGGCTGGCCAGCGGCTGCAGGTCGCGCAGCACCAGGGCCTCGGCGGGGCTCAGCACTTCTTCCAGCACCGGCACGTCCAGCGCCGTGGGCAGGTAGCCCAGCGCGGCCAGGCCCTCCTCGGCCACGTCGAGCACACGCTCGCCTGGCGCCTGGGGGTCGTTGCTCAGGCGCTCCAGGTAATACTCGATGGCGCTCAGGGCATCGGCCAGGTTGTCCATCTGCCGGGCACCGGGCTGCTGCGGGTCGGCCAGCAGGTGCGCCTTGATGTAATCGTTGCAGGTCTCCAGCAGCGCTGCGGCGCGCACCAGCGGGATCATCGCCAGGGCGCCGCGCACCTGGGTGAGCAACGCCGGCAGGGGTTGCAGGCGCTCGCGGTCGCGGCCCGATTCCAGGTATTCGCTGATCATGTCCTTGGCCTGCTGCAGGCCGAAGCGCGCTTCCTTGATCACCAATTGGTGGATCTGGGTCAGGTCGGTGCTGGGCAGGTGGCTGTCGTCGGCGCGGCTTGGCTCGTCAGGGCCGACCATGCCCACCAGGGTCGATTCCACGTACAGCAGCGCCCCGGCCACGTCCATCAGCACCGAATCGCTGGGCTCGCGCAGGCCCTGGGCCAGGCCGTGGATCACCGCCATCTGGTCGAGGATGACCTTGCGCGGCTGGCCGAAGCCCAGCACCGCCAGGGTGTCGGTGACCTGGCGCAGCGACGGCACCAGGCCATCCAGCGCCGAGACCTGCTGGCGGTCGCCACGCACGAAGTGGTCGAGCTGTTCCTTGACCCGCACCAGCTCCTCGCACAGGGCGCTGACCACCGAACGCAAGGCGTCGGGGTCGGGCACCACCAGTTGCGCCTGCTCCTGGGCCAGGGAGCGCCCAGGCAGCGGCGGCTCGCCCAGCTCATAGGCCTCGCGCAGCACCTGCAGGCGCGGCGACTGGCCGCGGGCGGTGGCCACGTAGAACAGCAGGCCCTTGAGGAGTTGCGCCGGCGCGGCCTGGTTGATGCCGACCACGCCCTCTTCCAGCAGGCGCTTGAGCTCGCGGTCGCACTCCTTGAACAGGCTGTTCAGCGCCGGGCTGGGCAGCACGCTGCCGTGCTGCAAACCCTCCACCAGCGCCGCCGCCACCTGCCACAGGGGGCTGAGCGGCGCGCCGTGGCACAGGTTTTCCAGGCGGTCGAACACCCGCGCCATCTGCCCCAGGTGCAGGGCCACTTCCGGCTCGCGCACCAGGCCCACCAGGGCCTGCTGCAGGCTCTGGCGCAGCTTGCGCAGCCATTCGGGCCATTCCGGGCTGTCGAGTTGGGCCAACTGGTTCACGTCCAGGGCTTCGGGGGTGGGCAGGTCAACGCCGAACAGGCTGTTTTCCGCCAACGGCGCCGCACCACGTGCGCCGCGCAAATCATTGATCAAGGGCAATACCACCAGAGGCAGGTCGCGCCGGGCCAGGTGCACCTGGTCCAGGTAAAGAGGTAATTGGGTGAAGGCCAGCAGCAGCCATTTCACGGCTTCGGCCTGCTGGGTGACGCGGCCGTGGGCCAGGGCCCGGCCCAGATGTTCGATTTCCTCGGCGAACAGCGCCGCACCGTAGAATTCGACCATCTGCAGGCTGCCGTGCACCTGGTGCAGGTAGCCCAGGCAGCGGCCCATGGCCTCGCCGGCGTGGGGTTCGGCGATAAAGGTTTCCAGGGCCGCGCGGGCCTGCGCGAGGGTCTCGGCGATTTCGCCGCGGACCCACTCCAGCGCTACGTAATCGTGGCGGTCAGCCATGGCGCATCCCCTGGTGGTGCCTCAACTCAGCCCGGCTCCCTGGCCTTGGGCAAGGTAAAACCCGACACCGAGCGGCGCATCTCGCTGGCCATGTGGGCCAGGTTGCCGATGCTCTCGGCGGTGGTGGTGGTGCCGGACGAGGTCTGCTCGGTGATCTGCTGGATTACCGACATGGTATGGGAAATCTGCCCGGCCGAGCTGGTCTGCTGCTGCGCGGCGGCGGAAATGGTCTGGATCAACGCCGCCAGGTCCTCGGACACGCCTTCGATCTCCTCCAGCGCCACCCCGGCGTCGTGGGCCAGGCGCGCACCGCGCACCACCTCGAAGGTAGTCTGCTCCATGGAGATGACGGCTTCGTTGGTGTCGGCCTGGATGGCGCGCACCAGCATCTCGATCTGGCGGGTGGCCGACGATGAGCGCTCGGCCAGGCGCTGCACCTCGTCCGCCACCACGGCAAAGCCGCGCCCGGCCTCGCCGGCCATGGACGCCTGGATGGCGGCGTTCAGGGCGAGGATGTTGGTCTGGTCGGCGATGTCGTCGATCAGGCTGACAATGTCACCGATTTCCTGGGAAGACTCGCCCAGGCGCTTGATACGCTTGGACGTGTCCTGGATCTGCTCGCGAATGTTGTCCATGCCGCGGATGGTGTTGTGCACCACTTCGCTGCCCTTGCTGGCGATGGTCACCGAGCGCTCGGCCACCTTGGCCGACTCCCAGGCGTTGGTGGACACCCGGTCGATGGACTCGGCCATGTCGCTGATGGCCATGGACGCCTCGCTGATCTGTTGCGCCTGCATCTCCGAGGCGCGCGCCAGCTGGCGCGCGCTGGCCTGGGTGTCCTGCACGGCGGCGGCGACTTCCTCGGCGGTGAGGTTGATGGTGGCCACCAGGTCGCGCAGCTGGTCGATGGAATAATTGATGGAGTCGGCGATGGTGCCGGTGAAATCCTCGGTCACCGAGGCGGTCACGGTCAGGTCGCCGTCGGCCAGGTCCTCGATCTCGTCCAGCAGGCGCATGATCGCCGCCTGGTTGCGTTCGTTCTTCAGCGCGGTTTCGCGCAGCTGGCGGTTGGTCTCGCGCACCATCACCAGGCCGATGAGGATGATCGAGCCCAGGGCCAGCAGGCCCAGCACGTAGCCACCGACGGTATCCAGGGTGCGGCTGCCGGCCAGGTTCTCGAAGCTGATGGCCAGGTGCGAGGCTTCGTCCAGCAGGGTCTGGGACAGGCCGAAAATGGTGGTGGAGGCCTCGCGCACCTGGAACAGCTGCGGCGAGGTCTCGAGGATTTCGTCCACGGAGCCTGAGACGAATTCGAACAGCTCGGCAATTTCCTTCAGCCGCGCGCGGGCGTCGCGGTCCTGCACCTGGCTGATCTGGATGCTCGGGTCGCCATCGAGCATGCCGCGCAGCACCTGGCCGAAGCGGTTGGCGTCGCGGCCGAAGGACTCGGCAGCCGCCGCTGCCGTCTCGTCACCCGAGAGCACGGTGTTCACCGAGCCCAGGATACGCTCGGCCAGCAGCGACTGGCGCTGGGCCACGGCCACCTGGCTGGCGGGAGCGCCGCGCTGCAGGAGGATTTCCACCACCTTTTCGTATTCCACCTGCAACTGCGGCACCGTCTCGCCGAGGGTGGCAGCCACCTGGTGCAGCGACAGCACCGTCTGCTCGCTGGCGAGGATGGCGTCGGTGTTCTTGCGCAGGCTTTCCCAGTCGCGCTGCACCAGGCGCATGTCCTGGTGCACGGCGGCCGGCGCCGGCGGCAGGCCGGTGCTGGTGTCGCCGGACTTGAGCAGGCTCCAGCGGCGATCGAAGTCGTTGCGCGCCTCGGCCAACAGCTTGAACGCCTGGGGCTTGCCGGACGCGGCTTCGGTGGCGTTCTTGGCGATGTTCTGCGACAGCACCCGCAGTTCGCCGGCGTTGCCGATGTACTGCTTGTCGTAGTTGGACTGGGTGTTGAGGTAGGCGAAGTTGGCGAACAGCAGCATGATCGAGACGATCAGGGCGACGAACAGCCCCGCGATCTGCGCGCTGCTGCGCGAGCGCTGTGCCGGTTTGCCAGTGGTGTTTGCCTTGGTCATGGTCAGGCCCCCGCCTGTACTGGGAGCATATCAAAGAGCCACGTTCATGAACCCGGGCAGGTGGGCCAGCGCGAACGGGCTGAACACGTGCCACAGCTGGTCGCGCTGGAAGTGGCCCTGCACGAAGGCCGCCATGCCCGCCGGCAGGTCGCCGGCCACCGACAGGTCGAGGCTGTGCAGCGGAAAATGCTGCAGGCCGCCCACTTCGTCCACCAGCAACCCGGCAATCCATTCGTCACGGTCGATCACCAGCACCCGCCGGTGCTTGTGCACGGCCAGGGGCTCGTGGCCCAGCAGGCCGCTCAGGTCCAGCACCGGCAACAGCCGCCCGCGCACGTTGGCCACGCCCAGCAGCCAGGGCTTCACCCCCGGCACGCGGCTCAGGCGCGGCTCGTGCAGCACTTCGGCCACCTCGCCCATGGGCGCCACGTACCAGTGGCTGCCCAGGCGGAAGCCGATGCCGCTCCAGGTCTGCAAGTGGTTTTCCTGGGACGGCAACTGCGCCGCCAGCTGCCGGCAGCGCTGGTCGATGTCCAGCAGCAGTTCGAAGGCGGTCTGCGCCATGGCCGGCTATCAGCCCGCCAGCACGGCGTTCAGGGTCTTGATCAGGGTTTCTTCTTCCACCGGCTTGGTCAGGTAGTCCTTGGCGCCCTGGCGGGTGCCCCAGACCTTGTCGGTCTCCTGGTCCTTGGTGGTGATGATGATCACCTTGATGTGTGCGGTTTCGGCGTCCTTGTGCAGCTGGCGGGTGGCCTGGAAGCCGTTGAGGCCAGGCATGACAATGTCCATCAGCACCGCATCGGGCTTTTCCTGGCGGGCCAGGGCCACGCCATCGGCGCCGTTCTCGGCCTTGAGCACTTCATGACCGTGCTTCTCGAGCATGCTGGTCAGTTTGTACATTTCGGTCGGCGAGTCGTCGACGATCAGAATACGAGCCATGGTGTTCCCCATTTCATTGATTAGTGCGCGGCGGCGAAGCCCGGTACGTGCGCCCTGATGGCGCCCAGCAGTTCTTCCTTGCTGAAGGGCTTGGTCAGGAACTGGTCGGAGCCCACGATGCGCCCGCGGGCCTTGTCGAACAGGCCGTCGCGCGACGACAGCATGATCACCGGGGTGGCCTTGAACGCGCTGTTGTTCTTGATCAGCGCACAGGTCTGGTAACCGTCCAGGCGCGGCATCATGATATCGACAAAGATAATACGCGGATGATTGTCGGCGATCTTGGCCAATGCATCGAAGCCGTCGGTGGCCGTGATGACCTCGCAGCCGACGTTTTCGAGCAGCATCTGGGCGGTGCGACGAATCGTCTTGGAGTCGTCGATGACCATGACCTTGAGCGCTGCGGGGTGCTGTTCCATAAGGGTCTGCTTTGGAAGGCTGAAAAACTGGCCGGGAACCGGCTCCCACATCAACAAGCCTTTTTAGCACACTCGCTCGGTGCATTCCATCAAGCGCCCCCTTGACCCGGCGGCCCGTCGGCGCCACCCTGACGCCACTTTTCAAGACCTGTCCACGGCGGCCCAAGCCGCCCAAAGGAGCTTCCCATGAGCGTACGCCTCGGCATTGTCATGGACCCCATCGCCGAAATCTCCTACAAAAAGGACAGCTCGCTGGCCATGCTGCTGGCTGCCCAGGAGCGCGGCTGGACCCTGTTCCACATGGAAATCCAGGACCTCTACCAGGCCAAGGGCCAGGCCCGCGCGCGCATGCGCCCGCTGAAAGTGTTCGCCAACCCCGAGCACTGGTTCGAGTTCGAATCCGAAGTGGACGCGCCGCTGGCCGACCTCGACGTGATCCTGATGCGCAAGGACCCGCCCTTCGACCTGGAGTTCGTCTACAGCACCTACCTGCTGGAACAGGCCGAGAACGACGGCGTGCTGGTGGTGAACAAGCCGCAATCGCTGCGTGACTGCAACGAGAAGATGTTCGCCACGCTGTTCCCGCAGCTGACCCCGCCAACCATGGTCAGCCGCCGCGCCGACATCCTGCGCGAGTTCGCCGCCGAGCACGGCGACGTCATCCTCAAGCCGCTGGACGGCATGGGTGGCACCTCGATCTTCCGGCACCGCCCGGGTGACCCCAACCTGTCGGTGATCCTCGAGACCCTGACCGCCAACGGCACCCAGCAGATCATGGCCCAGCGCTACCTGCCGGCCATCAAGGACGGCGACAAGCGCATCCTGATGATCGACGGCGAGCCGGTGCCCTACTGCCTGGCGCGCATCCCCGCCGCCGGCGAGACCCGTGGCAACCTGGCCGCCGGTGGCCGTGGCGAAGCGCGCCCGCTGAGCGACAAGGACCGCTGGATCGCCGAGCAGGTCGGCCCTACCCTGCGCGCCAAGGGCCTGTTGTTCGTGGGCCTGGACGTGATCGGTGAAAACCTCACCGAGATCAACGTCACCAGCCCCACCTGCATCCGCGAGATCGACGCTGCGTTCGGCACCAACATCGGCGGCCAGCTGATGGACGCCATCGATCGCAAGCTCAAGGCCCGCTGAGCGACAAGCCGGGGGTTTTTCCGCCCAGTGCGTTATGATGCACGCCCTTTTTCAGCTGTGGGGCGTGCGCTGGCGGACTGACCCCCGCGCCGCATGACTGCCGGATACCCGATGACTGCCGTAACCGATCTTCCTGCCAAGTATTCCCGTGCTTCCGTGCGCCCGGCGGACCGGCTCGGCTTCACCCTGTTCGTCGCCGCCCTGCTGCACGTGGCGGTGATCCTGGGTGTGAGCTTCACCATGGTCAAGCCTGCGGAAATCCGCCAGACCCTGGAAATCACCCTGTCCACCTTCAAGGACGCCAAGGCGCCGAAGAAGGCCGACTACCTGGCCCAGGACAACCAGCAAGGCAGCGGCACCCTGGACAAGAAGGCACTGCCCAAGACCACCGAGGTGGCGCCGTTCCAGGACAACGTCATCAACAAGGTCACCCCGCCGCCCGTGGCCAAGCCCGAGGTCAAGCCCGAGACCGCGCCGGTGAAGAAGGCCGTGACCACCGTGGCGCCCAAGCCGCAGAAGGTCGACACCCGTCGCGATGCAGTCAAGCAGGAGGCCCAGCCGCAGAAGGCCACCCCCGACTTCGACAGCACCAAGCTGTCCAGCGAGATCTCCAGCCTGGAGGCCGAGCTGGCGCACGAGCAGCAGCTGTATGCCAAGCGCCCGCGCATCCACCGCCTGACGGCCGCCTCGACCATGCATGACAAGGGTGCCTGGTACAAGGACGACTGGCGCAAGAAGGTCGAGCGCATCGGCAACCTCAACTACCCCGAGGAAGCCCGCCGCCAGCAGATCTACGGCAGCCTGCGGCTGATGGTCTCGATCAACAGCGACGGCTCGCTGTACGACGTGATGGTGCTGGAGTCCTCCGGCCAGCCGCTGCTGGACCAGGCCGCCCAGCGCATCGTGCGCCTGGCCGCGCCGTTTGCGCCGTTCACCGGCGACCTGTCGGACGTCGACCGCCTGGAAATCATCCGTACCTGGCGCTTTGCCAAGGGCGATCGTCTTTCCAGCAACTGATTGGCACGAAAACAGTCTTGAAAGTCGGCTTGTCAGCCCGCCTGGGCGGCGCCACACTACAGGCCATGAAGAACGTCGATCCGAGTTACCTCAAGCATCAATTCCTGATCGCCATGCCCCACATGGCGGACCCGAACTTTGCGCAGACCTTGACCTACATCGTCGAGCACACGGCCAATGGCGCCATGGGTCTGGTGGTCAACCGGCCCCAGGAACTGAACCTGGCCGATATCCTCGAGCAACTGCGCCCGGACGTCGACCCGCCCGCCAGCTGCCAGCACATTCCCATCTACAGCGGCGGCCCGGTGCAGACCGACCGTGGCTTCGTGCTGCACCCCAGCGGCCCGACCTACCAGGCCACCGTGGACCTGGGCGGCATCTCGCTCTCCACCTCCCAGGACGTGCTGTTCGCCATCGCCGACGGCCTGGGGCCCAAGCAGAGCCTGATCACCCTGGGCTACGCCGGCTGGGAAGCCGGGCAGCTTGAAGCCGAACTGGCCGAGAACGCCTGGCTGACCTGCCCGTTCGACGCCGACATCCTGTTCGGCATGGAAAGCGAGCAGCGCCTGAGCGCCGCCGCCGCCCTGCTGGGGGTCAACCTCAGCCTGCTGACCAACCAGGCGGGGCACGCCTGATGGCCCAGGTTCGTCTATTGCTGGGCTTCGACTACGGCACCAAGCAGATCGGCGTCGCCGTGGGCCAGGTCATCACCGGCCAGGCCCGCGAGCTGTGCACCCTCAAGGCCCAGAACGGCGTGCCCGACTGGAACCAGGTGGAAGCCCTGATCAAGGAGTGGAAGCCCGACGCCATTGTCGTCGGCCTGCCCCTGAACATGGACGGCACCCCCAGCGAGATGTGCGAGCGCGCCGAGAAGTTCGCCCGCCGCCTCAACGGCCGCTACAACCTGCCGGTGCACACCCACGACGAGCGCCTGACCACCTTCGAGGCCAAGGGCCAGCGCCGCGACCGTGGCGGCCAGAAAGGCAGCTACCGCGACAACCCGGTGGACGCCATCGCCGCGGCGTTGCTGCTGCAGGGCTGGCTGGAGGAGCACGCCGGCCAGTTCGGTGCCTGAACATCCCCGTTGCACCGCCGGGCGCGCGCCGCCCGGTCTCTCAAGGAGCAAGTCATGAGCCTTCCAAACCCCGCCCAGCTGATCAGCCAGATGGCGGCCGACCTCACGGCGCACCTGGCCCGGCGCAACATCGCCGAGCCGCGCTTCATCGGCATCCGCACCGGCGGCGTGTGGGTGGCCCAGGCCCTGCTGCACGCCCTGGGCAAGGACGCGCCGCTGGGCACCCTGGACGTGTCCTTCTACCGCGACGACTTCAGCCAGAACGGCCTGCACCCGCAGGTGCGCCCCTCGGACCTGCCGTTCGAGATCGAAGGCCAGCACCTGGTGCTGGTGGATGACGTGCTGATGAGCGGCCGCACCGTGCGCGCCGCCCTCAACGAGCTGTTCGACTACGGCCGCCCGGCCAGCGTGACCCTGGTCAGCTTGCTGGACCTGGACGCCGGCGAGCTGCCGATTCGCCCCAACGTCGTCGGCGCCACCCTGTCGCTGGCACCGCACGAACGGATCAAACTGACCGGGCCCGCCCCGCTCGCCTTCGAGCGCCAGGACCTCGCTTCCGCCCTTTGAGAGTTCCCGTGATGACGCCTATCGACGCCAAGCGCCCGCTGCAGCTCAACGACCAGGGCCAGCTGCGCCATTTCCTTTCGCTCGACGGCCTGCCCCGCGAGTTGCTGACCGAGATCCTCGACACCGCCGATTCGTTCCTGGAAGTGGGCGCGCGGGCAGTCAAGAAGGTCCCGCTGCTACGCGGCAAGACCGTGTGCAACGTGTTCTTCGAGAACTCCACGCGCACCCGCACCACGTTCGAGCTGGCGGCCCAGCGGCTGTCGGCGGACGTCATCACCCTGAACGTGTCCACCTCCTCCACCAGCAAGGGCGAGACGCTGTTCGACACCCTGCGCAACCTGGAGGCCATGGCCGCCGACATGTTCGTGGTGCGCCACGCCGATTCCGGCGCCGCGCACTTCATCGCCGAGCACGTGTGCCCGGAGGTGGCGATCATCAACGGCGGCGACGGCCGCCACGCACACCCCACCCAGGGCATGCTCGACATGCTGACCATCCGCCGGCACAAAGGCGGCTTCGAGCACCTGTCGGTGGCGATCGTCGGCGATATCCTGCATTCGCGGGTGGCACGTTCGAACATGATCGCGCTCAAGGCCCTGGGCTGCCCGGACATTCGCGTGGTGGCGCCCAAGACCCTGCTGCCGGTTGGCGTGGAGCAATACGGGGTCAAGGTGTACACCGACCTGGAGCAAGGTCTCAAGGACGTCGACGTGGTAATCATGCTGCGCCTGCAGCGCGAGCGCATGGCCGGCGGCCTGCTGCCCAGCGAGGGTGAGTTCTACCGCCTGTTCGGCCTGACCACCGCGCGCCTGGCCGGCGCCAAACCCGATTGCATCGTGATGCACCCCGGGCCGATCAACCGCGGCGTGGAGATCGAATCGGCGGTGGCCGATGGCGCCCACTCGGTCATCCTCAACCAGGTCACCTATGGCATCGCCGTGCGCATGGCCGTGCTGTCCATGGCCATGAGCGGCCAGAATGCCCAGCGTCAACTCGACCAGGAGAACGCCCAGTGAGCCTCAGTATCCTCGGCGCTCGCGTCATCGACCCGGCCACCGGCCTGGACCAGGTCTGCGACCTGCACATCAGCGAAGGCAAGCTGCTGGCCATGGGCGCCGCGCCCGCAGGCTTCGTGCCCAGCCAGGTGCTGGAAGCCCAGGGCCTGATCGCCGCCCCGGGCCTGGTGGACCTGAGCGTGGCCCTGCGCGAGCCGGGCTACAGCCGCAAGGGCACCATCGCCAGCGAAACCCGCGCCGCTGCCGCCGGTGGCGTCACCAGCCTGTGCTGCCCGCCACGCACCAGGCCGGTGCTGGACACCCCGGCGGTGGCCGAACTGATCCTGGACCGCGCCCGCGAGGCCGGCCACACCAAGGTGTTCCCGGTCGGCGCCCTGAGCAAGGGCCTGGAAGGCGAACAGCTGGCCGAGCTGGTGGCGTTGCGTGACGCCGGTTGCGTGGCCTTCGGCAACGGCCTGGCAAGCTTCCAGAACACCCGCACCCTGTGCCGGGCGCTGGAATACGCCGCCACCTTCGACCTGACCGTGGTGTTCCACTCCCAGGACCGCGACCTGGCCCAGGGTGGCCTGGCCCACGAAGGCCCCACCGCCAGCTTCCTGGGCCTGGCCGGTATTCCGGAAACCGCCGAGACCGTGGCCCTGGCCCGCGACCTGCTGCTGGTGGAACAGAGCGGCGTGCGCGCGCACTTCAGCCAGCTGACCAGCGCCCGTGGCGTGGAACTGATTGCCCAGGCCCAGGCCCGTGGCCTGCCGGTGACGGCGGATGTGGCGCTGTACCAGTTGATCCTCACCGACGAGGCGCTGATCGACTTCTCCAGCCTGTACCACGTGCAGCCGCCGCTGCGCACCCGCGCCGATCGCGACGCCTTGCGTGAGGGGGTGAAGTGCGGCGTGATCCAGGCCATTTCCAGCCATCACCAGCCCCACGAGCGCGACGCCAAGCTGGCGCCGTTCGGGGCCACCGAGCCGGGCATCAGCAGCGTCGAGCTGCTGCTGCCACTGGCGCTGACCCTGGTGGAAGATGGCCTGCTGGACCTGCCCACCCTGCTGGCACGCCTGAGCAGCGGCCCGGCCGCGGCCCTGCGCCTGCCGGTAGGCGAATTGAAAGTGGGTGGCCCGGCCGACCTGGTGCTGTTCGCCCGCAACGTCTCCACCGTGGCGGGCGAGCGCTGGCTGTCCAAGGGCGACAACTGCCCGTTCATCGGCCACACCCTGCCGGGCGTGGTGCGCTACACCCTGGTGGACGGCCATATCGCCCACAACGGCTGACGCAAATCCCTGTAGCAGCGGCCGCCAGGCCGCGTCCCCAGGCGCCGCTGCTTACCGGTTCTGCGCGTTCTTCAGCGAAATCTGGTCATTCAAGGTCCAGAAGTCATACAGCACGCCAATCAGGAAGAACCCGCCCGTGAGCAGGTAGATCAGGCCACTGATCCATTTGCCCTGGTACATGCGATGCACCCCGAACACCCCCAGGAAGGTCAACAGGATCCAGGCCACGCTGTAGTCGGTGGGGCCGGCGAAGAAACGCATGTCCGCCTCGCGGTCCATCCCCGGTATCAGTAACAGGTCGATCAGCCAGCCAATGCCGAACAGGCCGAAGGTGAAGAACCACAACGTGCCGGTGATCGGCTTGCCGTAATAGAAGCGATGCGACCCGGTAAAACCAAAAATCCACAACAGGTAACCCAGCACCACGCTGTGGGTATCCTGGTACCGGCTGTCTTGCTGATAGCTGTTCATGAGCGGCTTCGTACCCTCTGATAATTAAATTTTCTAAACATTTATGTGACTTTTTTGTCCCGTGCCGACGTGTGGTTGTGTGACCACCGAGTCGAGCAAACCCTTGCCCCGCCTGACTTCCACGCAAAAATTGTGGGAATTTGCCGTAGATTGATCACTTTTCGATCAGGATCACTGCCGACCAGCGGGTTAAAAACTGATCAAAAAGCTGTTATAAAGTTGCGCGCTTACCCACAAGAGCCTTGCCGAATGCGTCCATTTTTGAAGACATGGCTAACCATTTGCCTTTTATTGCCACTGGCCGCCCACGCCACCAATCGTGAGCAACGACTACCCGCCGGCTTCACCGGTCACGCTGCCAAGACCGGCGCAGCAGAACATACATCCACCCCGGTAGAACGTACCGAGGTGCTGGCCAGCAAATCCACCAGCCGCAGCAAGAAGCAGTCGGGGCGCAACCGCCACGGCCGCAACAGCGGCAGCAGCAACAGCCCGGCAGCCAAGGCCGTGGCCCAGATGTCGCCCAAGCAGAGCAGCGAAGTGCTGTCGCGCGCGGTCAACGTCCTGGGTACTCCCTATCGTTGGGGCGGCAGCAGCCCAAGTAAAGGGTTCGATTGCAGCGGGCTGGTGAAATACGCCTTCAACGACGTGCATGCGGTGGACCTGCCGCGCACTTCCAACGCCATGGCCGCCGGCCACGGCCAGAAGGTAGACCAGAAGGACCTGAAGCCGGGCGACCTGCTGTTCTTCAACATCAAGAGCCGCCGGGTCAACCACGTGGCCATCTACCTGGGCAACGATCGCTTCATCCACGCGCCGCGTCGCGGCAAGTCGGTGACCATCGATACCCTGAACAAGCCGTACTGGCAGGAACACTACGTTGTTGCCAAGCGCGTCCTGCCAAAGGACCAGGCCATGCGCGTGGTCCAGCGCTGATTCACCGTGACCCTGGCGTCGGGCCCCGTTCCGGCGCCAGGTTCAACCCCTCCCTGGGCTCCGCGCCCGTGCTCGACTCCAGCTTGATCATCAACCGCAGGTCGTTCGCCGAATCGGCGTACGCCAGCGCGTCCTCGTAGCTGATCGCCTTCTCCCGGTACAACTCGTACAACGCCTGGTCCAGGGTACGCATGCCCTGGTCGTTGGTGCGGCGCATCAGGGTTTTCAGGCCCGGCACCTCGCCCCGGCGGATGCGGTCGGCCATCAGCGGCGTATTCACCAGGATTTCGACCACGGCACGCCGACTAGTTCCATCCGGGGTGGGCACCAGTTGCTGGGCGATGATGGCGCGCAGGTTCAGCGACAGCTCCATCCACACCTGGGTGTGGCGGTCCTGGGGGAAGAAGCTGATCACCCGCTCCAGCGCCTGGTCGGCGTTGGAGGCATGCAGGGTGGCCACGCACAGGTGGCCGGTTTCGGCGAAGCTCAGGGCCTGGCCCATGGTCTCGCGGCTGCGCACCTCGCCGATCATGATCACGTCCGGGGCCTGGCGCAGGGTGTTGCGCAGTGCCACTTCGAACGAGTCGGTGTCGATGCCCACCTCGCGCTGGGTGACGATGCAGTTCTGGTGTTCATGGAGGAACTCGATGGGGTCCTCGATGGTGATGATGTGGCCGGTGCTGTGCTTGCTGCGGTGGTCGATCATCGCCGCCAGGGTCGAGGACTTGCCGGTGCCAGTGGCGCCCACTACCAGCACCAGGCCGCGCTTGAGCATGGCCAGGCCCTTGAGGGTGTCGGGCAGTTTCAGCTCATCGAAGGTGGGAATGCGGCTTTCGATGCGGCGGATGACCATGGCCGGCAGGCTGCGCTGGCAGAACGCGCTGACGCGGAAGCGGCCGATGTCGCGGGCGTGGATGGCGAAGTTGCACTCGCGGTGCTCGACGAACTCCAGCCGCTGGGGCTCGCTCATCAGCCCCAGCACGGCCTCGCGCACCTGCTCGGGGCTCATGGCGTTCTTGGTGACCGGCATGATCTTGCCGTGCACCTTGAGCGAGGGTGGCAGGCCTGGCGTGATGAAAAGGTCGGAACCGGCCTTGTCGACCATCAGTTTCAACAGCCTTTCGAACTCCATGGCCTACACCTCGCATCCAGCGGTCAGAAATTGTCGGGGGACTTGGCCTTCTCGCGCGCCGCCTCGCGGCCGATCAGCCCGCGGGCCACCAGGTCCTTGAGGCACATGTCGAGGGTCTGCATGCCCAGCGCGCCGCCGGTCTGGATCGACGAGTACATCTGCGCCACCTTGTCCTCGCGGATCAGGTTGCGGATGGCCGGGGTGCCGATCATGATTTCGTGCGCCGCCACCCGGCCACCGCCGATCTTCTTCAGCAGGGTCTGGGAGATCACCGCCTGCAGCGATTCGGAGAGCATGGAGCGGACCATGGATTTCTCCTCGGCCGGGAACACGTCCACGACCCGGTCGATGGTCTTGGCCGCCGAGGTGGTGTGCAGGGTGCCAAACACCAGGTGGCCGGTCTCGGCCGCGGTCAGCGCCAGGCGGATGGTCTCCAGGTCGCGCATCTCGCCCACCAGGATGATGTCCGGGTCTTCACGCAGGGCCGAGCGCAGGGCGTTGGAGAAGCCCAGGGTGTCGCGGTGCACCTCGCGTTGGTTGACCAGGCACTTCTTCGACTCGTGGACGAATTCGATCGGGTCCTCGATGGTGAGGATGTGGTGGTGTTTGTTGTTGTTCAGGTAGTCGATCATCGCTGCCAGCGTGGTGGACTTGCCCGAACCGGTGGGGCCGGTGACCAGCACCAGGCCGCGGGGCACATCGGTAATCTTTCGAAACACATCGCCCATGCCCAGGTCTTCCATGGTCAGCACCTTGGAGGGGATGGTACGGAACACTGCGCCAGCGCCGCGGTTCTGGTTGAAGGCGTTGACCCGGAAGCGCGCCACGCCAGGTACTTCGAAGGAGAAGTCAGTCTCCAGGTACTCCTCGAAGTCCTTGCGCTGCTTGTCGTTCATGATGTCGTAGATCAGCTCGTGGACCTGCTTGTGATCCAGTGCTGGCAAATTGATTCTGCGTACATCACCATCGACCCGGATCATTGGCGGCAGCCCGGCGGACAGGTGCAGGTCGGAAGCGCCTTGCTTGGCGCTGAAAGCCAGCAATTCAGTAATGTCCATGAGACTCCCCAAAAACAGACAAGCAGGTAGAATGCCCCGGACCCCAAGACCCGCTGGCACAAATTAATGTCCACGATAGCAGACAACGTTTTACGGGTAAGCGCCCGAATCGACGCCGCCGCACAGGCCGTGCAGCGCGACCCTGCGAGCATCGGCCTGCTGGCGGTCAGCAAGACCAAGCCGGCCGAGGCCGTTCGCGAGGCGTTCGCCGCCGGAATCAGCGAATTCGGCGAAAATTACCTGCAGGAAGCCCTGGGCAAACAGGCGCAATTGACCGACCTGCCCTTGACTTGGCATTTCATCGGCCCCATTCAGTCGAACAAGACTCGTGCCATTGCCGAGCACTTCGCCTGGGTACATTCCGTGGACCGCCTGAAAATCGCCCAACGCCTGTCCGAGCAACGCCCGGCCGACCTGCCACCGCTGAACATCTGCATCCAGGTCAACGTCAGTGGCGAGGCCAGCAAGTCCGGCTGCACCGCTGCGGACCTGCCGGCGCTGGCCCAGGCCATTGCCGCCCTGCCGCGGCTGAAGCTGCGCGGCCTGATGGCGATTCCCGAACCTACCGAGGACCGTGCCGAGCAAGACGCGGCCTTCGCCACCGTGCGCAGCCTGCAGGCGAGCCTGAACCTGCCACTGGACACTTTATCCATGGGCATGAGCCACGACCTGGAAGCCGCCGTTGCACAAGGCGCCACCTGGGTGCGTATCGGCACTGCCCTGTTCGGCGCCCGCGACTATGGCCAGCAGCCCTAGCGCGGGTACCCCCGCAACCTCTCAAGGACCTGACATGAGCAAGACTCGTATTGCGTTTATCGGCGCCGGCAACATGGCCGCCAGCCTGATCGGCGGCCTGCGCGCCCAAGGCCTGGAAGCACAGCAGATCCGCGCCAGCGACCCGGGCGAAGAGACCCGCGCGCGCATCAGCGCCGAACACGGCATCGAAACCTTCGCCGACAACGGCCAAGCCGTGGCAGGCGCCGACGTGGTGGTGCTGGCGGTCAAGCCGCAGGCCATGAAGGCCGTGTGCGAGGCCCTGCGCCCCAGCCTTGCGCCCAACCAGGTGGTGGTTTCCATCGCCGCCGGCATCACCTGCGCCAGCATGACCCAGTGGCTGGGCCAGCAGCCCATCGTGCGCTGCATGCCCAACACCCCGGCGCTGCTGCGCCAGGGCGTCAGCGGCCTGTACGCCACCGCACAGGTCACGGAGCAGCAACGCCAGCAGGCCGAGGCACTGCTGTCGGCCGTGGGCATCGCCCTGTGGCTGGACGAAGAACAGCAACTGGACGCCGTCACCGCCGTCTCGGGCAGCGGCCCGGCGTACTTCTTCCTGCTGATCGAAGCCATGACCGCCGCCGGCGAGAAGCTTGGCCTGCCACGCGAGACCGCTGCCCAACTGACGCTGCAGACCGCCCTGGGCGCCGCCCACATGGCGGTTTCCAGCGACGTCGACGCCGCCGAGCTGCGCCGCCGCGTCACCTCGCCGGCCGGCACTACCGAAGCTGCAATCAAATCGTTCCAGGCCGGTGGTTTCGAAGCCCTGGTGGAAAAGGCGCTGGGCGCCGCTGCACACCGCTCGGCCGAAATGGCCGAACAACTGGGCAAGTAAGGAGCCGACATGATCGGATTGAACACCGCAGGTATCTACATCATTCAAACCGTCGGCAGCCTGTACCTGCTGATCGTGCTGTTGCGCTTCGTGCTGCAACTGGTGCGCGCCGACTTCTACAACCCGCTGAGCCAGTTCGCGGTGCGCGCCACCCAGCCGCTGCTCAAGCCTATCCGCCGCATCGTGCCCAGCCTGTTCGGGCTGGACATGTCGTCGCTGCTGCTGGCCATCGTTATCCAGCTGATCGTCATGGGCCTGACGCTGCTGCTGGCCTACGGCACCACCGGCAACCCGCTGCAGCTGCTGATCTGGTCGATCATTGGCGTCACCGCGCTGTTCCTGAAGATCTTCTTCTACGCCCTGATCATCAGCGTGATCCTCTCGTGGGTAGCGCCGGGCAGCCACAACCCGGGCGCCGAGCTGGTCAACCAGATCTGCGAACCGGCCCTGGCGCCGTTCCGCCGCATCCTGCCCAACCTGGGTGGCCTGGATATCTCGCCGATCCTGGCGTTCATGGTGCTCAAGCTGCTGGACATGCTGGTGATCAACAACCTGGCGGCCATGACCCTGATGCCGGGCGTGCTGCGCATGCTGATCTGATCATTCCGAAGCCATAGGCTGAGGATTGTGGGAGCTGGCTTGCCAGCGAGCTTTTAAGGCGCTGAAAAGCTCGCTGGCAAGCCAGCTCCCACAAGGTCAACAAGCCCCGCAATTCCATTGCTTGCCGCTAGCCCCCCCGCTCTTTAGACTTACGCCTCATTTATGCGAGAGCAGGGTCGATGTCCACTGTCTTCCCCGAAGATTCCGTCGGTTTAGTCACACCGCAAATAGCCCACTTCAGCGAACCCCTGGCCCTTGCCTGTGGCCGCGCGCTGAACGCCTACGACCTCATCTACGAAACCTACGGCCAGCTCAACGCCGCCGCCAGCAACGCGATCCTCATCTGCCACGCGCTGTCGGGGCACCATCATGCCGCCGGCTACCACTCGGCCGCTGACCGCAAGCCCGGCTGGTGGGACAGCTGCATCGGCCCCGGCAAGCCGATCGACACCAACAAGTTCTTCGTGGTGAGCCTCAACAACCTTGGCGGTTGCAACGGCTCCACCGGCCCCAGCAGCATCAACCCGGACACCGGCAAGCCGTTTGGCGCCGATTTCCCGGTGCTGACCGTGGAAGACTGGGTGCACAGCCAGGCGCGCCTGGCCGACTACCTGGGCATCCACCAGTGGGCCGCCGTGGTCGGTGGCAGCCTGGGCGGCATGCAGGCCCAGCAGTGGACCATCACCTACCCCGACCGCGTGCGCCATTGCGTGGCCATCGCCTCGGCGCCCAAGCTATCGGCGCAGAACATCGCCTTCAACGAAGTGGCGCGCCAGGCCATCCTCACCGACCCCGAGTTCCACGGCGGTTCGTTCCAGGAAGCCGGGGTCATCCCCAAGCGCGGGCTGATGCTGGCGCGCATGGTGGGCCATATCACCTACCTGTCGGACGACTCCATGGGCGAGAAATTCGGCCGTGGCCTGAAGAGCGAGAAGCTCAACTACGACTTCCACAGCGTGGAATTCCAGGTGGAAAGCTACCTGCGCTACCAGGGCGAAGAGTTCTCCGGGCGTTTCGACGCCAACACCTACCTGCTGATGACCAAGGCGCTGGACTACTTCGACCCGGCCGCCCAGCACGGCGACGACCTGGCCGAGACCTTCAAGCACGCCACGGCCGACTTCTGCGTGATGTCGTTCACCACCGACTGGCGCTTCTCCCCGGCCCGTTCGCGGGAGATCGTCGACGCGCTGATGGCCGCGCGCAAGAACGTCTGCTACCTGGAGATCGACGCCCCGCAAGGCCATGACGCCTTCCTGATCCCGATCCCGCGCTACCTGCAGGCCTTCACCCGCTACATGAACCGAATTGCGATCTGAGGAAGCCATGAGAGCCGATCTTGAAATCATCCAGGACTGGATTCCGGCCGGCAGCCGCGTGCTCGACCTCGGTTGCGGCGACGGTGAGCTGCTGGCCTGGCTGCGCGACAACAAGCAGGTGACCGGCTACGGCCTGGAAATCGACGCCGCCAACATCAACGAGTGCGTGCGCAAGGGCATCAACGTCATCGAGCAGGACCTGGACAAGGGCCTGGGCAACTTCGCCAGCAACAGCTTCGACGTGGTGGTGATGACCCAGGCGCTGCAGGCCGTGGAATACCCCGACCGCATCCTCGACGAGATGCTGCGCGTGGGCCGCCAGTGCATCATCACCTTCCCCAACTTCGGCCACTGGCGCTGCCGCTGGTACCTGGCCCGCAACGGCCGCATGCCGGTGTCGGAATTCCTGCCGTATACCTGGTACAACACGCCGAACATCCACTTCTGCACCTTCGAGGACTTCGAGGAGCTGTGCCGCGAGCGCAGCGCCCAGGTCCTCGACCGTCTGGCGGTAGACCACCAGCACAGGCATGGCTGGGCGAGCAAACTGTGGCCTAATCTGTTGGGTGAAATCGGCATCTACCGGGTCAACAGCCCGGGCCTGCAGGAGCATCGCCTGGCGGTGTGACCTGCCCACCCACGGAGATCGATCATGCGCCAGCTCGCCCTGCTCCTGCTTACCTGCTGCCTCGCCCTGCCGGCCTTCGCCGCCGATGCGGCCAGGGACAACCGCCAGGAACAGTTCGGCGAGCTGACGGTGCATTACAATGCGATCACCTCCAGCATCCTCCAGCCAGGCATCGCCAAGGCTGCAGGGCTGCTGCGCGGCAAAAACCTGGGCGTGCTCAACGTGGCACTGGAAAAGGCCGGCAAGTCCTTCCCCGCCGCCATCAGCGGCACCGTCAGCGGGCCGGGCGGCAAGAAAGAGCAGCTGACCTTCACCCAGGTAACCGAACAGGGCGCCGTGTCCTACGTTACACAGTTCCAGATTCCGCAGGACGCGACCTATACCTTTGACCTGAGCGTCAAGGCGGCCGGTGACGAACACCGCCTGACCTTCGACCAAGAACTCTTCCCGGGCGACTCATGAACTTCACGCAACTCGTGCTGGCCAGCCACAACGCCGGCAAACTCAAGGAACTCCAGGCCATGCTGGGCGGCAGCGTGCAGCTGCGCTCGGTGGGCGAATTCAGCCAGGTAGAGCCGGAAGAGACCGGCCTGTCGTTCGTCGAGAATGCCATCCTCAAGGCCCGCAACGCCTCGCGCCTGTCCGGCCTGCCGGCCCTGGCCGACGACTCGGGCCTGGCGGTGGACTTCCTCGGCGGTGCGCCGGGCATCTACTCGGCGCGTTACGCCGACGGCAAGGGCGACGCGGCCAACAACGCCAAGCTGCTGGACGCCCTGAAAGACGTGCCGGACGCCGAACGCGGCGCGCAGTTCGTCTGCGTGCTGGCCTTGGTGCGCCACGCCGATGACCCGCTGCCCATCTTGTGCGAAGGCCTGTGGCACGGGCGCATCCTGCACGCCGCCAGCGGCGACCATGGCTTTGGCTACGACCCACTGTTCTGGGTGCCCGAGCGCGACTGCTCGAGCGCCGAGCTGAGCCCGGTGGAAAAAAACCAGCTGAGCCACCGCGCCCGCGCCATGGCCATCCTGCGTCAACGCCTGGGCCTTGCATGACCACCACCACGCTGTTTGCCGGTGAGGATGGTTTTTCCTCGGTAGCACCGCGGGCGCCGCTGCCCGTGCTGCCGCCCCTGGCCCTGTACATCCATATCCCGTGGTGTGTGCGCAAATGCCCGTACTGCGACTTCAACTCCCACGCTGCCAGCCCGGAGCTGCCAGAAGAAGAGTACGTGGACGCCCTGCTGGCCGACCTGGACATCGACCTGCCGGCCGCCTACGGGCGCCCCCTGAGCTCGATCTTCTTCGGTGGCGGCACGCCCAGCCTGTTCAGCGCCAAGGCGCTGGGGCGGCTGCTGGAGGGCGTAGAGCAGCGCATTCCGTTCGCGCCCGACATCGAGATCACCCTGGAAGCCAACCCGGGCACCTTCGAGCAGGAGAAATTCCGCGCCTATCGGCAGCTGGGTATCAACCGCCTGTCCATCGGCATCCAGAGCTTCCAGGCCAGCAAGCTGGAAGCCCTGGGGCGCATCCACAACGGCGACGAGGCCATCCGCGCCGCCGACATGGCGCGCCAGGCCGGCTTCGACAACTTCAACCTGGACCTGATGCACGGCCTGCCCGACCAGTCCCTGGAAGAAGCGCTGGACGACCTGCGCCAGGCCATCGCGCTGAAACCCACGCACCTGTCCTGGTACCAGCTGACCCTGGAGCCCAACACGGTGTTCTGGAACCAGCCGCCGGTGCTGCCTGAAGACGACACCCTGTGGGACATCCAGGAAGCCGGCCAGGCACTGTTGGCCGAGCACGGTTACAGCCAATACGAAGTGTCGGCCTACGCCCAGCCGGGCAAGGCCGCGCGGCACAACCTGAACTACTGGAGCTTCGGTGATTTCATCGGCATTGGCGCCGGTGCCCACGGTAAGCTCAGCCACCCGGACGGGCGCATCGTGCGCACCTGGAAGACCCGGCTGCCCAAGGACTACCTGAACCCGGCCAAGCCGTTCCAGGCCGGCGAGAAACTGCTGGCGCTGGATGAGCTGCCGTTCGAGTTTCTGATGAACGCCCTGCGCCTGACCGCCGGCGTTGAAGCGCAGCTGTACCCGCAACGCACCGGCCTGACCCTGGAAAGCCTGGACGAGGGGCGCCGGCAGGCCGAACAAAAAGGCCTTTTGCAGGTCGAACCGTCGCGCCTGGTCGCCACGCCCCAAGGCCAGCTGTTCCTCAACGACCTGCTGCAGTACTTCTTGACCTAAGGATTGACCATGGAATTAGTGTTGAACCTGCTGGCTACGGCGTCCCGCTGGAGCCGTGGCAACCTGTCGGAAATCGCCCTGGCGCTGGTGGGCTGCCTGCTGGTGCTGTTCGGTGCGGATATCAAGGCCTGGCTGGACGCCCGCCTGGGGGGTATCGCCGGCGCGCTGCGCGTACCGGTGATGGCGCTGGTGTGCTGCATCGGCAGCGGCGCGGCGCTGATCTATGCCACGCCGTGGGTGGTGAAGGGGTTGAGCCAGTTCAACAACTACAGCCTGGCGCCGGTGCTGTTGGTGGTGCTGGTGATACTGGGCGTAGTCGCCGACCGCAAATAACCTGACCCCGTAGCAGCGGCCCTTAGGCCGCGTCCGGCGCAACACCGTGTTGATGCCGGACGCGGCCTAAGGGCCGCTGCTACGGGGGGTATCAGTCGAGCTTTTCGAACTTCAGGTCCCACACACCATGGCCCAGGCGCTCACCGCGGCGCTCGAACTTGGTGATCGGCCGCTCGGCCGGGCGTGGCACGCACTTGCCGTCTTCGGCCAGGTTGCGATACCCAGGCGCCACGTTCATCACTTCCAGCATGTACTCGGCATAGGGTTCCCAGTCGGTGGCCATGTGCAGCACACCCCCTACCTTCAGCTTGCTGCGTACCAGTTCGGCGAACGCCGGCTGCACGATGCGGCGCTTGTGGTGGCGGCTCTTGTGCCATGGGTCCGGGAAGAACAGCATCAGGCGGTCCAGGCTGTTGTCGGCGATGCAGCGCTTGAGCACTTCGATGGCGTCGGTGTCGTACACGCGCAGGTTCTTCAGGCCCTGGGTGAGCACGCCGTTGAGCAGTGCACCCACGCCCGGACGGTGTACTTCGATGCCGATGAAGTCCTGGTCGGGCGCCGCAGCGGCCATTTCCAGCAGCGAGTGGCCCATGCCGAAGCCGATTTCTACGGTGCGCGGGGCACTGCGGCCAAACACCTGGTCGTAGTCCACCGGCGCGTCGGCCAGGGGCAGCACGAACAGTGGCGCGCCCTGGTCCAGGCCGCGCTGCTGGCCTTCGGTCATGCGCCCGGCGCGCATCACGAAGCTCTTGATGGCGCGGTGTTGGCGCTGCTCGCCCTCGCCCTGCACGTCGTCGTTTTCCGGGGTCGGGGTATCTTGCGGTTCAGTCATGGTGGCTCTTACTTGATCAGACCATCCAGCGGCGAAGATGCGCTGGCATAGAGTTTTTTCGGCATGCGGCCGGCCAGGTAGGCCATGCGCCCGGCGACGATGGCGTGCTTCATGGCACCGGCCATCATGATCGGGTCCTGGGCGTGGGCGATGGCCGAGTTCATCAACACGGCCTCGCAGCCCAGTTCCATGGCGATGGTGGCGTCGGAGGCGGTGCCCACGCCGGCGTCGACCAGTACCGGCACCTTGGCTTCTTCCAGGATGATCTGCAGGTTGTAGGGGTTGCAGATGCCCAGGCCGGTGCCGATCAGGCCGGCCAGCGGCATCACGGCGATGCAGCCGATCTCGGCCAGCTGGCGGGCGATGATCGGGTCATCGCTGGTGTACACCATCACGTCGAAACCGTCCTTGACCAGCACTTCGGCGGCCTTGATGGTTTCAATCACGTTGGGGAACAGGGTTTTCTGGTCGGCCAGCACTTCCAGCTTCACCAGGTTGTGGCCGTCGAGCAGCTCACGGGCCAGGCGGCAGGTGCGCACCGCTTCCACGGCGTCGTAGCAGCCGGCGGTGTTGGGCAGGATGGTGTAGCGGTCCGGCGGTAGCACGTCCAGCAGGTTCGGCTCGCCAGGGTTCTGGCCGATGTTGGTGCGGCGCACCGCCACGGTGACGATCTCGGCCCCCGAGGCTTCGATGGCCAGGCGGGTTTCTTCCAGGTCGCGGTACTTGCCGGTGCCTACCAGCAGACGCGATTCGAAGGTGCGGCCAGCCAGGATGAAGGGCTTGTCGGTACGCGGATTGCTCATCGTCGTTCCTCTCGGGGGTTGAAGGGGCGGTGGAAGGCGGCGGCAGTCAGCCGCCACCGATGGCGTGCACCACTTCGACCTGGTCGCCTTCGCGCAGGGCAGTGGCTTCGTGCTGGCTGCGCGGCACGATATCCAGGTTCAGTTCCACCGCGACCCGGCGGCCGGTCAGCTCCAGGCGGGTCAACAGCGCCGCGACGGTCTCGCCGTCGGGCAATTCAAAGGATTCACCGTTCAACTGAATGTGCATGCAGGCAGCAGCCATCATTTCAAAGGGGCTGGCATTCTAGCCCGTTCGCCGCTGGCGACCAACACAAACGCGGCCCATTCGTCTCACGCCTTGCCCAGGTTCCAGGCAGCCATGCCCAGGCAGGCCCAGCCAGCCAGGAATGACAGGCCGCCGAACGGGGTGATCACGCCGAACACGCGCACGCCGCTGAGCGTCAGCAGGTAGAGACTGCCGGAGAACAGCACGATACCGATGCAGAACATTACTCCCGCAGCGTTCACCAGGCGGCTGGGCACCTGCACGCTGAGCACGGCCACGGCCAGCAGCGCCAGGGCGTGAATGAGTTGATAGTTGACCCCGGTGTGGAACACCGCCAGGTAGTCGCTGCTCAAACGATCCTTGAGGCCATGGGCGGCGAACGCGCCCAGCCCTACCCCGGTGAATCCGAAAAAGGCAGCCAGCATGAGAAATTGTCGCAGCATCCAGGAACTCCGGTTCGTTGGCACAGGGTCTGTATAATGGCCCGCTCAATGCGCCCGGCCAAGTCATCCATGCTCAATTCCGTGTTCACCCTGCTGCGTAAAGTGGCGATCTGGTTCGTCGTCGGCAGCGTCCTGCTGGTGGTGCTGTTTCGCTTCGTGCCGCCGCCCGGGACCATGCTGATGGTGGAACGCAAGGTCGAGTCCTGGACGGACGGCGAGCCCATCGACCTGCAGCGCAGCTGGCGCTCCTACGACGAAATCTCCGACTCGCTGAAAATCGCCGTCATCGCCGGCGAAGACCAGCGCTTCGCCCAGCACTGGGGCTTTGATTTCGACGCCATGCAGGCGGCCTTCCTGCACAACGAACGCGGTGGCTCCATTCGCGGCGCCAGCACCCTCAGCCAGCAGGTGGCGAAGAACCTGTTCCTGTGGTCGGGCCGCAGCTACTTCCGCAAGGCGCTGGAGGCCTGGTTCACCGCGCTGATCGAGACGTTCTGGTCCAAGCAGCGGATTCTCGAGGTGTACCTCAATAGCGTGGAATGGGACGACGGCGTGTTCGGTGCCGAGGCGGCTGCCCGCCACCACTTCGGCGTCGGCGCCGGCAGCCTGTCCACCCAGCAGGCCAGCCTGCTGGCCGCCGTGCTGCCCAACCCGCGGGTGTGGAGCGCCAGCCACCCGAGCACCTACGTGGCCCGCCGCGCCGGCTGGATTCGCACGCAGATGGGGCAGCTGGGCGGCTCGGCCTACCTGACCGACCTCAACCATTCGCGCAGTGCGACGCCTTGGGCGATGTGAGACGCCGATTCACAGGCAACGCAATATAACTGACAGAGCGCGTGCGCCGCGGACGCAGCCTGGCGGCAGCTGCTACCCGCGGCCAATTCTATCTGCGGCCTTGCGGTAAACCTGGTCATGCTCGCGCTTGTCTACTGCCACCACGAAAACCACGACTTCGCGATCAATTACTTGGTAGACCAAGCGATAACCAGAGCTTCGCAATTTGATTTTGTAGCAGTCCGGCAAAGCACTCAGGCGATTGGCTTCAACACGTGGATTCAGTAAGACCTCTGCGAGCTTTTTCTTCATCTGCTGGCGGATCGTATCCCCCAGCTTCTGCCACTCCTTCAGCGCCCGGGCATCGAACTCAAGGCTATAAGTCATCCAGCGAAACCTTGACGCGTTGCGGGGATGCAAGCCGCTCCCGCACGGTTGCGAGCAACGCCTCATCATCATCGGTCAGCAGCACGGGTTTGAAAGGCAGTTGCCCGCGCTCGGCAACATATTGCAGCGCCTGGCGCATCAGCTCTGAAGGGGTGACGCCCAATTTCTCGAGTTCGCGATAGGCACGAGCCTTGAGATCGTCGTCGATACGCACATTGATTGAGGCCATGACCGCCATCCGATGTAATGACATTAGTCTTTACATTGAAGCATTTGCGCGCGCAGTACAACCACCGACCGCCCGATGGTCAAACGTCCTCTCGTAGCAGCGGCCGCCAGGCCGCGTCATCTTCGCCCACAAAAAAAGCCCCGGCACATGGCCGGGGCTTTTTGATCAAGCGGGTGAATCAGGCTGCGATCGAGACCTTCAGCTTGTTCATCGCGCTCTTCTCGAGCTGGCGGATACGCTCCGCCGACACGTTGTACTTCTCGGCCAGCTCGTGCAGCGTGGCCTTTTCCTCGGCCAGCCAGCGCTGGTAGAGGATGTCACGGCTGCGGTCGTCCAGCACTTCCAGGGCTTCGTGCAGGTTGCTGTTGGAGTTGTCGCTCCAGTCGGCATCCTCCAGCTGGCGCGCCGGGTCGTAGCGGTGGTCTTCCAGGTAGTTGGCCGGCGATTGGAAGGCGCTGTCGTCGTCCGCTTCCGCGGCCGGGTCGAAGGCCATGTCATGGCCGGTCAGGCGGCTTTCCATCTCGCGCACTTCACGCGGCTCCACGCCCAGGCTTTCGGCCACGCGGTGGACTTCCTCGTTGTTCAACCAGGCCAGGCGCTTCTTCTGGCTGCGCAGGTTGAAGAACAACTTGCGCTGGGCCTTGGTGGTAGCCACCTTGACGATGCGCCAGTTGCGCAGGATGAACTCGTGGATTTCCGCCTTGATCCAGTGCACGGCAAAGGACACCAGGCGTACGCCCATTTCCGGGTTGAAGCGCTTCACGGCCTTCATCAGGCCGACGTTACCTTCCTGGATCAGGTCGGCCTGTGCCAGGCCGTACCCCGAATAGCTGCGTGCGATGTGCACGACGAAACGCAGGTGGGCGAGCACCATCTGCCGAGCCGCCCCAAGATCCTGCTCATAGTAGAGACTCTCGGCCAGTTCACGCTCCTGCTCCGGCGTCAGCAATGGAATGCTGTTCACCGTGTGCACATAGGCTTCCAGGTTCTGACCCGGGACCAAGGCATACGCAGGTTGCAAAGAAGTGGTCATACGAAAAAACCTCCGACTCACGAATTTGTGCATTAAAGCACAGACGCATAGACCGGGAACCGCTAAACAAGTTCCCTAAAGTTAATTTCACCAAAGGTCAATGCTGGCACACGAAATATTTCAAAATATTACCGAGGAGCGAGCTCTCGCAAATGGCGGGCTACCGCAATCCACGCACCGATATACCCCAACAACAAGGCACCTAGCAAGAGCGACAGACCATCGGACGACGGAACACCGGCCAAGGCAAAATCACTGCCATACAGCCCGGAAAGCCCTACGACGGCGTCATTCAGCCAATCCAGGCCGAAAGCCAGCACGCCCCAGGCAAAAACGCCGCCGCCCAAGCCATAAATCGCCCCCATGTAGAGAAACGGCCTACGCACGTAGGCGTCTGTACCGCCCACCAACTTGATGACCTCGATTTCCGTGCGGCGGTTCTCGATGTGCAGACGAATGGTATTGCCCACCACCAGCAACAGCGCCGATACCAGCAGCACGGTCAGGCCGAAGACGAAGCGGTCGCCCAGCTTGAGGATGGCCGCCAGGCGCTCCACCCACACCAGGTCAAGCTGCGCCTGTTGCACCTTGGGCAGGTCGGCCAGTTGCGAGCGCAGGGCCTCCAGCGCGGCCTTGTCGATCTCCAGCGGGGTCACCACCACCACGCCGGGCAGCGGGTTGTCGGGCAGTTCCTTCAGCGCTTCACCAAGGCCCGACTGCTGCTGGAACTCGGTGAGGGCCTTGTCCTTGCTGATGAACTCGGCATCGGCCACGCCGTTCAGGCCCTTGATCTGGGTGACCAGGGCGTCGCCGTCGCGGTTGCTGGCGTTCATGTCCAGGTACAGGGAGATCTGCGCCGCACGCTGCCACGAGCCGCCCAGGCGCTCGACGTTCTTGAGCAGCAGCGACAGGCCCATGGGCAGGCTCAGGGCCACGGCCATTACCAGGCAGGTGAAGAAGCTGCCGATAGGCTGCTTGCCCAGGCGCTTGAGGCTGTCCTTGAGGCTGGCGCGGTGGCTTTCCACCCACGCCTTGAACAGGGTGGCGAAGTCCGGGCCGTCGTCTTCCTGCTGCTTCTGCTGCTTCGACGGTGGCGGCTCGGCGGCCTTGGGGGCTACGCGGTCGGTGACCTTGGGGCTGCGGGTGGAGCTCATTCTGCTGCCTCCCCGTCGCCGATCAGGCGGCCGCGCTGCAGGGTCAGCATGCGATGGCGCATGCGCGCGATCAGCGCCAGGTCGTGGCTGGCGATCAGCACGCTGGTGCCCAGCCGGTTGATGTCTTCGAATACACCCATGATTTCCGCTGCCAGCCGTGGGTCGAGGTTACCGGTGGGTTCGTCCGCCAGCAGCAAGGCCGGGCGGTGAACGATGGCCCGGGCGATACCGACGCGTTGTTGCTGGCCGGTGGATAGGTCGCCCGGGTAGAGCTCGCCCTTGTCGGACAGCGACACGCGTTCGAGCGCCGAGTCCACGCGCTTGGCGATCTCGGGCTTGGACAGCCCGAGAATCTGCAGCGGCAGGGCAATGTTGTTGAACACCGTGCGGTCGAACAGCAACTGGTGGTTCTGGAACACCACGCCGATCTGGCGGCGCAGGAACGGGATCTGCGAGTTGCTGATCTGGCCCAGGTCCTGGCCGGCCAGCAGCAGCTTGCCGGAGGTGGGCCGTTCCATCGCCAGCAGCAGGCGCAACAGGGTACTTTTACCGGCACCGGAGTGCCCGGTTACAAACAGAAACTCGCCGCGACGCACTCGAAAGCTCAGCTCATGCAAGCCGACGTGTCCGTTCGGATAGCGCTTACCGACCTGTTCGAAACGAATCATGAACGCTCCCGCTCGGCAAACAGTGCCTGGACAAAGGGTTCTGCTTCAAAGGTACGCAGGTCGTCGATGCCTTCGCCCACGCCGATGTAGCGGATAGGCAGGCCGAACTGCTTGGCCAGGGCGAAGATCACGCCGCCCTTGGCGGTACCGTCGAGCTTGGTCAGGGCCAGGCCGGTCAGGGCCACGGTGTTGTTGAACTGCTTGGCCTGGTTGATGGCGTTCTGCCCGGTGCCAGCGTCCAGCACCAGCAGCACTTCGTGCGGCGCGTCGGCGTCCAGCTTGCCGATGACCCGGCGCACCTTCTTCAGCTCTTCCATCAGGTTGTCTTTAGTGTGCAGGCGGCCGGCGGTGTCGGCGATCAGCACGTCGATGCCACGGGCCTTGGCGGCCTGCACGGCGTCGAAGATCACCGAGGCCGAGTCGGCGCCGGTGTGCTGGGCGATGACCGGGATCTTGTTGCGCTCGCCCCACACCTGCAGCTGCTCGACGGCAGCGGCACGGAAGGTGTCACCGGCGGCCAGCATGACCTTCTTGCCTTCCAGCTGCAGCTTCTTGGCCAGCTTGCCGATGGTGGTGGTCTTGCCGGCGCCGTTGACGCCGACCACCAGGATCACGAACGGCTTGTTCTGCGACTCGATCTTCAGCGGCTGCTCCACCGGGCGCAGCAGGTCGGTCAGCTCGCCCTGCAGCGACTTGTACAGCGCGTCGCTGTCGGCCAGCTGCTTGCGCGCCACCTTCTGGGTCAGGCTCTGGACGATCACCGAGGTGGCCTCGACGCCGACGTCGGCGGTCAGCAGGCGAGTCTCGATCTCTTCCAGCAGGTCGTCGTCGATGACCTTCTTGCCCATGAACAGGCTGGCCATGCCCTCGCCCAGGCTGGCGCTGGTCTTGGCCAGGCCCTGCTTGAGGCGGGCGAAGAAGCCGACCTTGGCGGCTTCGGTCTGGGCGGCTGGCTGCGGGGCTGGCTCCGGGACAGGTTCAGGCTGGGGCTCGACCGCGGCAACGGGGGCCGGGGCGGCAACCACGGGCTCCGGCACAGGTGCAGGCGCTACCACCGGGGCGACGACGGCAACCGGCTCTGGTTGCGGCGCTGGGGCTGGCGCTGGCGCAGGCGCAGGCGCAACCACCACCGGCTCAGGCACCGAAGGCGCGACCACAGGCTCGGGCACGACTACTACCGGCTCAGGCACAACCTCTGGCTCGATCACCGGCACAACCACCGGGGCCTCGGCGACCGGTGCGATCGGCGGCGGCGCATGGGGCTCCAGGTCCGGGACCAGGGCCACCGGCTCTTCCGGCACCGGCAACTCCAGCACCACCGGCGCAGGCGCAGGCACGGGCACGGGCACGGGCACGGGTTCAGGCTGCGCCACCACGGGCGGTACAGGTGCCAGTACGGGCTCCGGCGCTACCTCGACGATGGTCTCGGGAGCGACGGTTTCAGGGGCTTTGGGCTGCTCGACCGCTTCTTGCGCAGGCTTTTTGCGCAGCCAGCCGAACAGGCCTTTCTTTTCGGGGGACTTTTTGTCGTCGTTGGAACCAAACATGGAAGACGGCTATCTCAAGGTAGCGACGCGCCAGAGCGGCGCCTCAGGAAATTCTAATAACGCAGAACAGACTGTATTTTTCCCGGCTCGTTCATGCGCAACATTTTGTAGAGAGCCCGCAGGCCATTCTCTGCAACCAGGCATGGTCGCCAGGTAACCGGATCAGTATCCTAGCACCTCCTCGCCCGTGGACGCTAAGACCAAGCGGGCAGTCCGACAGGTTAAAAAACGAATGAATGCTCTAGCCCGCCGTGCCGCCGGCCTGCTGCTCAGCTCGGTTTGTCTGCCATTTGCCGCCTTGGCCGCCGATCCCCAACCCACCACCGAGTTCACCCTCGACAACGGCCTGAAGGTCGTGGTGCGCGAAGACCATCGCGCGCCGGTGGTGGTTTCGCAGATCTGGTACAAGGTCGGCTCCAGCTACGAGACGCCGGGCCAGACCGGCCTGTCCCACGCCCTGGAACACATGATGTTCAAGGGCAGCGAGAAACTCGGCCCCGGCGAGGCCTCGCGGGTGCTGCGCGACCTGGGCGCCGAGGAGAACGCCTTCACCAGCGACGACTACACCGCCTTCTACCAGGTGCTGGCCAAGGACCGCCTGCCGGTGTCCCTGGAGCTGGAAGCCGACCGCATGGCCACCTTGAAGCTGCCGGCCGACGAGTTCAGCCGCGAGATCGAGGTGATCAAGGAAGAGCGGCGCATGCGCACCGACGACAAGCCCAGCGCCAAGGCCTTCGAGCTGTTCAAGGCCATGGCCTACCCGGCCAGCGGCTACCACACGCCGACCATCGGCTGGATGGCTGACCTCGACCGCATGAAAATCGACGAGCTGCGCGCCTGGTACAAGGCCTGGTACGTGCCCAACAACGCCACCCTGGTGGTGGTCGGCGACGTCACCCCAGACCAGGTCAAGGCCCTGGCCCAGCGCTTCTTCGGCAGCATAGCCCGGCGCGACACGCCGCCCAGCAAGCTCCCGCTGGAGCTGGCCGAGCCTGGCGAGCGGCAGATCACCCTGCACGTCAAGACCGAGCTGCCCAGCGTGGTCTACGGCTTCAACGTGCCGGGCCTGGCCACCGCCGCCAACCCACGCGACGCCCAGGCCCTGCGGCTGATCTCGGCGCTGCTGGACGGCGGCTACAGCGCGCGCCTGTCCACCCAGCTGGAGCGCGGCGAGGAACTGGTCACCGGCGCCTCCGCCAGCTACAACCCGTTCACCCGCGGCGACAGCCTGTTCATGTTGTCGGCCACGCCCAATACCCAGAAGAAAAAGACCCTGGCCGACGTCGAGAAAGGTTTCTGGCGCCTGCTGGACCAGCTCAAGACCAAGCCGCCCACCGCCGAGGAACTCGAGCGCGTGCGCGCCCAGGTCATTGCCGGGCTGGTGTATGAGCGCGATTCCATCAGCAGCCAGGCCACCACCATTGGCCAGCTGGAAACCGTGGGCCTGTCGTGGAAGCTGATGGACACCGAACTGGATGACATCAAGAGCGTCACCCCCCAGGACATCCAGAACGCTGCCCGTACCTATTTCACCCGGTCGCGCCTGAGCGTCGCCCACGTACTGCCAGAGGAATCGGCGCATGAATAAGCGCAACTCACCCCGCCGCGCCCTGCTGGGCGTGGCGCTGCTGGCCGCGCTGGTCACCGGCCAGGCGCTGGCCGCCGAAGCCCCGGCGCCGCTGGACAACCTGCAGACCCTGAAGGAACTGGACGGCAAGGCGCCCAGCCACCGCCTGATGGACATCCAGACCTGGCGCACCGCCGCCGGCTCCAAGGTGATGTTCGTCGAAGCGCACCAGCTGCCCATGTTCGACCTGCGCCTGACCTTCGCCGCCGGCAGCAGCCAGGACCAGAAAACCCCGGGCATCGGCCTGCTGACCAACGCCATGCTCAATGAAGGCGTGGCCGGCAAGAACGTCGAGGCCATCGCCCAGGGCTTCGAAGGCTTGGGCGCGGACTTCGCCAACGGCGCCTACCGCGACATGGCCATCGCCTCGCTGCGCAGCCTCAGCGCGCCCGACAAACGCGAGCCGGCGCTGAAACTGTTCGCCGAGGTGGTGGGCAAGCCGACCTTCCCTGCCGACTCCATGGCCCGCATCAAGAACCAGCTGCTGGCCAGCTTCCAGTACCAGAAGCAGAGCCCCGGCAAGCTGGCGGGCAACGAGCTGTTCAGCCGCCTGTACGGCGACCATCCGTACGCGCACCCCAGCGACGGTGACGCCAAGTCCATAAATGCCATCAACGCCCAGCAGCTGCGCGCCTTCCACAACCGCGCCTACGCGGCTGGCAACACGGTGATCGCCCTGGTCGGCGACCTGTCGCGGGAGGAAGCGGAAAAAATCGCCGAGCAGGTCTCGTCGGCACTGCCCAAGGGCCCAGCCCTGGCGCTGATGCCCGAACCCCAGGCGCCCAAGCCCGGCCTTACCCACCTCGAATTCCCCTCCAAGCAGACCACCATGCTGCTGGCCGAGCTGGGCATCACCCGCGACGACCCCGACTACGCGGCACTGTCCATGGGCAACCAGATCCTGGGCGGCGGCACCTTCGGCACCCGCCTGATGAGTGAAGTGCGGGAAAAGCGCGGCCTGACCTACGGTATCTATTCGGGCTTCACCCCGATGCAGGCCCGCGGGCCGTTCTCCATCAGCCTGCAGACCCGCGCCGAACTCAGCGAAGGCACCCTCAAGCTGGTGCAGGACATCCTGCGTGACTACCTGAAAACCGGCCCTACCCAGCAGGAACTGGATGCCGCCAAGCGCGAGCTGGCCGGCAGCTTCCCGCTGTCCACGGCAAGCAATTCGAGCATCGTCGGGCAATTGGGGGCCATTGGCTTCTATAATCTGCCCCTGAGCTTTCTGGAAGACTTCATGCAGCAGTCCCAGGACCTGACCATCGAGCAGGTCAAGGCCGCCATGAACCGCCACCTGGACGCCGACAAGCTGGTGATTGTCACCGCTGGCCCCACCGTGGCGCAGAAACCGCTGCCACCCCCTACAGACAAACCCCAGGAACAACCCATGGGCGTTCCGGAGCATTAATGGCACATCCCCCTGCAAAACCTGTGAAACACAACGGCCAGGGCCAGCTGCGCATCATTGGCGGCCAATGGCGCAGCCGCAAGCTGAGCTTCCCCGACGGCCCGGGCCTGCGCCCCACGCCGGACCGGGTGCGTGAAACCCTGTTCAACTGGCTGGCGGCCTACGTCAACGGCGCCAAGGTGCTGGACCCGTTCTGCGGCAGCGGCGCCCTGTACCTGGAGGCCCTGTCCCGTGGCGCCAGCATGGGCCTGGCGCTGGACAGCAATGCCCAGGCCATCGCCAGCCTGCGGGCCAACCTCGACCTGCTCAACTGCGCCACCGGCCAGCTGCTGCAAAGCGACGCCCTGCGCTACCTGGAAACCCAGGCGGCCAGCGCCTTCGACCTGGTGTTCCTCGACCCGCCGTTCCACCAGAACCTGCTGCCTGCCGCCTGCGCGCTGCTGGAAAGCCGTGGCTGGCTGAGCGAGCACGCCTGGGTCTACACCGAAAGCGAGACGCCGCCCTCCACCCTGGAGCTGCCGGGCAACTGGCGCCTGCACCGCGAGAAGAAGGCCGGCCAGGTCTACTACGCCCTGTGGCAGCGCGGCTGATACTGCCTTTCGCAACCGCGTAGCCGCTGCCGCAGGCAGCGGCTACATATATGTACCCCCTCCACCCTCCCCGCTTGCAAGACCCTGCCCCTCGTCATCCATCGATCACGAGGTGCAACCGTGATGTTCCCCAAGCCACAGCCCTATGCGCTACGCGTCCTGGCCAGCAAAGCCTCCAGGCGATATTTCATGAGCACGCCACACCTTTCGATCCTCATCGTGGTGCTTGGCGTTGGCCTGGCCGTGGGCCATGCACTGGGCTCCAGCGCCCCGGGCATCAAACAATGGTCCCACGGTAGTCCGGCCACCCTGCCGCTATCCGGCAATAAATAGGCCGATACAGGCGGCGACGATTGTGGCAACTTAGCCGGGTTACTGGAGGAAGAAACACCCGTGCACACGTCTACCGCGCAGGCTGCTGCGCCTTTCCACCCCGCCACGGGGCTGGGCAACCCGCATTTGCAAACCCTCTGGGGCCCGGTGTTGCGCCGTCAGCCCCCCCTGCAACGTGAACGCCAACGCCTGTGGCTGGCCGATGGCGACTTCATGGACCTGGACTGGCATGGCCCGCACAGCGCCGACAGCCCCCTGGTGCTGGTCCTTCACGGACTCACCGGCTCGTCGAACTCGCCCTACGTGGTCGGCCTGCAACGTGCGCTGGCGGCCCAGGGCTGGGCCAGCGTGGCGTTGAACTGGCGCGGCTGCTCGGGCGAACCCAACCTGCTGGCGCGCAGCTATCACTCGGGCAGCAGCGAGGACCTGGCGGAGGTCATCGCCCACCTGCGCAGCCGTCGGCCCATGGCGCCGCTGTTCGCCGCCGGCTATTCGCTGGGCGCCAACATCCTGCTCAAGCACCTGGGCGAAGTGGGCGCAAACAGCGAGCTGCAGGGGGCGGTAGCGGTCTCGGTGCCCTTCCGCCTGGACCAGTGCGCCGACCGCATCGCCATGGGCTTCTCCAAGGTGTACCAGGCGCACTTCATGCGCGAGATGCTGGCCTACGTGAAGGACAAGCAGCGGCGCTTCCTGCACGAAGGCAAGCACGATGGCCTGGCAACCCTGAGCAACCTGGGGCCGCTAAAGAACCTGCGCACCTTCTGGGACTTCGACGGCAAGGTCACCGCGCCGCTCAACGGCTTCACCGACGCCCACGACTACTATCGGCGCTCGTCCAGCGGCTACTACCTGGCAGCCATCGCCACGCCCACGCTGATCATCCAGGCCGCCGACGATCCCTTCGTGTTCCGCCACAGCCTGCCCCAGGCCAACGAACTGTCGCCCAGCATCACCTTCGAGCTGCACGAGCACGGCGGCCACGTGGGCTTCGTCGAGGGCAGCCTGCGCAAGCCCGCTTACTACCTGGAACGTCGCATCCCCCAATGGCTGACGGCACTGGCATGAGCCAGGAGTCGATCCACTTCTGGCAAACGCCACCGCTGGCGGGGGTGGAGTTGCTGTCGGCGCGCTACATCGAGCAGCGCTTCGTGCCCCATGTGCACGACGGCTTCGTCATCGGCATGATCGTCAGCGGCGCCCAGCGTTATCGCTACCGTGGCGCCGACCACCTGGCGCCCAGCGGCACCCTGGTGCTGATCAACCCCGACGAGGTACACACCGGCAGCAAGGGCCACGACCAGGGCTGGCTGTACCGGGCGTTTTACCCACAGAACGCGCGCCTGGAAAGCCTGCTGCAGGAGCTGGACATCAGCAGCAGCGCCACGCCGTCGTTCAGCGAGACCCTGTACCGCGACCCGGACCTGGTCAGCGGCTTCTACAGCTTGCACCAACTGCTGGAGCACAACGGCCAGGCCCTTGAGCAACAGACCTTGTGGCGGGAGATGGTAGTGGCGCTGTTCGCCCGTCACGCCAAGGTGCGGGTGCCCACCAGGATCGGGCGCGAGCCCCAGGCCATCGCCCGGGCCAAGGACCTGCTGCTGACGCAACTGGCCGAGCCGCCTTCACTGGAAGCACTGGCGGCCGCGGTGCACCTTTCACCCTTCCATTTCGCCCGCTGCTTCCGCAAGGCCACCGGCCTGCCGCCCCACGCCTGGCTGATGCAGCAACGCATCGCCCGCGCCCGGGCGCTGCTGCGCGAGGGCTGCCTGCCGCTGGCGGTGGCCACGCAGTTGGGGTTTGCCGACCAGAGCCACCTGAGCCGGCAATTCAAGAAGGTCTACGGCGTGGGGCCGCGGGCCTATCGCGACGCCGGGGCTCAGTCGCCCTTGGCCAGCGGCCGCTGAGCGTCGGTGATCCACTCGCTCCACGAACCGGCGTACAACGGCGCCAGCGGGTAGCCGGCCAGGCACAAGGCGAACAGGTTATGGCAGGCAGTCACGCCCGAACCGCAGTACGCCACCAGCGACTCCACGGGGCGCCCGCCCAGCTTCTCGGCGAAGCGCTGCTTGAGCGTGTCCGCCGGCAGGAAGCGGCCATCGGGCCCCAGGTTGTCGGTGAAGGCTGCGCACTGCGCGCCCGGGATATGCCCGGCCACCGGGTCGATGGGTTCCACTTCGCCACGAAACCGCGGCAATGCGCGGGCATCGAGCAAGGTCAGTTCGGGCTGGCCCAGGCGCTCCTGCAGTTGCCGGGCGGTCACCACCAGCTGTGCATCGGGCTTGCCATGCAGGTGCCCCGGCGTGGTGTGCGGGGCGTCGAGGCTCAGCGGCAGGCCGGCGGCGTGCCAGGCCTTCAGGCCACCGTCGAGGATCGCCACGCCACTGCGCTTGCCCAGCCAGGCCAGCAGCCACCAGGCGCGTGCAGCGAAGGCGCCGGGGCCGTCGTCATACAGCACCACCTCGCTGTCGGCATTGATGCCCCACTGTTGCAGGCGCTCCAGCAGGCGGCCCGGCTCCGGCAGCGGGTGGCGCCCGGTCACGCCCTTGACCACGCGGCCGCTCAGGTCACGCTCAAGGTCGGCGAAGTGCGCCCCGGCGATATGCCCCTCGGCGTAGCTGCGCTGGCCGTAGTCCGGGTCTTCCAGTGCAAAACGACAGTCCAGCACCACCAGCCCCGGTTGCTCGAGGCGAGCAGCCAGTTGCTGGGGGGTGATCAATTGCGCGATGGGCATGGCAGCCTCCCTGGGATATGAACAGTTAACGGTTAGTCCGACGGTTCCAGCGCCTGGTTCAGCGACACGTGGAACTCCTGGAACAGGCTGTCGACCGCCGCGCGGTAATCAGCGGTGACGTAGCCCCACTCCAGCATCAATACTTGATAGACACCACGCTTGATGGCTTCTTCGCTCATGCGCGCGGAGTTTTCCCGCGTGGTGCTGAGAAAACGCCCCCACGAACTGAGGATGATCCAGGCATTGAGGGTCACCACCTCGATCTGGGTGGGGTTCATGTCCAGGATCCCGGCCTCGACGAAGCCCTTGTAGATCAGTTGCGCCTGCACCATGCAACGCTGGGAGAAGCGCCGGTAGCGCTCGGCCAGTTCGGCGTCGCTGTCCAGCAGGTGCTCCAGGTCGCGGTGCAGGAAGCGGTAGTTCCACATGGCCGACAGCACCGCGCGCAGGTAATAGCGCTTGTCGTCCACCGTGGGCAGGCGCCCGGCCGGCGGGCGCAGGAAACCGTCCACCAGCGCCTGGTACTGGTCGAACAGCTCGCTGATGATTTCCTGCTTGTTGGCGAAGTGGTAGTACAGGTTGCCGGGCGATATCTCCATGTGCGCGGCGATGTGGTTGGTACTGACACTGCGCTCGCCCTGCTGGTTGAACAGTTCCAGGCTGTGCTGGACGATACGGTCACGGGTCTTGGGGCGGGCAGCCATGTGCGATTCCCTGGCCATGGTCTTGAATGAATGATCACAGTGTACACGTAGCGAGCCGCGCCGCAGCCTTCGAATGGCACCGCCCGTAGCAGCGGCCACAAGGCCGCGTCATTCACCCACCGAATACCCAGGCACCCCACACACGATTAGAGTATAAGCTCTACAAAGTACAATAATTAACCAGAGAGCCCACGCCATGTCCGCGCAACTGCAAGCATCGCCAGACGCCCTGGCCCTGCTGGAGCCCCTGTTCCAGGCCCAGCGCCAGGCCTTCACCGCCAACCCCATGCCGCCTGCCGCCCAGCGCCGGCAATGGCTCAAGAGCCTGCGCGAGGTGCTGGTGGCCGAGCAGCAGGCGTTGGTCGAAGCCCTGCGCCAGGACTTCGGCAACCGCAGCGCCGACGAGACCCTGCTGGCCGAGCTGATGCCCAGCCTGCAAGGCATCCACTACGCCAGCCGCCACCTCAAGGGCTGGATGAAAGCCTCGCGGCGCAAGGTCGGGGTGGCTTTCCAGCCAGCTTCGGCCAAGGTGGCCTACCAGCCCCTGGGCGTAGTCGGGGTGATCGTGCCGTGGAACTACCCGCTGTTTCTCGCCGTGGGGCCGCTGGTGGGCGCGCTGTCGGCGGGCAACCGGGTGATGCTCAAGCTCAGCGAGGCCACCCCGGCCACCGGCCTGCTGCTCAAGCGCCTGCTGGAACGGGTGTTCCCCAGCGACCTGGTGTGCGTGGTGCTGGGCGAGGCCGACGTGGGCATCGCCTTCTCACGGCTGCCGTTCGACCACCTGCTGTTCACCGGCGCCACCAGCGTCGGCCGCCAGGTGATGCGCGCCGCGGCCGACAACCTCACCCCGGTGACCCTGGAACTGGGCGGCAAGTCGCCGGCCATCGTCAGCCACGACGTGCCCCTCAAGGACGCCGCCGAGCGTATCGCCTTCGGCAAGACCCTGAACGCCGGGCAGACCTGCGTCGCCCCCGACTACGTGCTGGTGCCGGCCGAGCGCCTGGACGCCTTCGTCGACGCCTACCGCCAGGCCGTGCTGGGCTTTTATCCACAGGTGCACGGTAACCCGGACTACACCCACATCATCAACGAGCGCCAGCTGGCGCGGCTCAACCATTACCTCGACGACGCCCGGCGCAAGGGCGCGCGGGTAGTCGAGCTGTACCCGCAAACACCGGATGCGGGGCGCTGCCTGGCGCCGCAGGTGCTGCTCAACGTCAACGATGGCATGACGGTCATGCAGGACGAAATCTTCGGCCCGCTGCTGCCCATCGTGCCCTACGGCGAGCTGGACGAGGCCCTGGCCTACGTCAACGCCCGCCCTCGCCCGCTGGCCCTGTATTACTTCGGCTACGACAAGGCCGCCCAACAGCACGTATTGGCCCACACCCATTCCGGCGGCGCCTGCCTGAACGACACCCTGTTGCACGTGGCCCAGGACGACATGCCGTTCGGTGGCATCGGCCCCTCGGGCATGGGCCACTATCACGGCCACGAGGGCTTCCTGACCTTCAGCAAGGCCAAGGGCGTGCTGGTCAAGCAGCGCTTCAACGCCGCCCGGGTGATCTACCCGCCCTACGGCAAGGGCCTGCAGAAACTGGTGTACAAGCTGTTTATTCGCTGAGGGCGCCGCCATGCACAGCCTCGAACGCCGCGCCGTGCTCAAGCTGGGCCTGGGCGCGAGCGCTTTTCTCGCCGTGGCTGGCCTGGGCGCCAGCCTCAGCGGCTGCAGCCAGGCCACGCCGGCCAACGGCTTCGCGGTGCTGCGCGACAGCGACCTGGCGTTTCTGCGGGCGCTGGTCCCGGTCATGCTGGCCGGCAGCACCGACGCCATGCCGGTCGCCGTGGAACAGACGCTGCAAGGCCTGGATAGCAGCCTCGACCACCTGTCCGCGCCCATGCTCAAGCTCACCCAGCAACTGTTCGACGTACTCACCCTACCCGTTACCCGCGGCCCGCTGACCGGGGTGTGGGGCAGCTGGCAGCAGGCCAGCCCCGAGCAGATCGAGGCGTTCCTGCAACGCTGGCAAGGCAGCAGCCTGAACCTGCTGCGCCAGGGGCACGCGTCCTTGCTGCAACTGGTGCTGATGGCCTGGTACGGCCGCCCGCAAGCCTGGGCCCACTGCGGCTACCCAGGGCCACCCACCGTCTGAAAAACAACAATAAGAGAGCCTGTGATGCCTGTACCCGATCTGTTCCGCGACGGCATGGCCCGCGGCTGGAAAACCCATGACGGCTCACGCCTGCAGCAGGACCTGACGCTTGAAGCCGACGTGGTCATCATCGGCAGCGGTGCCGGTGGCGGCACCGCTGCCGAGATCCTCAGCGCCGCCGGGCTCAAGGTGCTGATCGTCGAGGAAGGCCCGCTCAAGACCAGCAGCGACTTCAAGATGATCGAGCCCCAGGCCTACGCCAGCCTCTACCAGGAAGGCATCGGCCGCATGAGCAAGGACGGCGCCATCACCATCCTCCAGGGCCGCGCGGTGGGCGGCACTACCCTGGTGAACTGGACGTCGAGCTTTCGCACGCCACCCCAGACCCTCGCGCACTGGGCCAGCGAGCACGGGGTGAAGGGCCATGGCGTGGATGACATGGCGCCCTGGTTCGAGCGCATGGAACAACGCCTGGGCGTGGCGCCCTGGCTGATCCCGCCCAACGCCAACAACGAGGTCATCAGCCGCGGCTGCGAAGCCCTGGGCTACAGCTGGAAAGTCATCCCGCGCAACGTGCGCGGCTGCTGGAACCTGGGCTATTGCGGCATGGGTTGCCCCACCAACGCCAAGCAGTCGATGCTGGTAACAACCATCCCGGCCGCCCTCGACAAGGGTGCCGAGCTGCTCTACCTGACCCGCGCCCAGCGCCTGCTGATCGACGGCACGCGGGTAACCGGCCTGCAATGCCTGGCCATGGATGAGCGCTGCGTGGCGCCCACCGGCACGACCATCACCCTCAAGGCCCGTCACTACCTGCTGGCCGGCGGCGGCATCAACAGCCCGGCCCTGCTGCTGCGCTCCAAGGCCCCCGACCCTCACGACCGGCTGGGCAAGCGCACCTTCCTGCACCTGGTGAATTTCTCCGCCGGGCTGTTCGAACAGGTGATCAACCCGTTCTACGGCGCGCCCCAGTCGATCTATTCCGATCATTTCCAGTGGCTCGACGGCACCACCGGGCCCATGGCCTACAAGCTCGAAGTGCCGCCCCTGCAACCGGCCCTGGCCAGCACCCTGCTGGGCGGCTTCGGTGAGGAAAACGCCGCGCGCATGGCGCAGCTGCCCCACACCCACATGATGCTGGCGCTGCTGCGCGACGGCTTCCACCCCGACAGCCAGGGCGGCAGCGTGGAGCTGCGCGACGATGGCTCGCCGGTGCTCGACTACCGGGTTTCCGACTACGCCTGGGACGGCGTGCGCCGGGCCTTCCTGAGCATGGCCGAGATCCAGTTCGCCGCCGGCGCGCAAAGCGTGCTGCCGCTGCACAACGACGCCCGCCCGGCGAAAACCCTCGACCAGGCCCGCCAGATGATCGCCGGGTTGCCCCTGGAGCTGTTCCGCACCCGCCTGGGCAGCGCCCACGTCATGGGCGGCTGCGCCATGGGCGAAGATCCGGGCCGCGCGGTCACTGACAGCCTGGGCCGGCACCACCAGCTGGAGAACCTGTCGATCCACGACGGCTCGCTGTTCCCCACCAGCATTGGCGCCAACCCGCAGCTGTCGGTGTACGGCCTCAGCGCGCAATTGAGCACCCTGCTGGCCCAGCGCCTGAAGCCAGAGCCCCCGTAGCAGCTGCCGCAGGCTGCGTCCGGATTCACCGCGGTGTGCCGGTAAAAGCACAGCGCCTTGGACGCGGCCTGCGGCCGCTGCTACAGAAACCGCGGTAGAAGCCGGCCCTGGCCGGGCGCCGCCACAGCGCCTGCGGCAGCAAACGAGGACAGATTTCCAGCTAGCAATCAGCGAACGGCAAACCTGTCTATAGTCCGATATACCCTGCACGCCGACTTGGCCGGCCGGGAATGCTGCGATACCATCCCAGTCCCCAACGGATTCCCGCCAGGACGACGCGATGAACCGAGTGTTGTACCCAGGTACCTTCGACCCCATCACCAAGGGTCACGGCGATCTGGTCGAACGCGCCTCGCGCCTGTTCGACCACGTGGTCATAGCCGTGGCCGCGAGCCCCAAGAAAAACCCGCTGTTCCCCCTGGAACAACGGGTCGAGCTGGCGCGCGAGGTCACCAAGCATCTGCCCAACGTCGAGGTGGTCGGCTTCTCTACCCTGCTGGCGCACTTCGCCAAGGAGCAGGGTGCCAACGTGTTCCTGCGCGGCCTGCGTGCGGTCTCGGACTTCGAGTACGAGTTCCAGCTGGCCAACATGAACCGCCAGCTGGCGCCCGACGTCGAGAGCCTGTTCCTTACCCCGTCGGAGCGTTATTCGTTCATTTCCTCGACCCTGGTCCGGGAAATAGCGGCATTGGGCGGCGATATCACCAAGTTCGTGCACCCGGCCGTGGCCGAGGCGCTGACCCTGCGCTTCAAGAAGTAGCCAGTGCCGGCCGCCTTGCATAAGCGTGCACTGCGCGCGCTTATGCGGCACAATTGCGCACATTAGTGTTCATATGCCCGGGCCAAGGCCCCGGCCGGAGTACCCATGTCCCTGATCATCACCGACGATTGCATCAACTGCGACGTCTGCGAACCCGAGTGCCCGAACGCGGCGATTTCCCAAGGCGAGGAGATCTACGTGATCGACCCGAACCTGTGCACCCAGTGCGTCGGCCACTACGACGAACCGCAGTGCCAGCAGGTGTGTCCGGTCGACTGCATCCCCCTGGATGAAGCCCACCCGGAAACAGAAGAACAGTTGATGGAGAAATACCGCAAGATCACCGGCAAAGCCTGATCTTGCCGCTCAAGGAGGAGCCGCCCATGCCGAACACCCGCTCACTGCTGTTCGGCGCGTTGCTGCTGTGCTGCTCCGCCCTGGCCCACGCCCAGCCGCTGCCGGCTGCGGCGGCCATCGCCAGCCCTCACCCGCAGGCCACCGCCGCCGGGCAGAAGATTCTCGCCGAGGGCGGCAACGCCTTCGATGCCGCCATTGCCATCAGTGCCGCCCTGGCGGTCGTGGAGCCCTACGCCTCCGGGCTGGGCGGTGGCGGCTACTTCCTGCTGCGCCAGGCCGGCAGCCCGGCCGCCTATCGCTTCCTGGATGCCCGGGAGAAAGCACCGCTCGCGGCCCGCGCCGACATGTACCTGCGCGACGGCAAGGAACAACCGGGGCTGTCCACCACCGGCGCACTGGCCAGCGGCATCCCCGGCCTGCCCGCGGCACTGGTGGAACTGGCCGGGCATTACGGCAAGCTGCCGCTGACGGACTCCCTGGCGCCGGCCATCCGCCTGGCCAACAAGGGCTTTGCCGTGGACCGCGTGTACCGCGCCTGGGCCACCGCGCGCCTGGCGGCCATGCGCGACGACCCGGAAACCGCGCGCCTGTTCCTGCGCGACGGCGAGGTACCGGCCGTCGGTGAAGTGCTGCGCCAGCCCGAGCTGGGGCAAACCCTCACCCGCATCGCCGAACAGGGCCGCGATGGCTACTACGCCGGCGCCACCGCCCAGGCGCTGGTCAAGGCGGTGCAGGCGGGCGGCGGCATCTGGACCCTGAAGGACCTGGCCGACTACCAGGTGGCCAGCCGCGCGCCGCTGCGCTTTGCCCTGGCCGACCAGCGCGAGCTGATCAGCGCACCGCCGCCTTCGGCCGGTGGCATCGCCCTGGCCCAGTCCCTGGCCATCCTGCAGCAGGTGCCGTGGCGCCAGGCCGAGCCGGTGCAGCGCGTGCATTACGTGGTGGAAGCCCTGCGCCGCGCCTACCGTGACCGCAGCCAGCTGGGCGACCCGGATTTCGTCAACAACCCGACCCAGGCGCTGCTGGCCCCCGCCTACCTGAAAAGCCTGGCCGCCAGCATCGCCCCGCAGCAAGCCACGCCCAGCGCCGACCTGCCGCCCGCCCCGGCCTGGCGCGAGGGCGAGCACACCACCCATTTTGCAGTGCTCGACAACCAAGGCAACGCCGTGGCCGCCACGCTGTCGGTGAACCTGCCGTTCGGCGCCGCCTTCACCGCCGCCGGCACTGGCGTAGTGCTCAACGACGAGATGGACGACTTCGCCGCCGACCCCCGCGGCAGCAACGCCTACGGGCTGGCCGGCAGCCAGGCCAACGCCGTGGCGCCGGGCAAGCGCCCGCTGTCGAGCATGAGCCCCAGCTTCATCGAAAGCCCGACGGATTTTGCCGCCTTTGGCACGCCGGGCGGCAGTCGTATCCCGAGCATGGTGCTGCTGGCGATGCTGCAGTACCTGGATGGCCAGCCGGTGCCAACCTGGCCAGCCGTGCCGCGCTACCATCACCAGTACCTGCCGGACGTGGTGGAGTACGAGCCGGGTGCGTTCAGCGCTGCCCAACTGGCCGAGCTGCAGGGCCGCGGCTACAGCCTCAAGCAGGCCGGCCGCGCCTACGGCAACCAGCAGGTGCTGCTGTGGCATAAGGATAATGGCAAGGTGGAAGCCGCCAGCGACCCGCGCGGCGTGGGTGTTTCCGAGGTGATGCCGGCCAACCCGTGACCGGCGCGGCGGTTACTGGCGCTTGCCGTAGCCGTCGCCGGTGCAGCCCAGGCACCGCACGAACGCCGCCTTGCCGGGGTCAACCACCAGCGCCTTGCCGGCGTCCTTGACGTTGCCGCCCAGGGCGGTGAACGGCAGTGACACCACGAACACCGCCGCACCGATGGCCGTGGCCGCAATCAGCAAGGGCCGGGCAATGACCAGGTCGGCGATCATCGAAAAAGCGGGCGGGCTCTGCACCTGGTACACCGGGTCGCCGCTGCCACTGCTTTCCTGCAGTTCGTCGGCCAGGCTGGGCAAGGCCTGCAGGCCCAGGCACAGCATCAGTACGAGGGACAGGGTACGGAAGCAATTCATGGCACAGTCCTTTTGCGGGCGTTTGCGGCTACTTGATTCTTCACTATATCAGCGTCTGCCGGGTTGTCAGGCCCGGCGCGTAACCGCTTACTTCTGGCAGCGCGGGCAGTACACGCTGGCGCGCTGGCCCAGCTTCACCTCGCGCAGGGTGCTGCCGCACACCTTGCACATCTCGCCGCCGCGCCCGTAGACGAACAGCTCCTGCTGGAAGTAGCCCGGCTGGCCGTCGCCGCCGATGAAATCGCGCAAGGTGGTGCCGCCGCGCTCGATGGCCATGGCCAGGATGCGCTTGATCTCGATGGCCAGCTTCAGGTACCGCGCCCGGGAAATGCCACCCGCCTCGCGGCGCGGGTCGATACCAGCGGCGAACAGCGCTTCGGTGGCGTAGATGTTGCCCACCCCCACCACCACGGCGTTGTCCATGATGAACGGCTTCACCGCCATGCTCTTGCCGCGCGACAGCTGGAACAGCCGCTCGCCGTCGAACAGCGCGGTCAGCGGCTCCGGCCCCAGGCGCACCAGCAGCTCGTGGTTGAGCGGGTCCAGGCTCCAGAGCATGGCGCCGAAGCGCCGCGGGTCGGTGTAGCGCAGCGCCAGGCCCGACTCCAGCTCGATGTCCACGTGCTCATGCTTGAGCGCCGGCAGCCCCACTTCCACCAGCCGCAGGTTGCCGGACATGCCCAAGTGGCTGATCAACGTGCCGACCTCGGCGTTGATCAGCAGGTATTTGGCCCGCCGCTCGACGCCGATGATCTTCTGCCCCGACAACCGCGTGTCCAGATCTTCGGGGATCGGCCAGCGCAGGCGGCGATCGCGCACGATCACACGGCTCACGCGCTGCCCTTCAAGGTGAGGCGCGATGCCCCGGCGGGTCGTTTCGACTTCAGGCAATTCAGGCATGGAAGGCTCGTTGCAGAGCGGCGGGAAGCGTCAGCGCGCGCCCAGCTCGCGGATGGATTCCTTCAGGTTCTCGAAGTCGTAGTCCGACAGGCCGACGTAATCGAGCACCAGATGGCTGATGGTGTTCCACTCGTGGTCTTCGTTCTGGTTGCCCAGCACCCGGTGCGACGAGCAGATGTGTTCGGCCATCTTCAGGATCGCCAGCAGGTTTTTCAACTGGCTGTTCTGGTTGGAGTCATCGCTGAAGATCGCCAGGGCATTGTGATGGTTGGCGATGGCATTGCCCAGGTGCTCGGGCAGGCGCCAGGACTTGGCGGTGTAGTAGCCCACCACCGAGTGGTTGGTGTTGTAGGCCTGGTTTTCGGTGTCCACCACGCGCAGCCCGGGGCCGGCGTTGGCGTAGGCGCGCTCCAGGGTGCTCATGTAGTCGGGGAAGCGTTTGAGCATCAGCGGGATGCCGCAGTCGTGGAACAGGCCCAGGGCATAGGCCTCGTCCACCGCCTGGGAGCCGATGCGCTTGGCCAGCGTCAGGCAGGTCATGGCCACGTCCTGGGCGGTGTCCCAGAAACGGTTGAGGGTGACGATGGTTTCGTCGCTCATCTCGCCCTTGATCGACTGGGCGTTGATGAGGTTGATGATGGAGCGGCTGCCCAGCAGGTTCACCGCGCGCTGGATGGAGGCGATCTTGTTCGACAGGCCGTAGTACGGCGAGTTGACGATTTTCAGCAGCGCCCCCGACAGGCCTGGGTCCTGCGCTATCAGACGAGCGATCACTTCCAGGTCCGGGTCGGGCATGTACTGCTCCATCTGCAGGTCTACCATGATCTGCGGTTGAGGCGGCACACTGATCCCCTGCAAGGCCTGCTGGATCTGTTCTTCTGAAAGCTCTTGGGACATAAGTACACACTCTGGACTGAGGCGCGATTTTAACCCCTGCGAGGGGCGACGGCACAACCGCTAGCGATATGATTCATGACAAGTGGCCACTATCTTTCACGTATCAAAACCGATACCCCGTGAAAATCACTGTCCTTGTGGGAGCTGGCTTGCCAGCGAGCTTTTCGGACCTCAACAGCTCGCTGGCAAGCCAGCTCCCACAGAGCGACGCAGGGGCTATTCGTCAAGCCGGCAAGCCTGCCATTTGCGTTCACGCTATACTCCCGCTCTTTTTTCCCCGGAGCGACTTCATGTCCCTGCCCAGCCTTCGCCTCAAAGCCAATGCCGACCGCCGCCTGCGCGCCGGTCACCTGTGGGTCTACAGCAACGAGATCGACGTAGCCGCCACGCCCCTGCATGGTTTCAAGGCCGGCGACCAGGCCGTGCTCGAAGCCGCCGGTGGCAAGCCGCTGGGCATCGTCGCCATGAGCCCCAACAACCTGATCTGCGCCCGCCTGCTGTCGCGCGACGCCAAGCTGCCGCTGGACAAGTCGCTGCTGGTGCACCGCCTGAACGTCTGCCTGTCGCTGCGCGAGCGCCTGTTCGACAAGCCGTTCTACCGCCTGGTGTACGGCGATTCCGACCTGCTGCCGGGCCTGGTTGTCGACCGTTTCGGCGACATTCTGGTGGTACAGCTGGCCTCGGCCACCATGGAACAGCACAAGGCCGACGTCATGGCCGCACTGATCCAGGTCATCAAGCCCAGCGGCATCCTGTTCAAGAACGACTCGGCCGCCCGTGACGCCGAAGGCCTGGAACGCTACGTGGAAACCGCCTTCGGCGTGGTGCCGGAGTGGGTCGACCTGGAAGAAAACGGCGTGAAATTCCAGGCCCCGGTCATGGAAGGCCAGAAGACCGGCTGGTTCTACGACCACCGCATGAACCGCGCCCGCCTGGCCCCGTACGTCAAGGGCAAGCGCGTGCTCGACCTGTTCAGCTACATCGGTGGCTGGGGCGTGCAGGCCGGTGCCTTCGGCGCCAGCGAAGTGTTCTGCGTCGACGCCTCGGGCTTCGCCCTGGACGGCGTTGAGCGCAACGCCGCCCTCAACGGCTTCGCCGAGAAGGTCACCTGCGTCGAAGGCGACGTGTTCGAAGCCCTGAAGCAACTGAAGGCCTCCGAAGAGCGCTTCGACGTGATCGTCGCCGACCCGCCCGCCTTCATCAAGCGCAAGAAAGACCTGAAAAACGGCGAAGGCGCCTACCGCCGCCTGAACGAACAGGCCATGCGCCTGCTCAGCAAGGACGGCATCCTCGTCAGCGCCTCGTGCTCCATGCACCTGCCTGAAGACGACCTGCAGAACATCCTGCTGACCAGCGCCCGCCACCTGGACCGCAACATCCAGCTGCTGGAACGCGGCGGCCAGGGCCCGGACCACCCGGTACACCCGGCCATCCCGGAAACCCGCTATATCAAGAGCATTACCTGCCGGTTGCTGCCGAATAGCTGATGCCCCACGCCCGCGCCGTTGCCGGCGCGGGCCTTTCGGAAAAGTCCGACATTAGCTTCGGAAGTGCCCGGATATCCCTCGCTTCCCCTCCACACCTATACTCCTGCACGCCCAAACACGCAGGAAGCGCCATGCCCACCTTTACCCTTGAACTCAGCGACGAAATCGATAACTGCCTCACGCAGATAGCGCAACGCAACTGCATTACCAAGGCAGAAGCGATGAAGCGTGCGTTCGCGTTGCTGGCAATAGCCGACGACCAGAAACAGCTGTGCGGCGGTGCGCTCGGCCTTATCCGAGAACGCGACGACCATACCTTTGAAGTCATGGGGCGGGTGACGGGCTTATGAACTCCCAGCCACCAAACCCGGATCGAAACCTTGTCAGCTTCTTCACCAGTGGCAGCGATGTACAACTGAAAGAGAACGATCGCTTGAGGTTTGCCCGACAAATCCTCATATCACTGCTAATGCTCTGCGCAGGGATATTCATCGCTTATGGCTTGAACCCGGAAAGCAAGGCGATGGAGCAAATGTTCGAATTGGTGAAAATCGGCGCCCTGCCACTCATCACGCTTGTCATTTCGTTCTACTTTCCCAAAACGTCGTAGCGGCTCCTTGCCGCACCGATATGCCTGCTCACGTAGCCGCAGCCTGCGGCAGCGGCTACGATTATTCCTACAAAAACTTGGGAAATTTCGTGATCTAGCCGCTATTGACCACGATTTGGATGCGAGTAGCCTTCGTCGTCAAAAAGGCTTGGCTCATGTCTGCTCCGCATAAACACTCCGTCATCGCACTGCTGCTGGCCATGGTTCTGCTCGCCGTCTTCCCCCTCGACGTCGTCCTGCCCTCCTTCCCCGCGCTGTCTGCTCATTTTGCCACACCCATCCACGACATCGCCCTGTCCATCAGCGTGTTCGCCATCGGGGTTGCCGTGTCGCAGTTATTCCTCGGCCCACTGTCTGACCGGGTTGGCCGCAAGGGGCTGCTGATCCTGGGGCTGGGGATTTCCATCATCGGCGCAATTGGCTGCGCGAGCGCCGACACCTTCGCCAGCTTCATAGCGTTCCGCGTAGTGCAAGCCATCGGCTGCGGCTGCTTCGTGCTGCTCAATGCACTGGTGCAGGATCTGTTCGAAGGCCGCGAGCGGGAACGCGCGCGCATCCTGGTCACCAGCGCCAGCGGCGTGCTGATTTCGCTTTCGCCCTTGGCGGGGGCGTTGCTGCAGCATCTGTTCGGCTGGCAGGCCAGCTTCCATGTATTCACGCTGATCGCCCTGGGCGTGCTGATACAGGCCATGCGCATCCTGCCGCCCGCCCGCGGCGCCGTTCGGAAAAGCCAAACCCTGCTGGCAACCTACAGCGAATTGTTCCTCAACCCGGCTTTCATGGGCTTCTCATTGATTGCGGCGATTGCCTTTACCTGCCACTTCAGCTTTATTGCCATCTCGCCGTTGATCTTCCTCGACTACTTCCAACTGTCGCAGCTTGAATTCGGCCTGACCCTGCTGGGCTACGGCGCGGCTTATGTGCTGGGCGGCCTATTGGCCAGCCGCATGAGCCGCAGCGTTAGCCACCGCCATCAGCTGTTCACCGGGTTGTTGCTGATCGGCGCCGCAGGCCTGGCCATGCTGGTGCTGGGCCTGGCCACCGAACGCAGCGTGGCGACCGTGCTGTTGCCGATGATGATCTGTACCGCCGGCACCACCATCGCCCGCCCGGCCGCCACCTCCCGCGCCATGGAGCTGGTGCCGGCCAGCGCGGGGGCGTCGGCGTCGGTGTTGAACACGCTGGTGTTGGTGGCAGGGGGTTCAGGCAGCGCGGCGATCAGCCTGGTGGCGGCGGATTTTGAAATGATGCTAGGGGTAGCCTTCCTGGCGTTATGCCTGATCGGCCTGATCACCACCCACCGCCTTTATACAAAACCATAGGGTAGGAGCAGAGCTTGCTCGCGATGAGGCCGCGCCTGAACAAACGCGTCGCCTGCATCGCGACCAAGGTCGGCTCCTACCGTGCGGCAAAACGCTGCAATCGCGTTTCAGAGATCCAGCACCATCGAAGCAATCCCGAAGTACACCAACACCCCCGCCGCATCGGCGATAGAGGTGATCAGCGGGCCGCTGGCCACCGCCGGGTCCATGCGCAGGCGGCTGAACATGAACGGCAGGCTCATGCCGATGAGGCTGCCGATCAGCACGATGACCAGCATGCTGCTGGCAACGATCAATGAAATGTCCCAGCCGCCGCGGATGGCGCCCAGCAGGGCCACGGCCACGGCCATGGTGACGCCCAGGAACAGCGCCACGGAGCATTCGCGCCACAGCAGGCGCAGCCAGTCGCGCATGACCACGTCGCCTGTCGCCAGGGCGCGCACCATCAAGGTGGCCGATTGCGCGCCGGCGTTGCCGCCGCTGTCCACCAGCAGGGGCAGGAAGAACACCAGCACGATGTTGGCAGCGATGACGTCTTCGAACGCGGCGATGCCGGCGCCGGAGAACAGGTTGCCGAACACCAGCAGCACCAGCCACAGTACGCGCTTGCGGTAGAGCACGCCCACCGAGGCGGTGGCGATGTTGCCCAGGTGCTTGCCGATCAGCGCGCCCTTGTGGAAGTCCTCGGTGGCCTCTTCCACCACCACGTCGATGGCGTCGTCACAGCTGACGATGCCCACCAGCGCGCCGTCGCCGTTGACGATGGGCAGGGCCAGCAGGTCGTGATGGCGGATCAGCCGCGCCACCTCTTCCTGGTCGGCATCGACCCGGGCGCTGATCACCGGGGTGATCATCAGGTCGCCCACCCGCACCTGCGGCGCAGCCAGGATCAATTCGCGCAGGGACAGGGTGCCCAGCAGGCAGCGCTGCTCGTCGAGTACGTAGGTCTGGTAGATGGTGTCGGCGTCGGCCGCCTCGCGGCGCAGGCTGTCGATGGCCTCGGCGGCACTGAGGTGCACGCCCACGGTGGAATAGCCGCTGGTCATCAGCGCACCGGCACTGTCTTCCGGGTAGGTGGCCAGCTTGCGCAGGTCTTCGCGCTCCAGTTGGGCACGGCTGCGTTGCGAATCGATTTCGTAGTTCAGGGTAGTCATGTGTTGCTCTCCAGTCAGCGGCGCAGGGCTGCCTGGCGAGCGGACGCGTCAGCTCACAGGCAGGCCCGCCGCCGCTGCGGTCGGGGCCAGAATGTGGTTCTCGAAGGAACTTAAACTGGGGTGGTCCATGGGGATTATTTCTCGTCAGCCGCACATGCGGCGCGGGGATAGTAACCATGTAGGCAAGGCTTAAATACCCCTTCCGGCAAAATCAGAAACGTCCTACAAATCGCCGGCCAGACGCACGTGGTCGTTCCTGGCATTCCATCCGGCCGCCAGCGGTGTAGAATCGAGCTATTCATCGCCAATCATCCCCCGGCGGGTTTATGAGCTCCGGTCGAGCGCGCAGCGATCCTGCAGCGTCACCGACCTCATCCGCAGTGGCAGCTACCTGTCGCCGCTGCAAAGGACAAGAGAAGCTCACTCCCTTACTGATACCTGATTAGCCGCCCGGAGTGCTCCATGCCTGACTATCGCTCGAAAACGTCCACCCACGGCCGCAACATGGCCGGCGCCCGCGCCCTGTGGCGCGCCACGGGGATGAAGGACGCCGACTTCAAGAAGCCGATCATCGCCATCGCCAACTCGTTCACCCAGTTCGTCCCGGGCCACGTGCACCTGAAGGACCTGGGCCAGCTGGTAGCCCGCGAGATCGAACGCGCCGGTGGCGTGGCCAAGGAATTCAACACCATCGCCGTCGACGACGGCATCGCCATGGGCCATGACGGCATGCTGTATTCGCTGCCGAGCCGCGAGATCATCGCCGACTCCGTGGAATACATGGTCAACGCCCACTGCGCCGACGCCATCGTCTGCATCTCCAACTGCGACAAGATCACCCCCGGCATGCTGATGGCCGCCCTGCGCCTGAACATCCCGGTGATCTTCGTCTCCGGCGGCCCGATGGAAGCCGGCAAGACCAAGCTCGCCAGCCACGGCCTGGACCTGGTGGACGCCATGGTCATCGCCGCCGACTCCAGCGCTTCTGACGAGAAAGTCGCCGAGTACGAGCGTAGCGCCTGCCCTACCTGCGGTTCGTGCTCGGGCATGTTCACCGCCAACTCCATGAACTGCCTGACCGAAGCCCTGGGCCTGGCCCTGCCGGGCAACGGTTCGACCCTGGCCACCCACAGCGACCGCGAGCAGCTGTTCCTGCAGGCCGGCCGCACCATCGTCGAGCTGTGCCAGCGCTACTACGGCGAGAACGACGAGTCGGTGCTGCCGCGCAACATCGCCAACTTCAAGGCGTTCGAGAACGCCATGATGCTGGACATCGCCATGGGCGGTTCGACCAACACCATCCTGCACCTGCTGGCCGCCGCCCAGGAAGCCGAGCTGGCGTTCGACCTGCGCGATATCGACCGCCTGTCCCGCGTGGTGCCGCAGCTGTGCAAAGTGGCGCCGAACATCCAGAAGTACCACATGGAAGACGTGCACCGCGCCGGCGGCATCTTCAGCATCCTCGGTTCGCTGGCCCGTGGCGGCCTGCTGCACACCGACCTGCCGACCGTGCACAGCCGCAGCATGGAAGAAGCCATCGCCAAGTGGGACATCACCCAGACCAACGACGAAGCGGTGCACCACTTCTTCAAGGCAGGCCCGGCCGGCATCCCGACCCAGACCGCCTTCAGCCAGTCGACCCGCTGGGAAACCCTGGACGACGACCGCGAGAACGGCTGCATCCGCAGCTTCGAGCACGCCTATTCGCAAGAAGGCGGCCTGGCCGTGCTGTACGGCAACATCGCCCTGGACGGCTGCGTGGTGAAGACCGCCGGCGTGGATGAGTCCATCCATGTGTTCGAAGGCAACGCCAAGATCTTCGAAAGCCAGGACAGCGCCGTGCGCGGCATCCTCGCCGACGAAGTGAAGGAAGGCGACATCGTCATCATCCGCTACGAAGGCCCGAAAGGCGGCCCGGGCATGCAGGAAATGCTGTACCCCACCTCGTACCTGAAGTCCAAGGGCCTGGGCAAGGCCTGCGCCCTGCTGACCGACGGTCGCTTCTCGGGTGGTACCTCGGGCCTGTCCATCGGCCACGCCTCGCCGGAAGCAGCGGCGGGCGGCGCCATCGGCCTGGTGCAGGACGGCGACAAGGTGCTGATCGACATTCCGAACCGTTCGATCAACCTGCTGGTCAGCGATGAAGAACTGGCGGCACGCCGCGTGGAACAGGACAAGAAAGGCTGGAAGCCCGCCGAAGTCCGCCCACGCAAGGTGACCACCGCGCTGAAGGCCTACGCCCTGCTGGCGACCAGCGCCGACAAGGGCGCGGTGCGTAACAAGGCGATGCTGGACGGGCTGTAATAGACGACCGGTGGGAGCTGGCTTGCCAGCGAGATTTTCGGGCCTCCCCAAAACTCGCTGGCAAGCCAGCTCCCACATCAGCGATCACCCCGGAGTTATGTGAACTTCACTGGATTTCCTCGGGTTTCACGATCACCCAATTCTTGTCCGCCGTCACCGGCAACCCTTCCTTGGCCTGCGCCGCCGCGTTCTTGCTGATCATGCCGTTCAGCTGGTCCATGTACTTGGCCTTGCGGTTCACCCACAGGTGCACCCCGCCCTTGGCCACGTCCACGCTGTGGAACAGCATGTAGCCGTCGCTCGACGGCGTGTCACCGCCTACCAGCACCGGTTTCTTCCACTGATCGATATAGGTCAGGATCGCCGCCTGCTTGCCTGCCATCCAGGTGGCCGGGGTCCACAGGTACGGGGTCAGCTCCATGCCCATGTTGGCCTTGGGGTCATACTTGCCGGCTTCGATCTGCTTGCGCGCGGTAGTCAGCTCGCCGGTCTTGGGGTCCTTGAGCAAGGTGCTCACGCCAATCACGTTCTGCGGCTTCACGTTGTAGCCATACTTGGGGTCGGCCGCCACCATGCGCACCAGCTCTTCCGAGGCCGCCGTCACCACGTACACCTCGATGCCGTTCTCCATTAGCTTGTTGTACAGCTCGGCCTGGCCGGTGAACACCTTGGGCGGCTCGACGTTCATGGTCTTCACCACATCGCCCTCGAAATAGGTGGCTGGCACCGGCTTGCCCGAAGCCATCATCTCGTCCACGTAGCCCTTGAGCTGGGTCAGGGTGAAGCCAGAGAACACCTGCGCCACCCACGGGTAGCAGACCATGTCATCCACTTCGCACAGGCGGTAGTAGTAGCTGAACAGGCTTTCCTTGTGGCCGGCAGTGTCCTTGAACGGGATCAGCTTCAGCGACGGGTCGAGTTTCTCGCGGGTCAGCACGCCCTTGTTTTCCAGGTACGGCAGCAGCGACTCTTCCAGGTCGTAGCGGTAACTGGTGTTGTCCATGTCGAACACCGCGTAGTTGCCCTTGTGGGCATTGGCCGCGATCATCGCGTCGAGCTGTTTGGCCTGGGCCTCAGGCCAGTGCTTGAGTTCGGTGGCGAAGACCGGGCTGGCCAACGCCAGGCCCAGGGTGACGGCAATCAGGTTACGCAGTGGCTTCATCGGTGGTGCTCCCCAGAGTGATGCACGGACCCTAGCAAATGCTCATGACAACTCTGGCGCGAACACGACCGCCAGGGGCCCGATCGCGCCACGCGCTTGCCTGTAAACGCCACCCTCTTATTCCAAAAACGACTTAGCTCATGCGAACTTCGTATAAATGACAGAAAATTCAGGGTGTTAGAGTTTGTGGTTGGCCAGCGCCCATCAGAGGCGCAAGCGCCGGAATAAATTCCCCTGGAGCTTCAATGAACCTGCCCTTGCTACTCAACCTGCTGGTGTTCCTGGCCCTGCTGCTAGGCCTGGCGCAAACCAGCCGCACCTCATTCAGCCTGGCGAAGAAGGTCCTCATCGGCCTGGCGCTGGGCGTGCTGTTCGGCAGCGCCCTGCACGCCATCTACGGCCAGGGCAGCCCGCTGCTGAAAACCACCATTGGCTGGCTGGACCTGGTGGGCAACGGTTATGTGCAACTGTTGCAGATGATCGTGATGCCGCTGATCTTCGCCTCCATCCTCAGCGCCGTGGCGCGCCTGCACAACGCCTCGTCCCTGGGCAAGATCAGCTTCCTGACCATCGGCGTGCTGCTGTTCACCACGGCCGTTGCCGCACTGGTCGGCGTGGGCCTGACCAACCTGTTCGGCCTCACCGCCGAGGGCCTGGTGGCCGGCACCCAGGAACTGGCGCGCATGCAGGCGATCCAGAGCGACTACGTGGGCAAGGTCAACGACCTCAACATCCCGCAGCTGCTGCTGTCCTTCGTGCCGCAGAACCCGGTGGCCGACCTGGCCCGGGCCAAGCCGACCTCGATCATCAGCGTGGTGATCTTCGCCGCCTTCCTCGGCGTGGCTGCCCTGCAACTGCTCAAGGATGACGCCGAAAAAGGCGCGAAAGTGGTCAGCGCCATCGAGACCCTGCAAGCCTGGGTCACGCGCCTGGTGCGCCTGGTTATGAAGCTGACGCCCTACGGCGTGATGGCGCTGATGGCCAAGGTGGTCGCCAGCTCCAACCTGCAGGACATCCTCAAGCTGGGCAGCTTCGTGCTGGTGTCGTACATCGGCCTGGCGCTGATGTTCATGGTGCACGGCGTGCTGCTGAGCATCGCCGGCGTGCACCCGCTGCGCTTCTTCCGCAAGGTGTGGCCGGTGCTGACCTTCGCCTTCACCAGCCGCTCCAGCGCGGCCACCATCCCGCTGAGCATCGAGGCGCAAACCCAGCGCCTGGGCATTCCGCAGGCCATCGCCAGCTTCGCCGCCTCGTTCGGCGCCACCATCGGCCAGAACGGTTGCGCGGGCCTGTACCCGGCCATGCTGGCGGTGATGGTGGCACCCACCGTGGGCATCAACCCGCTGGACCCGATGTGGATTGCCACCCTGGTGGCGATCGTGACCCTGAGCTCGGCCGGCGTGGCGGGCGTGGGCGGTGGCGCGACGTTCGCGGCGCTGATCGTGCTGCCGGCCATGGGGCTGCCGGTGTCGCTGGTGGCGTTGCTGATTTCGGTGGAGCCGCTGATCGACATGGGCCGCACGGCGCTGAACGTCAGCGGTTCGATGACGGCCGGCACCATCGCCAGCCAGGTGTTGCAGCAGACCGATCGGGCGCTGCTGGATGCCGACGAGCACGCCGAGCTGGCGCACCGGTAAACGCTTGTGGGAGCTGGCTTGCCAGCGAGCTGTTGAGGCCCCGAAAAGCTCGCTGGCAAGCCAGCTCCCACAAAGGCAGGCGCGGCGAAAGGTTAGCGGCGGTCCCAGACTTCGAAGGCGTACGCCGGGGCATCGCCCACCGCCGGGTTTTCGGTGTTCGAGACCAGCAGCCACTGGGTCTCGTCGTATTCAGGGAACCAGGCATCGCCCGCCGGGCTGGCCGCCACGCGGGTGAGGTACAGGCGGTCGGCCAGGTCCAGCCCTTGCGCATACAACTGCGCCCCACCAATCAACATCAGCTCCGTGGCGCCATTGGCCTGGGCCCAGGCTTCGGCGCGGGCGATGGCGGCTTCCAGCGAGGCGTACACCTCGGCGCCTTCCAGCACCAGGCCTTCCTGGCGGCTGACCACGATGTTCAGCCGGCCCGGCAGCGGCCGGCCCAGCGAATCCCAGGTCTTGCGGCCCATGATGATCGGCTTGCCCAGGGTGGTGGCCTTGAAGTATTTGAAATCACCCGGCAGGTGCCAGGGCATGCTGTTGTCGATGCCGATGACGCGGTTCTGCGCGAGCGCCGCGATCAGGCTGAGGGGGAGTGTATTTTTCATCCCGCGAGGATAGCAGAGCACGGGGCCTCGCTGGGTTATGCTCTGGGCTGGTTTGATCAATGGATGGTGGCGTGACAGCACTGGACACTCTCTGGCTTACCGAAGCCATACGCCTGCGCGAAGAGCAGGCCGGCCCCCTGGACGACCAGGAGGCCAACCGCCGCGCCCGCCAACAGGGCGGCGACCTGGCCGCGCGGGTGCAGCACCGGGCCCTGTGGCTGGCCGAACGCGACGGCCTGCTGCCCGCCCTGCGCCACTGGAAGCAGGGCGCGCGCCTGAGCGTGATGCTGCTGGCGGTGCTGGTTATTTTCAGCGGCGCCGGCCTGGCCTTCGCCGCCTTGGGCAACGGCCCGGTCAACGTCTTCTGGGCGCTGGGCAGCCTGCTGGGGCTGAACTGGATTCTGCTGCTGGGCTGGCTCAGCGGCCTGCTGCTGGCCGACGAACACACGGCCAGCCTGGGCCGCCTGTGGATGTGGCTCAGCGCCCGGCTGGCGCGCGACGCCAAGGCCGTGCACCTGGGTCCGGCACTGGTGGTGCTGTTGCAACGCCAGCGCCTCAACCGCTGGGTGCTCGGCGCGCTGGTGAATGGCCTGTGGCTGCTGGCCTTGAGCAGCGCGCTGGTGATCCTGCTGCTGTTGCTGGCCACCCGGCGCTACGGCTTCGTCTGGGAAACCACCATTTTAAGCCCCGACACCTTCGTGGCCATGACCCGCGGCCTGGGCGCCCTGCCCGCGCTGCTGGGCTTCAACGTGCCGGACATCGACACCATCCGCGCCAGCGGCGACAGCGTGCTGGCCGTGGACAGCGCTCGGCAAGCCTGGGCCGGCTGGCTGTTGGGCGTGCTGGTGGTGTTCGGCATCGTCCCGCGGCTGCTGCTGGCCCTGGCCTGCTGGGGGCGTTGGCGCCTGGGGCGCAAGCGCTTGCAGCTGGACCTGAGCCTGCCCGGCCACGCCGAACTGCGCGAGCAATTGATGCCCAGCAGCGAACGCCTGGGCGTCAACGACAGCGCCCCCGCGCAGTTGCACGAAGTGCCGGCGCCGCTGGCTGGGGCAACCACCGGCGGCGCGCTGCTGGTGGGCCTGGAACTCGACGACCAACAGCCCTGGCCGCCCGCCCTGCCCGCCACGGTGGGCGATGCCGGGGTCCTCGACAGCCGCGAATCACGCCGGCGCCTGCTCGACCAGCTGGCGCGCTACCCCGCCGCGCGCCTGGCCATCGCCTGCGACCCGCGCCGCTCGCCCGACCGCGGCAGCCTGGGGTTGATCGCCGAACTGGCGCGCAGCGCCGGCCATACCCGCATCTGGCTGCTACCCGCGCCTGCCGGCCAGCAGCTGGATGCCGAGCGCCTCGACGACTGGCACCAGGCCCTGGCCCGGCTGGGCCTCGACGTGGTGGCAAGCCTGCCCCTGACCTGGCTGGAGACCGGCAATGACCAAGCCTCTTAAGCTGGCCGTGGTCGGCCACACCAACGTCGGCAAGACCTCGCTGCTGCGCACCCTCACCCGTGACGTCGGCTTTGGCGAGGTCTCCCACCGCCCCAGCACCACCCGCCACGTGGAGGGCGCGCGGCTGTCGGTGGACGGCGAGGCGTTGCTGGAGCTGTACGACACCCCCGGCCTTGAAGACGCCATCGCCCTGCTCGACTACCTGGAGCGCCTGGACCGCCCCGGCGAGCGCCTGGACGGCCCGGCGCGCACCGAACGCTTCCTGCAGGGCAGCGAGGCCCGCCAGCGTTTCGAACAGGAAGCCAAGGTGCTGCGCCAGCTGCTGGCCAGCGACGCCGGCCTGTACGTGATCGACGCCCGCGAGCCGGTGCTGGCCAAGTACCGCGACGAACTGGAAGTGCTCAACGGTTGCGGCAAGCCGCTGCTGCCGGTGCTCAACTTCGTCGCCAGCCCCGGCCACCGCGAGGAACAGTGGCGCGAAGCCCTGGCGCGCCTGGGCCTGCACGCGCTGGTGCGCTTCGACAGCGTGGCACCGCCGGAAGATGGCGAGCGGCGCCTGTATGAAAGCCTGGCGCTGCTGCTGGAACATGCGCGCCCCAGTCTGCAACGGCTGATCGACGACCAGCAGGCCCAGCGCCTGGCGCGCCGCCAGCGGGCACGCGCGCTGATTGCCGAACTGTTGATCGACTGCGCCGCCTGCCGCCGCAGCGTGGCCGCCGACCGCGAAGGCGTGGACGCTGCCATCGCCGCCCTGCGCGAAGCCGTGCGCCAGCGCGAACAGAAATGCGTGCAGGCGCTGCTCAAGCTCTACGCCTTCCGCCTGGAAGACGCCGCCGCCAGCGACCTGCCCCTGCTGGACGGGCGCTGGGGCGACGACCTGTTCAACCCCGAGACGCTCAAACAGCTGGGCGTGAAAGTCGGGGGCGGGATAGCTGCAGGCGCGGCGGCCGGCGCCGGCGTCGATCTGCTGGTAGGCGGTATCACCCTGGGCCTGGCAGCCCTGGCTGGCGCCATCGCCGGCGGCGCGTTGCAGACCGCCCGCGGCTACGGCGGCCGGCTGTTGGGCAAGCTCAAGGGCCAGCGCGAGCTGACCGTGGACGACAACGTGCTACGCCTGCTGGCCTTGCGCCAACGGCAACTGCTGGAAGCACTGGACGCGCGCGGGCACGCGGCCATGGGCAGCATCGAGGTCGCCGTGCCCCAGGACAAGAGCTGGCGCGAGGGCAAGCTGCCCGAACCACTGGGCAAGGCCCGCGCGCACCCGCAGTGGTCCACCCTCAACCCCCACCCGCGCCCCAACCAGCCCGAACGCCACGAACAGATCGAGCACCTGAGTACAGAACTCTGACTCTGTAGCCGCTGCCGACAGGCTGCGCTGGCCATCACCCACACTGAAGATCTCCGGTGTACATGCGGGCCAGCGCAGCCTTCGGCAGCGGCTACGCGTTCGTTACAGGCCGTCCAGGCCGTGCGGGGCTTCGCCCAGCAGGTCGGCGACGTTACGCTCCGCCAGCGCCGGCCCCACGCTCATGCCCACGCCCGTGTGCATCAGCGCCGAACTCAAGCCCGGCGCCACCCGCAGCAACGAGAACGGCTTGCTGCCCTTGGCGCCATACACGCCCTGCCAGCGCTCCACCACCTTGAGCTTGCCACCCAGCGTGTGCTCGGCCAGCTCGATCATCCAGTCATCCACCTGTTCGGCGTTGAACGGCGACGCGTCACGGCCATAGTGGTGGGAGTCGCCGATGATCAGCTCGCGGTACGGCGTGGGGCTGACCAGCAGGTGAATGCCCTGCTCCACCAGGTGCGGGCTGTCCTGCTGCACCTGGGCCTGCAGGGCCCGGGTCTCCGGCAGGCCCTCGAACGCGCCGTAGTGCAGGCAGCTCAAGCCGGTGAGCACCGCCTGCTGCAGGTCCAGTTCGAACTGCGGGCGCACGCGCAGCATCTGCAGGCGGCACACCTGCGGCTGCAAGGCCGCCATGGCGTCGCTGAGCAGCGTCTGGTAGTCGTGGCCCGAACACACCACAATGTGCGAGCCGGTAAAGGTGCCCGCCGTGCTGCGCAGCTTGCCCGGTTCCAAGTCGCGCACCAGGGTGGAGAAGTGGAACTCCACGCCCTGCCCGCGCAGGAACTCCACCAGCGCCGGAATCGCCTCGCGCGAATACAGCTGCTGGTCATCCAGCCCCAGCAAGGCCGCGTGGTGGTGGCGGAACTGGCCGTTGTACAACTGGTTCAGGGCCTCGCCCTGCAACAGCTCCACCCGGTAGCCATGCTCCACCGCGCGCTCGGCGCAGAAGCGCTCAAGCAGCTGGTGCTCCAGCTCGTTGCGGGCAAACAGCAGCGAGCCGTTGCGTTTCAGGGCGAACCCGGCCTGCTCGGCCCAGTGCGCCCACAGGCTGCGGCTGGCCTTGGCCAGGGCATGCATCTGGCCCACGGGCTGGCCGGTGACCAGCGCCTGGCCGAAATTGCGCACCGACGCCCCCAGGGGCGTGGCGCTGCGTTCGAACACGCGGACCTTGAGGCCGCGCCTGGCGGCGGCGTAGGCATGGGACAAGCCCAGGATGCCGGCGCCGACGATGAGCATGTCGCTGTGTTGGGTCATGGGAACGCCTCCCTGGAATTACTGGGCCGCAACCTTCTCGGACTTGCCGTCATAGCGCTTGCGCCATTCGGTCAGGATGCTGTCGCGGTTCTTCGACGCCCAGCTGAAGTCGTTCTTGATCAGGCGCTGTTCGTAGTCGGCCGGCAGTTCGGTCTGCGGCTTGGCGATGCCCGGCTGGGCCAGCACGGCGAAGTTTTCCTTGTACAGTTCCATGGCCGCGGGGCTGGCGGAGAAGTCGGCGAGTTTCTTCGCGGCTTCTTCATGAGGGGTGCCCTTGATCACCGCGGTGGCTTCGATTTCCCAGCCCAGGCCTTCCTTCGGCAGGATGATGTCCAGCGGCGCGCCCTGGCGCTTGAGCTGCACGGCCGGGTATTCGAACGAGATGCCGATCGGGAACTCGCCCGAGGCCGCCAGCTTGCAGGGCTTGGAGCCGGAGTGCACGTACTGGCCGATGTTCTGGTGCAGGTCGTCCATGTACTTCCAGCCCTGCTTCTCGCCGTAGGTCTGCAGCCAGGCGCTGACGTCCAGGAAGCCGGTGCCCGACGAGGCCGGGTTCGGCATCACGATCTTGCCCTTGTACTCGGGCTTGGTCAGGTCCTGCCAGCTCACCGGCTTGGTCAGGCCCTGCTTCTCGGCTTCCACGGTGTTGAAGCAGATGGTGGCGGCCCACACGTCCATGCCTACCCACTTGGGTGGGTTGGCGGCGTCACGGTAGTTCGCGCCGATCTTGCCCAGGTCTTTCGGCGAGTAGGCTTCGAGCATGCCCTGCTGGTCGAGGATGGCCAGGCTGGAGGCCGCCAGGCCCCACACCGCGTCCGCCTGCGGGCGATCCTTCTCGGCCAGCAGCTTGGCAGTGACGATACCGGTGGAGTCACGCACCCACTTGATCTCGATGTCGGGGTTGGCTTTCTCGAACGCGTCCTTGTAGGTGGTCAGCTGCTCCGGCTCCAGGGCCGTGTAGACGGTCAGTTGGGTAGTGGCTGCGCTGGCCTGCAGGCTGAAAGCGGCAACAACGGCAGCGACAAGAGCAAGTGGCTTGAACATGGTGCGGTTCCTGAGTCAGTTGGAGGTCAGTGGGTGTGCAATCAAAGGCCCTGGCGCCAGGCCTGGGACCGGCGCAGCAAGCCGCGCGAGGCCCAGGCCAGCAGCAGCGACACGGCGGCCGAGGTCAGCAGAATCAAGGTGGACATGGCCGCGGCGCCGCCAACGTTGCCGGCGTCGTCCATGTTCAGCACCGCCACCGCCGCCAGGATGGTGTCGGGGCTGTAGAGGAAGATGGCCGCCGACACCGTGGTCATGGCCGAGACGAACAGGTAGCGGATGATGTCCAGCAGCGCCGGCAGGCAGATGGGCACGGTCACCCGCAGGTAGTGGCGGTACAGCGGCGCCTTGAGCGACAGCGCCGCGGCTTCGAACTCGCCGTCCAGCTGGCGCAGGGCCGTAGTGGCGGTCATTTGCGCGGTGGTCATGTAGTGGGCCACGGTGCACACGACCAGCAAGGTCATGGTGCCGTAGAACACATGCAGCGGGTTGCCGCCCAGGTTGAAGAAGAATACGTAGCCCAGGCCCAGCACCAGGCCGGGCACGGCCATGGGCACGAAGCTGAGCATGCGCAGCAGCAGGTTCAGGCGGCGCAGGCCCTGGGTTTTTTCCATCAGGTAGGCGCCGGTGAAAATCACCGCGCTGCCGATCAGCGCCGTGCCCACGGCCATCTTCACGCTGTTGCTGTAGGCCAACCAGCCGCCGCCGGCGGTGGTGTTGAACTGGTAATGCACCAGCGACAGCGACAGGTTGTAGGGCCAGAATTTCACCAGCGACGAGTACACCGCCATGCCCACCACCAGCAGCAGCGCCGCGCACACCAGCAACACCACCGCCAGGTAGCAGCCATCGCGCAGCCGCGAAGGCGCGGGGCGGAACACCTGGGCGCGGCCGCTCATGGCCTCGCCGTGACGGCGGCGCAGCCAGGCGTCGACGCCGAAGCTGAACAGCGCAGGCAGCAGCAGGATCATGCCGATCAAGGCGCCGCGGCCAAATTGCTGCTGGCCCACCACCGCCTTGTAGGCTTCCAGCGCCAACACCTGATAGTCGCCGCCCACCACTACGGGCACGCCGAAGTCGGTGATGGTCAGGGTGAACACCAGGCAGAACGCCGCGAACACCGCCTGGCGCGTGGCCGGCCAGGTGATGCTGCGGTAGGCGCGCCAGGGGCTGGCACCCATGCTCGAGGCGGCGTCGAACAGCCGCGCATCGGCCAACGACAGGGCCGACAGCAGAATCATCAGCGCATGCGGGAAGGTGTAGATCACCTCGCCCAGGACGATGCCCCAGAAACCGTAGATATTGTCAGCCACCAGCCCGCGCAGCAGGCCCTGGTTGCCGAACAGGTAGACCAGGGCAATGCCCGGCAGCATCGACGGCGCCAGCAGCGGCAGCAGGGATATGCCACGCCACACCGCCTTGCCGGGGATCAACGTGCGTTGCAGGGCGTAGGCGAACAGGTAGGCCAGCGGCACGACGATGGCGGCCACGCTGAACGACACCTTGAGGCTATTGCCCAGCAGCCAATGGAAATTGTCGCTGGCCACCAGGTCTTGTGCCGCCGCCCAGCCGCCGCCGGCCACCGGGGTGAAGCCGCGCCAGAAGATCGCCAGCAGCGGCATCAGCACTGCCACACAGAGGAACGCCAGCAACAGCAGTTTGCCGCCGACCACGAACAGACGGTCACCCAGGGCAGCCGACGAAGACTGGGCCGGCGCTTTCGCGTCCATCACCGGCAGGCTCATCTGCGCGGCCATCTCAGGCGAACACCTGGAGGCTGCGCGGCGGCAGGGCTACCCAGATGTCCGGGCTGCCCAGGCGCGGCATGGATTCGGGGGCCACTTCGGCCAGCAGCGCGTGGCCGGGGAACTGGTTGAATTCGAAGCTCATGCGGCAGCGGTTGCCCAGGAAGGTGATCTCGCGCACCCGCGCCTGGAACAGGTTTTCCTCGTGCACCGGCGGGTTGACGCTGATGGCCTCCGGGCGGCAGAACAGCCGGCCGCTGTTGGCGCGGCTGGCATCGGGGGCCAGGCGCATGTTCATCCCGCCCACCTGTGCATGGCTGTCGCTGCTGCGCTGGAACGGCAGCCAGTTGCCCTGGCCGACGAACTCGGCGACGAACGGCGTGGCCGGCTTGTCGTAGATCTCCTGGGCGGTGGCGTACTGCTCGACCTGGCCGTTGTTCATCACGGCGATGCGGTCGGCCATCAGCATGGCCTCGTCCTGGTTGTGGGTAACCATCAGCGTGGTGATACCCAGCTGGCGTTGCAGCTGGCGCAGCTCGGTGCACAGATGCTCGCGCACCCGGGCGTCGAGGGCCGACATAGGTTCGTCCAGCAGCAACAGCGACGGCGACGGCGCCAGGGCGCGGGCCAAGGCCACGCGCTGCTGCTGGCCGCCGGACAGCTGGCCGGGGAATTTCTTCTCGCTGCCCAACAGGCCCACCAGCTCCAGCATGTCGCCGACACGCTTGCGCACCTGGTCACGGCTCTGGCCCGACAAGCCGTAGGCAATGTTGGCCTCGACGTTGAGGTTGGGGAACAGCGCGTAGGACTGGAACAGAATGCCGTAGTCGCGGCCCTGGGGCGGCAGCTGGGAGATGTCGCGGTCGCCGATGTACAGCTGGCCCCGATCCTGGCGCTCCAGGCCGGCGATGCAGCGCAGCAGCGTGGTCTTGCCGCAGCCCGACGGGCCCAGCAGGCACACCAGCTCACCGGCGGCAACGTCCAGCGAGACGTCGTTGAGCGCGGTGAAGGCGCCAAAGCGCTTGTGGATACCACGCACGGACATGTGCGCGCCGTTAGCAGGGGAATGGTTCATGGACGGGACCTCATCTAGCAGATGGGGGTCATCCTAGGCAGCGAATGCGAACGTCCTGTGGCAGTAGGGCAAAAGCTGCCGATAGTGGTATTGGCGGATTTGGGTTGTAACAACGGATCCCGCAAAATCCCGTAGCAGCTGCCGAAGGCTGCGTCCGCGCACCACACGGCCGCCGAAGAGAACGCGGCGCCAGCGGACGCAGCCTTCGGCAGCTGCTACGGGGGGAGTCCCGAGACTTCCTGGGCCAGGCCCAGGAACGCAGCCGGCAGCCGCGCCTGGCGGCGTTCTTTCAGGCAGTAGAGGTATTCGTGCATCACCGGCGCGTTGTCGATGGTCAGCACCTTCAGCTCGGGGTTGTGCGGCACCTCGTGGCGGGCGATCAGGCTGACGCCGATGTTGCGCAGCACCGCCTCGCGGATCGACTCGCGGCTGCCGATCTCCAGCACCGTGCCAATGGCCACCTGCTCATCTTTCATCCACTGCTCGGTGAGGCTGCGGGTGGTGGAGCCGCGCTCGCGCATCAGCAGGCACTGCCCGGCCAGGGCGCTGAGCGGCACCTGGTTGTGCACCGCCAAGGGGTGATGCCGGTGCACCGCCAGCACCAGCGGGTCGGTGCCCAGCACCCGGCGGATCAGCCGGGCGTCGTCCACCAGCTGCGAGGACGCGGCCAGGTCCACGCGGTAGTCCTCGAGCATTTCCAGCACCTGCTGGGAGTTGCCGATCTCCATCGACACCTCCACCTGGGGCAGGCGCTCGCGGAAGATCTTCACCAGGTCGAGGATGTAGTAAGGCGCCGTGGCAGCGATGCGCAGGGCGCCCTCGCCCTGGCCGCTGTTGCGCAGGAAGAACTCGATGTCGGCTTCCTGCTGCAGCAGCGCCTTGACCATGGGCAGCAGGCGCGCGCCGTCGTCGCTCAGGGTCAGGCGACGGCCGCCGCGGTAAAACAGCTCCACCGCGTACTGGCTTTCCAGGTGGCGGATCTGCGTGGTCACGGTGGGCTGGCTGAGGCCCAGTTTTTTCGCCGCCAGGGTGATGCTGCCCAGCCGGGCCACCATGTAAAACGCCTTCAGCTCGGCACTCAGCATCACCACCTCATTACTTGCGCAGCAGCCTCAACCCGTTGAAGACCACCAACAGGCTGACGCCCATATCGGCGAACACCGCCATCCACATCGTCGCCACCCCGGCAAAGGTCATTGCCAGGAACACGGCCTTGATCACCAGCGCCAACACGATGTTCTGCATCAGTATCGACCGGGTCTGGCGCGAGAGCCTGACGAACGTCGGGATTTTTCGCAAGTCGTCGTCCATCAGCGCCACGTCGGCGGTCTCGATGGCAGTATCGGTGCCCGCCGCTGCCATGGCAAAGCCCAGCTCGGCCCGGGCCAGGGCCGGCGCGTCGTTGATACCGTCGCCGACCATGCCCACCCGGTGGCCCTGGGCATACAGCTCTTCGATGGCCTGCAGCTTGTCTGCGGGCAGCAGGTTGCCACGGGCCTGGTCGATGCCCACCTGGGCGGCGATGGCGCTGGCAGTGTGGGGGTTGTCGCCGGTCAGCATCAGGGTCTTGATGCCCAGGGCGTGCAGCTGGGCGATGGCCTCGCGGCTGCTGTCCTTGAGGGTGTCGGCCACGGCGAAGAAGGCCAGCGGGCCGCTGGCGTCCAGCAACAGCACCACGCTCTTGCCCTGGCGCTCCAGCACGTCCAACTGGGCCTCCAGTTGCGGCGAGCACAGGCCCAGCTCTTCCACCAGGCGGTGGTTGCCAAGGTGGTACAGCTGGCCGTTGACGCTACCGCTCACGCCACGCCCGGCCAGGGCCTGGAAGTCCATGACCTCCAGCAGCGCCTCGCCGGCTTCCAGCGCCGGGCGGGCAATGGCCTGGGACACCGGGTGGTCGGAACGCGCGGCCAGGCTGGCGGCGATCTGCTCGGCAGTGGCGGCATAGGCAGGGTCCAGCGGCACGAAATCGGTCTGCACCGGTTTGCCATGGGTCAGCGTGCCGGTCTTGTCGAGGGCCAGGAAGTCCAGCTTGTGGCCACCTTCCAGGTACACCCCGCCCTTGATCAGGATGCCCTTGCGCGCCGCCGCGGCCAGGCCGCTGACGATGGTCACCGGGGTGGAGATCACCAGCGCACACGGGCAGGCGACCACCAGCAGCACCAGCGCGCGGTAGATCCAGTCGAACCAGGCGCCGGCCATGAACAGCGGCGGCAGCACCGCCACGGCCAGGGCCAGGGCGAACACCGCCGGGGTGTACACCCGGGAGAAGTTATCCACAAAGCGCTGGGTTGGGGCGCGGGCACCCTGGGCCTGTTCCACGGCATGGATGATGCGCGCCAGGGTGGAGTTGCTGGCCAGCGCGGTGACCCGGTATTCCAGGGCGCCGGCCTGGTTGATGGTGCCGGCGAACAGCTTGTCGCCCACGGCCTTCTCCACCGGCAGGCTTTCGCCGGTGATGGCCGCCTGATCGACGCTGGATTGCCCGCTGACTACTTCGCCATCGAGGGCAATGCGCTCGCCAGGGCGCACCCGCACGACAGCGTCCAGGGCAATCTTGCGGGCGTCTAGTTCCAGCCACTGGCCGTCGGCCTGGCGCACGGTCGCTTGTTCGGGGGTCAGCTGCAGCAGGCCGCCGATGGCGTTGCGCGCGCGGCTCAGCGAGCGCGCCTCGATCAGCTCGGCCACGGTGAACAGGAACATCACCATGGCCGCCTCCGGCCACTGGCCGATCAGCACCGCGCCGGTGACAGCGATGCTCATCAGCGCGTTGATGTTCAGGTTGCGGTTCTTCAGGGCAATCCAGCCCTTCTTGTAGGTGGTCAGGCCGCCACTGGCAATCGCCAGCAACGCCAGCCCGGCGATCAGCCAGCTGGGCGCCAGGCCGCTGAAATGGGCGATTTCCGAGGCCACCGCGGCCACGCCGGACAGCGCCAGCGGCCACCAGGGCTTGCGCACCGGTGCCGGGGCTTCAGGGCTGGCCTGGCCTTGGGCGTCCAGGGGCTCGGCGCTCATGCCCAGGCCGGCAATGGCCTCGATAATTACGCCATCAGCGGCCAACGAGTGGCGAACGCCCAGCACCCGGTTGATCAGGTTGAACTCCAGCGCCTCGACGCCGGCCAGCTTGCCCAGGCGGTTCTGGATCAGGGTCTGCTCGGTAGGGCAGTCCATCTGCTCGATGCGGAAGCGGCTCAGGCGCGCGTCGGCACTGGCCTTGGCGCTCAGGCGCACGGTAGCGGCCGGCGCCGGCTGGTCGCTGGCGCAGCAGCTGCCGCCGTGGGCGTGGCCGCGAATGGCAGCGTGCTCATGGGCGTGGCCGTGGTCGTCGTGCTTGTGGCTATGGGTTGGCTGCTGGCTCATTGGTCAGGTCCGGTAAAGTGCCTGTTGCCAAGTGAACACCCTGTAGCCACTATAGGGTCAAGCACCTTTGGAGGGCGCAGCCATGAAAATCGGCGAACTGGCCAAGGCCACCGACTGCCAGGTCGAGACCATCCGCTACTACGAGCGCGAGCAATTGCTGCCGCCGCCCGCCCGCAGCGACGGCAACTACCGGCTCTACACCCAGGCCCACGTCGAGCGGCTGACGTTCATCCGCAACTGCCGCACCCTGGACATGACCCTGGACGAAATCCGCAGCCTACTGACCCTGCGCGACAGCCCCCAGGACCAGTGCGCAAGCGTCAACACTCTGATCGACGAGCACATCCACCACGTGCGTGCGCGCATCGACGGCTTGCAGGCCCTGCAAGCCCAGCTGCTGGAACTGCGCCAGCGCTGCGGCACCGTGGGCGAGAACGACCAGTGCGGCATTCTCCAGCGCCTGGAGATCAACGGCGCGGTGACAGCGCCCGAGGCCGAACACTCACATGTGGGCCGTAGCCACGGCCACTGACGGCGGCGGGCTGGGCACGGCTTCCAGCACCACTTCTACCCGGCGGTTTTCAGCCCGCCCGGCCACCGTGGCGTTATCCGCCAACGGATGGGTATCGCCAAAGCCCACCGCGCGCAGGCGCTGGCCATCGACGCCGTTGCCCTGCAGGTAGCGCACCACGCTGGCAGCGCGGGCGCTGGACAGCTCCCAATTGGACGGGAAACGCGGGTTCTGGATCTTCTCGGCGTCGGTGTGGCCTTCCACCAGGATCGGCTGGCTGTTCTTGCCCAGCACCGGCAGCAACTGCTGCAAGGCACCGATGCCCGCGCGGCTCAGGTCAGCCTGGCCGGACTCGAACAGCAGCTCGCTGCTCAGGCGAAAGCTCACGGTCTTCTGCGAAATATCCACCTGGATGTCCTTGCCCAGGGCGTCGATGCCCAGGTTTTTTGCCAGGTCCTCGGTGGTCGGCAACGGCGGTGGTGCAGGCGGCGCGGGCGCAGGCTCGGCCTTTGGCACCGTGGCCAGCACCGGCTTCACCACCTGCGGCCGCCCCAGTAGCGCCAGGCCGTGGGGCAGCAGGCCCTGGCCCATGAACGGCAGCGGCGCCACGGCTGGCGGCGGGTTGCCGTGCAGGCGCGTGGTAATCGCCAACATGGCCATGGTCACCACCAGCAGCAGGGTCATCATGTCCAGGTAGGTCATCATCCAGCTGTCGTCGTCGCCCTCGCCGCCTGTGCGCCCCAGGGCCTCCAGTGGCCGGCTCATGGCCGGGCGCTCTCGCCCAGGCGCGGGGTGATGCGCAGCTGTTCGCGGATCTCGTCGGGGTGGTGGCTGACGAAGGTGCCCAGGGTCTCGCGGATCAAGCCGGGGCTGCGCTTGTTGCACATCATCGCCACGCCCTGGATCACCATGTTCATCAGCAGCACGCGCTGCTCGGTGCGCCGCTCCAGCTTCACCGCCACCGGCTTGAGCACCAGGTTGGCCAGCAGCACGCCATACAGGGTGGTCATCAGGCCTACCGACATCTGGTGGCCGATGGTGACCATGTCGCCGTCGCCCAGCACGAACATCAGGTTCACCAGCCCCACCAGGGTGCCGAGCATGCCGAACGCCGGCGCATAGCTGGCCATCACCCGGAACAGCTGCGCCTCGGCGCGCTCCTTGGCGCGCATGCGCACGATGCGCCATTGCAGCAGCTCGATGATCTCGGCTTCCGGGGTCTTGTCGATGACCAACTGCACGCCCGAGCGCAGGAAGGGGTTGCGGGTGTTTGCCAGCACCTTCTCCACCGCCCGCAGGTCGTCGTCCACCCACAGCCGCGCCATGCTCACCAGCTGCTCGATGTCGTCATGGGCATGCACCGGCTCCTTGCGGATCACCGTGGCGAACAGCCCCAGCACCCGGCGCACCTCGCTCAGCGGGTAGCTCAGGCAGGTGGCGGCAAAGGTGCCGATCAGCACGATGCCCAGGCTCGGCAGGTCAAGGAACATCAGCGGGTGTTGCGCCGAAAACAGCAACAGCAAGGCCAGCAGGACCAGGCCTGACAACAGGCCGATCAGGGTCGAGGGATTCATCACGGGCTCCGGTAAATGAACAGCAACGGCCGGATTTATAACGCGCGCGTGGTGGATTCAATGCCGCTAACACAGCCCTTTTTCCCGTCGAAATCCAGCGACGAACGCCGCCGGGGAAAAAATTTTCGGGCATTTCTAAAGGTGGAAGGGGTGGTGCCGATCTTCGCGGTTAAAACCCAAGGGTTAGGCCAAAGCCGCTGAAACCCTGGGTTCCAGGCCCCTACACAGAAGGAAGTGCAGCATGTCCGTCATTAATACCAACATCACGTCGATGATCGCCCAGAAGAACCTGAGTTCGTCGGAAAGCTCCCTGAGCACTTCCATCGAACGCCTGTCCTCGGGCCTGAAAATCAACAGCGCCTCCGACGACGCCGCCGGTGAAGCCATTGCCAACCGCATGAGCTCGCAAATCACCGGCCTGGACCAGGCCAGCAGCAACGCCAGCGACGGCATCTCCCTGGCGCAGACCACTGAAGGCGCGCTGGACGAGGTGAACGACAACTTGCAGCGTATCCGTGAGCTGTCGGTACAGGCCGCCAACGGCACCAACTCGCAGTCCGACCTGCAGTCGATCCAGGATGAAATCACCCAGCGCCTGGACGAGATCGACCGCATCTCCTCGCAGACCGCGTTCAACGGCGTGAGCGTGCTGGACTCCGACCAGACCATCACCATCCAGGTAGGCGCCAACGATGGCGAGACCATCGACATCAAGCTGAGCGAAATCAACAGCTCCACCCTGGGCCTGAGCGGCTTCAACGTCAACGGCTACGACGGCTCGCTGAGCAGCGCTTCGGTGGAAGACGAAGGCGGCGCCTCGATGACGCTGTCCAGCACCACCACCACCATCACCGACAAGTCGGGCAAGGCCATCACCTACGGCGGCAGCGGTTCCACCGGCGGCACCCTGGTGCAGGACGACGACGGCGACTACTTCCTGCAAGTAGGCAGCGGTTCGACTGCCACCTACTACGCCGCCGACGTGACCGTCGATGGCAGTGGTTCCACCGCCACGGTCTCGGTGAGCATCGACACTGACAACGAAGTGACCAAGAAGTCCACCAACACCCTGACCACCCTGGACTCGGCGCTGAACACCGTGGACTCCATGCGTTCGGACCTGGGTGCGGTGCAGAACCGGTTCGACTCGGCGATCTCCAACATCTCCACCACCGAGACCAACCTGACCTCGGCACGTTCGGGTATCGAAGACGTCGACTACGCCACTGAAGTTTCGGCCATGACCAGCGCCCAGATCCTGCAACAGGCAGGTACCTCGGTACTGGCGCAAGCCAACTCCACTCCGCAACAAATGCTGTCGCTGCTGCAATAAGCGCCATAAGCGGAACAGGCCCCGTGGCGGGCCTGTTCTTGCCGCTTCACCCCAGGGCCGCGCGCCCTACCCTTGGCTTTCCCACAGAATTCCTTCAGGACCACCGGACCATGACGGCGATCACCTTCAACTGGAATTTCCAGGGCCGCCTGGTCACCCTCGACCACGGCGCCGGCCTTGCCAGCCGCCCCGACTTCGCCGAGCTGATGGCCCTGGACGCCCTGAGCGTCATCATTTTCGACCCCGCCAGTCTGCTGCACGGCTCGCCGCTGGCCGACCACCCCGAAGTGCAGATGATCAACGGCGTGGCCCTGGGCGATGGCCGCCCGCTGACCCTGCACGCCTGCCTGGACCCGCGCCAAAGCAGCAGCCGCGCGCCGCAGCCGCTGGTGCCGGTGCCCGCGCCGTTGCAGCGCGGTGCCCAGGTGCTGGCGCGCCTGCCTATCCGCAGCGCCCGCCTCGACCAGCTGCAAGGGCTCAAGGCCCTGGACTGGCTGGTGCTGGACGACCGCCACGACACCCTGGCCATCCTCGAACATGGCGCCGCCACGTTGCAGCAGGTGCTGCTGGCCCAGGTCAGCCTGTCGATGCTCACCCCCCACGCTGGCGATTTCGAGTTTGGCCCGCTGTGCCAGCGCCTGGCCGAGCATGGCCTGCAGTTCTACCGCTTCCATGCACCCAGCCACCTGAGCCAGTTCCCCGCCGACCTGCAGTTGGCCGAGCCACGCGCCACCCAGTTGCACACGCTGCAGGCGCTGTTCATCCCGACGCCTGCGCGCCTGGCGCAGCTGCCAGCGCAGCGGCGGCTGAAGCTGGCCTTTGCCCTCGATACTGCCTATGGGCTGCACGACCTGGCCTACCGCCTGCTGGCCGACATCGACCAGGGCCAGGCCGCGCGCTACCTGAGTGCCCGCCACTACGTGCCGGCAGCCAGCCTCGAGGCCACCACCTTCACCCTCACCGCCGAGTACAGCCCAGCGCCGTGGTAACGGCCTGCTCGTCCAGCCACTCAACCGGGGTCCATCATGTCTCGCACCGCCCGCATCCCCTTGCACAACAAGTCCGAAGCAGCGGCCAACGCCTACATCAACAGCGGCCGCGCCCTGCTCAAGCAGCAGCGCACTGACGAAGCCATCGCCAGCTTCCGCCAGGCCCTGCCCCTGGCGCCGCGCAACGCCCGCCTGCACGCCGACCTGGGCCTGCTGCTGAGCAAGCACAAACACACCGCCGAAGCGAAACCGCTGCTCGAGCGCGCCCTGGAACTGGACCCCGACCAGGTGCAGGTGCTGGTCAAGCTGGGCGAGATCCACAACCAGCAGGAAGACAGCGAGCGCGCCGAAACCCTGGTGGCCCGGGCCCTGCAACTGGCCCCCCAGAGCACATCGGCGCAGCTGGTGATGGGCGTGATCCGCCACCACCAGGTGCGCCTGCCCGAAGCCCTGGAGCACTACCGCCAGGCCCTGGCCCTGCGCCTGCAACAGCCGATCACGCAGACGCCCAAGGCGCCGCGCAGCGACTTCAACAAGCCCCAGGTGGAGCAACTGCTGTGGGACACCCTGGCGGCGCTGTGCCAGGCCGGCGTGCATGCCTTCGCCGCCTACGGCACCCTGCTGGGCCTGACCCGCGAGGGCGGCTTGCTGCCGTTCGACAAGGACATCGACTTCGGCCTGCCCCACTGCGAGATGGAGCGCGCCACCCACTGCCTGCTCCGCCGCGGCTGGGTGGAACCGGTGGGCTCGCACCGGCTGACCAACCCCAAGGCGTTCTACCATCCGCTGCACAAGGTGTCCCTGGACCTGTCGGGCTTCGTGGTCGACGGCGACGGCAACACCTGCACCGGCTTCTGGGTAAAGGACGGCCCGCGCGAATGGCACCGCCAGACCCGCTACCCCACCCTGCACCTGGACAAGGGCCAGGCGCCCGACGGCAGGCCGCTGTGGCAACTGCGCGACGCCGACACCTGGCTGACCGCCGTATATGGCGACTGGCGCACCCCGGATGCGCAGTTCGACACAGTGATCGCCGCCCGCAACCTCTGTGGTTTTGCCCTGCTGACCGAGTGCTACGCCGTGTCGCGGATCTACTCGCACATCGAAAGCGGCCACCTGCACAAGGCCCGCGCCCTGGCCGGCCACGCGCTGGTGCACCGCCCCGACGACAGCCTGCTGCTGCAGGCGCGCGCGGCCCTGGATGCGGTGCTGCCAGCATGAGCCGCATCGTCATCACCTACGGCACCTTCGACCTGTTCCACGTCGGCCACCTGAACCTGCTGCGCAACCTGCGCGCGCTGGGCGACACGCTGATCGTCGGGGTGTCCACCGACGAGTTCAACCTGCTCAAGGGCAAGCAGACGGTGATTCCCTTCGCCGACCGCCTGGACATCGTGCGCTCGCTCAAGTGCGTGGACATGACCCTGGCGGAAACCTGCTGGGCGCAGAAAGCCGACGACATTCGCCGCCTGGGCGTGTCGGTGTTCGGCATGGGGGATGACTGGAAGGGCCACTTCGACACCCTCAGGTCGCTGTGCGAAGTGGTGTACCTGCCGCGCACGCCGGGCATTTCCAGTTCAGCGCTAAAGCACTGCCTGGCCCGCCCCGCGCCGGCAGCGTAACCCTGTGGGAGCTGGCTTGCCAGCGAGCTTTTGAGGCCCTGAAAAGCTCGCTGGCAAGCCAGCTCCCACAGGATGTCAGAGATTCTAATCGGCCAGGGCGTCGCGCAGGCGCGACACCGCCAGGCTGTGCAGCTGGCACACCCGCGACTCGCTGACGCCGAGCACGGCGCCGATTTCCTTGAAGTTGAGCTTTTCCTGGTAGTACAGCGCCAACAGCATGCGCTCACGCTCGGGCAGCGCATCCAGGGCCTTGATGAAACGGTCGCGGTTGCGTTCCTGTACCAGCTCCACGAACGGCGAGGCGCCGTAGCCGCTGCTGATGCCGTTGGCTTCTTCCTCGCCCATGTCTTCGATGGGCATCAGCTGGCAGCCGTTGATGTCCAGCAGCAACTGCCGGTACTGCTCCAGCGACAGCTCCATGGCCTGGGCGATTTCACGCTCTTCGGGCGGGCGGCCCAGGGCCTGCTCCAGGCGCCGGATGATGCCCTTCATGGCGCGCGCGTTGCGGCGCACGCTGCGTGGCGCCCAGTCGCGGCTGCGCAGCTCGTCGATCATGGCGCCGCGGATGCGTTGGGAAGCGAAGGTGCCGAAGGTGGCGCCCTGGGTGGTGTCATAGCGGGCCAGGGCGTCCAGCAGGCCGATGCTGCCGGCCTGCACCAGGTCATCCAGCTCGACGTTGGCTGGCACCCTGGTTTTCAACTCAAGCGCGTGCCGCCGTACCAGTGGCAGGTACTGTTCCAGCAACTCGCTTGATTTTATTTTTCCCTGAGCTGTGTACATCCTGCAGGCCTGGTGTGATGAGGAAACTGAGGGCATGCCCTGCCCCACGTGGGGTCACGGCGTGGCTGGCGGGTCATGGGCGCGGGCATTATTACTGCTTACCCTGCGTGGGTAAGGGCGGAATAGCCGTGGCGTTTGGTGGCTTTTCGGTCGATTGAACTTTATCCAGGGGTGGCGGTCAGGGCCGGCGATACGGGGGTTTCGGCCACCATCAGCAGCTGCACGCCGAGCATCCGCAAGGCCGCGCCGCGCAGGTTTTCCAGCACGGTCGCCCGTGCAGCCACACCGCCATGCAGCATCAGCAGGCGCCGCGGGCCACCGGCGGCGACCAGCTGGCGCAGCTCCAGGCAGGCGCGGCGGTAATCGTCCGGGCCGGCCCCCAGCCACAGGGCCCAGCGCGGGTGCTGCCGCGCCAGCTCGGCGACGTTGCCAGCGCCAGCGCTCACCGTCAGCACCTGCCAGCGCGCCGGGTCACCCACCCATGGGTGGCCCAGGCCGGCCCAGCGGCGCAGCGTGGCCATGGCCGCAACCGCCACGGACGGCGGCCCCACGACCACCAGCGTCGGCACAGGGCGCTGGCTCTGCCGCGCCCGCAGCTCGGCCCAGCGGCGCAGGCCCTGGGCCTGGTCACTCATGAAGCAGGCCGGCCAGGGCGGCGCGGCTGGTGAGCATGTGCAGCAGGCTTTCCAGCAGCAACAGCGGGCTGCACACCCGGCGCTTGCCATACAGTTCCAGCAGTTGCTGGCGCACCACCGGCGCCCAGGGCGCGTCCTCCTGGTCCAGGCGGCAGGCGCAGGCCGCCAGCGCCGCGGCCAGGAACAGGCGCAGCTCCGCGTGCAAGGGCCCCTGGCGCTCGCCGAGGATGTTCCAGGCGCGCAGGGTCAGCGATGGCAAGGACTCGCACATCTGCAACCGGCCGATGCTGGCTGCCTGCTGCGCGACATCAGCATTGCCGTCCGCCAGCCAATAACGCTGGCCCAGCACCTGTTCGCTGTCGCAGTGGCGCAGGGTGCCGAACCAGGCCCGCACGGGCTGCTCCGGCAGGGCCGCCAGGGCCACCGGCAGGTGGCTGAGTTCGAACTTCACCCAGCGGCCGCGCTGGCGCAGGGCCTGGAAACCGTGGGCCTGGCCGCGCTCGGCAAGCTGCGCGAGGTTGCAGGCCTGGCCGCCCTGCACCACCCGCTGGCCACGCTGGGCGCCCGCCAGCCAGGCTTGCCCCGACTGCTGCAGGCGCTGCGCCAGGTCGCGCCCCGGGCAACCGGCCCACACATGGCTGCTGGCCTGCAACGTCGCCGCGCTCCAGTCCAGCCGCTGGCGCGCACCGATGGGCAACTGGTGGGCCAGCCACGGACGGATGCCCAAGGCGCCATCGGCGGTGAAACTCAACACCGGCATGCGCCAGGTGGCGCCCACCACCGGTCGCTCCGCCCCCCACAGCGCCTGGCGCGCCGAGCCGATGGCGAGCGGGGCTGCGGCCAGCAACCGGGCCAAGGCCTGGCCCTGGTCCGCGGGCGCCAGTTCGGCCATCTGCCAGGCGCTTTCCAGCAGGCCGAAATCCTCGACCTGCTGGTGCAGGCTGGCGCGCAGGGTGCCCAGCAAGCGGCCGTGGCCGAGCAGGTTGCGGGCCAGGGTGTCGAGCTGCTGCCCCTTGCCCGGCGCGGCGCCCGGCTGCGCGCTGTACAGGGAGGGCCGTTCGCGGGTCAGGGCCTGGCCCAGCAACTGCGCCGGGTCGGCCAGTTGCAGGTCCTCGGGCACCTGTTGGCCGCTGGCGGAGTAGTTCAGGCGCAGGTCGTGGCGGATCAGCACGTCCAGCACCGGCCCCAGGCGCGGGGCCTCGTCGCACTTGCTGATGATGCAGTCACGCAGGCGGGTGCCCGCACTCACGGCCGCGCGGCGGTAGGTGTCCACCACCTCGTCAAGGGTGTCGCCGTGGCTGGCGGCGTTGAGCACCAGCATCAGCCGCACCAGGCTGTCGCCGTTGGCCAGGCGCTTGATCTGCGCCAGCAGGCGCTGGTCGCGCTGGCTCATGCCAACGGTGTCGATGATCACCAGGCGCTTGTCGGCCAGGCTGGCCAGCAGCTGCTCGATGTCGTCCTCGGCGCCCAGCGCGTGCACTTCGCCGCCCAGCAGCTCGGCGTAGATGCGCAGTTGTTCATGGGCGCCGATACGGAAGCTGTCGGTGGTCACCAACGCCAGGCCGCCGGCGCCGTGGCGCATGACGAAACGTGCGGCCAACTTGGCGGTGGTGGTGGTCTTGCCCACGCCAGTGGGGCCGACCAGGGCGATGACCCCGCCCTCTTCCAGCAGCGCCGTGTCGTCCGCCAGTACCGACAACCGCGCGCCCAGGCGCTCGGCCAGCCAAGTGGCCCGGCCAGACGCGTCGAGCGGCGGCGCCACGGGGGCGGCGTCCAGCAGCTCCTGGCTCAGGCAGTGGCTGAAGCCGCTGGCCAGCAGGTCGCGCAGCAGGGCCTGGCGCGGCTCGTCGACGGGTGCCGGTTGCTGTTGCTTGAGCAGTTGGCGCACCTGCTCCATTTCACCGCGCAGCAGCTCGCCAAGGGCCGTGAAGTCATTGGCTGGCATGGGTGCCTGAACGGCAGGTGCAGGTACAGCAAGTTCCGGCGCTTGGCGGGCATAGGCGGCCGCCGCGCGGCGCGGGCTGAGCGGTGCCGGCTCGCCGTCGGCCACAGCCATGATCTCCACGCCCTGCTCGACGCTGCGGCTGGACAGAATCAGCGCATCTTCCCCCAGCACCAGGCGCACCTGGTGCATGGCTTCGCGGCTATTGGCGCCGACAAATCGTTGCACGCCCATCAGTTACCCCCTCCAATCAGGCTGGTTATACGCAAGGTCCGGCCCTCCGGAATCTCTGCCAGGGACATAACCACCAGCTGCCGCAGGCGCCGGCGCAGGAAGCGCGACAGCAGCGGCCGCAGCTTGCTCGGCACCACGACCACCGCCGGGTGGTTGCTGACCTCCTGGCGCGCCAGGGCGATTTCGGTCTGCTGCATCAGGTTGTCGGCCAGGCTCGGCTCCAGGGCGCCGCCGCTGGTGACGGCCTGCAGCAGCACCTGCTCCAGGTTCGAGCCCAGGCCAATGGCGTGCAGCTCGGTCTTGTTGGGGAACCACTGCTGGGTGATGGCGCGGCCCAGGGCCACGCGCACCACGGCGGTCATGTCCTGCACGTCGGCTTCGGGCTGGGCGGTGACGAACTCGGCCAGGGCATCGAGGATGCTGCGCAGGTCGCGGATCGAGACTTCCTCCTCCAGCAGGTTCTGCAGGATGCGCTGCAAGGTGCCCATGGACACCAGCTTGGGCACCACCTCTTCCACCAGCGCCTTGTTGTCCTTGCCCAGCTTGTCCAGCAGCTTCTGCACCTCGCCACGGCCCAGCATGTCCTTGGCGTGCAGGTACAGCAGGTGGTTGAGGTGGGTGGCGGCCACGGTGCTGGCGTCGACCACGGTGTAGCCGAAGATCTGCCCGTGTTCGCGCATGCTCGAGTCGATCCAGATGGCCGGCAGGCCGAAGGCCGGGTCGACGATCACCTCGCCCTCCAGCTTGCCGGTAACCTGGCCGGGGTTGATCGCCAGCCACTTACCGGGGAACAGCTCGCCGCGTCCCACCTCCACGCCGTTGAGGCTGATGACGTAGGTGTTGGGCAGCATGTCGACCTTGTCGCGCACCCGCACCACCGGCGGCAGGAAGCCCACGTCCTGGGCGAACTTCTTGCGCACGCTCTTGATGCGCACCAGCATCTCGCCCTGCTGGCGGCTGTCCACCAGCGGGATCAGGCGGTGGCCGACGGTGAGCGCCAGGGTGTCCACCAGGCTGACGTCATCCCAGCTGGCCTCGGAGCTTTGCGCGGCGGCCTTGGGCACCACCTGCTCCTGCGGCGCGGCGGCCTGCTGCTGGTCGCGCTTGTGCAGCCACCAGCCCAGGCCGCCGAGCAGCGCGGTGAACAGCAGGAACACCAGGTTGGGCATGCCCGGCACCAGGCCCAGCAGGCCGATCACGCCAGCGGTGAGAATCAGCACCTGCGGGCGAATGAACAGCTGGCCGATCATCTGCTGGCCAACGTCTTCCTCGGTATTGACTCGCGAGACGGTGACACCGGCGGCGATGGAAATCACCAGGCCCGGAATCTGCGCCACCAGGCCGTCGCCGATGGTGAGCATGGTGTAGGTGTGCGCGGCATCGGCGAAGGCCATGCCGTGCTGCAGCATGCCAATGATCAGGCCGCCCACCACGTTGACACCCATGATCACCAGGCCGGCCATGGCGTCGCCGCGCACGAACTTGCTGGCACCGTCCATGGAACCGTAGAAGTCGGCTTCCTGGGCCACCTCGCGGCGGCGCTTGCGCGCTTCCGGCTCGCCGATCAGGCCGGCGTTGAGGTCGGCGTCGATGGCCATCTGCTTGCCGGGCATGGAGTCCAGGGTGAAACGCGCGCCCACCTCGGCGATACGCCCGGCGCCCTTGGTGATGACCATGAAGTTGATGATCACCAGAATCAGGAACAGCGCCATGCCCACGGCGAAATTGCCGCCCACCAGGAACTCGCCGAACGCCTCGATCACGCGGCCGGCCGCATCCGGGCCCTGGTGGCCTTCCATCAGCACCACGCGGGTGGACGCCACGTTCAACGACAGGCGCAGCAAGGTGGTGAACAGCAGCACCGCCGGGAACGCCGAGAAGTCCAGGGGCTTCTCGGTGAACATGCTCACCAGCAGCACCATGATCGCCAGGGCGATGTTGAAGGTGAACAGCAGGTCGAGCACGAACGGCGGCAGCGGCAGGATCATCATCGACAGGATCATGACGATCAGCACGGGGCCGGCCAGCAGTTTCAGGTCGGCCCTGGCCAGCCAGGAATCGGGACCCAGCAGGTTGGTCATGGCGTTCATTGGTTCGGTGTTTCCTCGGCGGCAGCCCCCAGGGGGCCAGGCTGATCCATGCCGGCGGGTACCAGCAGGTTTTTCGGTTTGGGCGGCACCCGGCCACCGGCCTCACTGACGCGCTTGAGGCGCATGGCCCAGGCCAGCACCTCGGCCACGGCGGTGTAGAGGGTGGCGGGAATCTCGCGGTCGATATCCACGTGGAAATACAGGGCACGGGCCAGGGCCGGCGCCTCGAGCATAGGAATGCGGTGCTCATCACCCAGCTCGCGGATGCGCGCGGCCACCTCGTCGGCGCCCTTGGCGATCACCCGCGGCGCCGACATCTTGTCCTGGTAGGCCAGGGCCACGGCGTAGTGGGTGGGGTTGGTAACGATGACGTCGGCCTTGGGCACCTTGCTCATCATTCGCGAGCGCGCCATCAGCTGCTGCTGACGACGGATGCGCGCCTTGATGTGCGGGTCGCCGTCGGTGTCCTTGTGCTCCTGGCGCACCTCCTCGCGGGTCATGCGCAGCTTCTGGTAGTAGGTGTAGAACTGGAACGGCACATCCAGGCCCACCACCAGCACCAGCGAACCAATGACCAACGCGCAGGCCTTGGCCACCAGGCCCATGGCCGTGGCCAGCGCCAGCTCCACGGGCATGCCGGTGAGGTCAAGCAACAGCAGCGCATGGCTCTTGAGGAACAGCACCGCCACGCAACCCACCAGGAACGCCTTGGCCAGGGCCTTGCCCAGGTCTGCCAGGGCGCGCAGGGAAAACATGCGGCCCAGGCCGGCGATGGGGTTCATGCGCGAGAAATTCGGCTGCAGGGCCTTGAGGGTGATCACCAGCCCGCCCAGCAGCAGCGAGGCAGCGACACCGGCCAGCATCAGCACCAGCAGGAACGGCATCACCGTCAGCAACCCCAGCTGCGCCAGGCCCAGCGCGGCCTGGACCATGCGCGTGCTGTCGAAGGCCTGGGCGCGTTCGAACAGCAGCCCGTGCTCCAGCACCTGGCACAGCTGCCCGTAGAACCAGCCGCCACCGCCCCAAAGCGCAGCGACGCCAGTCAGCAGCACCAGGAAGGTGTTGAGCTCGCGGGAGCGCACCACCTGGCCCTGCTCGCGAGCTTTCTCGATTCTGCGCGCTGACGCCGATTCGGTTTTGTCTTCGTTGCTAGTGTCTTCCGCCATGGCGGTTCATCGGCTGGTGATAAGGGCGGTATTTTGCTTAGCCGCCTGCCGGCCCCATCGCTGGAACAGAAGCAGAAACCACGCTTATTTGTGCTGAACACCTGTGGGAGCTGGCTTGCGGTCACTCGTTGCGGGTGAGGATCTTCTGCGCCACCTGGCTATCCAGCACGGTGATCTCGATGCGCCGGTTCGCCGCGTCCGCCGGCTCGGCGTTGCGCGTGGGAATGCGGTCGGCCATGCCGGAGATGCGCAGCAGCTTGGCGGAGTCCAGGCCGCCGCTCACCAGTTCCAGCCGCGATGCCTTGGCGCGGTCGGCCGACAGCTCCCAGTTGCTGTAGCCGGCCTCGCCGCCGGCATAGGGGTGGCTGTCGGTGTGGCCGCTGATCTGCACGCTGTTGGGCAGTTCGTTGAGCACCGGCGCGATGGTGCGCAGCAGGGTGCGCATGTACGGCGCCACCCGCGCGCTACCCAGCTCGAACATGGGACGCTGCTCGCTGTCGATCAGTTGCAGGTTGAGCCCCTCGGGCGTCAGCTCCATGAGGATCTGCTTGCTCAGGTCCTTGAGCGCCGGGTTCAGCCGGATCACCCGCTGCAGGCGCTGGCGCAGGGCGTCCAGGCGTTTGAACTCCTCCTCGGACAACGGCCGCGCCGGCAGCTCGATGGGGTTGAGCGAAGTCTCCTTGAACGCCAGCGCCGGGGTGCCGCCGGGTATGGGGTTCTGGCTGCGGTTGATGGCGCTGAGCAGCGGCGTGCTGAAATAGTCGGCCACTGCGTTCTTCTGCGACTTGCTGGCGTTGGACAGCACCCACAGCACCAGGAACAGCGCCATCAGCGCGGTCATGAAGTCGGCGAAGGCGATTTTCCAGGCGCCGCCGTGGTGGCCGTGGCCGGCGCCCTTGCGCCGCCGCACTATGATCGGACGCTCGCTCATCCCAGGGCCATGGCGCCGACCGGCGTGCCGCGCAGGTAGCTTTCCAGTTCCAGGGCCGACGGCCGCTCGCCGTGGTGCAGGGCCTTGCGGCCGAACTCCACCGCCAGCATCGGCGCCAGGCCCTGCTGGCTGGCCAGCAACGTCATGCGCAGGCATTGCAGCATCTTCACCGCCTCGGCCACCTGGCGGTCGATGCGGCTGGCCAGCGGGGCGATCACGCCATAGGCCAGGTAGATGCCCAGGAAGGTGCCCACCAGGGCATGGGCAATCATTTCACCCATCAGGTCCGGGCCCACGTTGACGGCGCTCAGCGCCTTCACCACGCCCATCACCGCGGCAACGATGCCGAACGCCGGCAGCGCGTCGCTGACCTTGTACAGGGCATCGGCCGGGATATGGGCTTCATGCTCGAAGGCCTCGATCTCGTGCAGCATCAGCTCGTCCAGCTCATGGGCCTGCATCTGCCCGCTGAGGATCAGGCGCATGTAGTCGGTGATGAAGGTGAGGATCATCGGGTCGTCGAGCAACGCCGGGGAGTCGGCGAACAACGGGCTCTGCCCGGGCTCGTCGATGTCGCGCTCCACCGCCAGCATGCCCTCGCGGCGGGCCTTGCCCAGCAGGTGGTAGAGCAGCGCCAGCACGTCCAGGTACAAGGCCTTGTGGTAGCGGGTGCTGCGCTTGAGGCGGCCGACGGTGCCCAGGGTGGCCTTGATTGCCTTGCCGTTGTTGGCAGCGACGAAAGCCCCCAGGGCCGCGCCACCGATCATGAGCATTTCGGTGGGCTGGTACAGCGGCCCCAGGCTGCCGCCTGACAGCGCGTAGCCGCCGAAGACCGACAACAGGATACCGATGAGTCCTAACGCAATGAGCACGGGCCGTTCCTTTTTCAACGCCGGGAGTGGCCTTGGCGAAGATCGGCGTGGCGGGGGGCAACTTTAATCCGGGGCCTCGCGGCAATGACGCAGCCTTGTAGCAGCGGCCATCAGGCCGCGTCACAGGCACCGCGAATTCCTACGCCTGGCGCAAATCGTCCAGCTCTTCACTCTCGCGACGCTTGAGCGTCTTGCCCGCGCGCGACGGCGGCTGGCAGATCCCGCACACATAGCGTTGCGCCGGGCCATGGGAGTGGGCGACGAAATTGCCGCTGCAGGACGAGCAGCACACCAGCTCCAGCATGTCGCTTTCAAAGAAGCGCACCAGCGTCCAGGCGCGGGTCAGGCCCAGCACCACCTCGGACTCATCGTCGCCGCCTACCTGCTCCAGGTATAGGCGGTAGGCCTTGATGAACGCCTCGATGCGATCACAACCAATGCGCGTCAGCCGCAGATAAATGCCATAGAACAGCGACGAATGAATATTCGGCAGCCAGGTCACAAACCAGTCAGTGGAGAACGGCAGCATGCCCTTGGGTGGCGACACGCCACGCACTTCCTTGTACAGGCGGATCAGCCGGCCACGGCTCAGGCTGGTTTCCACCTCCAGCACCTGCAGGCGCGCGCCCAGCTCGATCAGCTCGATCGCCAGCTGCACCTGGAACATCTCCTCGACCAGACTTTTCTCAGACATGCGCCTGCCCCACGCGTCCCCCCGTGTCGCCCCCGGCGTCCACCGACGCCATCAGCAACGACGAATGAATTTCCACCAGGCCCAGCTCGCGGGAGTTCCCCAACACCCGCGACAGGCACTCGGCTTCATCGAACACCGGGCGGCACACCAGCTGGTTGATGCGCGCCAACTGGGTCAGCTGCTTGCTGGTCAGCTTTACCAGCAGGTCCGCCATGCCCTCGGTCAACTTGAGACGGAACATGGCGGTAGCACGGTCCTTGCGCAACAGCCGTTGTACCAGCAACAAATAAGAAAAATTCAGATCCTGAATGTCTTCCAGACCTCTATCGGCGTTCAACACTTGCTACTCCCCTGCACTTGTCGTATCAGTTGGCAGGTCCGCCTAGATATTACGGACCGATTTGCTATTTATAACCCTGGCCCACCAACCGGTATCAAGATGACAACAAAGTGTTGCCACGGCTGGTCGGCGGGTAATGTTGGAGATACATTTCTTATTGGTCGCGACATCCTGTCGCAGTATTAAACTTCCGGACGAACCACTGCCCTAAGTAGTGGCCTAACAGTGGCACTGGGCATATATGCCTTGCCTTGTCCGCGCTTCAAGCGGCCGGCAACTATCAGTGCACCCAGATGACTCTGGCGCTCGGCCAGGCATTTGCGAACCTCAACTTCCAGTTCGAGTATTCGCCTGATCAACTCGAACTTGCGACGACGATGTTCGTCGTCCAGCTGCACCCCGGCCTCTTCGCGCCGCAGGGTCTCTTCATCGATCAACCCTTCGGACTTCAACAACAGGATTTGCTCCCAGTCCCCCTGCAACGCGCACTCGTGCATGCGTTGCGACTGCGCCAGCAACCGCTCGTACGACTCAACCACCTGCGCTTGCGACATCGCCATCCTCCCCCTCGACTCGAGGTCCTATCTGCCGCCACGCGGAACCAATGTTTTCAATCAGGCTTGCTGCCACATCCAGGACCTCCTCGTCGTTATGCAGATTGGCCCGCAATAACAGCCGCACCACCGTGTCGTAGAGCTGGTCCAGGTTGGCGGCGATCTCGCCGCCGCGCTCAAGGTCCAGCGAGCCGCGCAGGCCGCGGCTGACGATCTTGATGGCCGACGTGATGGCCCGGCCCTTGCCGGCCATGTCGCCCGCCTGCATGTGCAGCCGGGCGGTACGGATGGCAGCCTGGTAGCTGTCGAACAACATCACGATTCGTTGGTACGGCGAGGCGGCCAGGATGCCGCTCTCCAACCCTACCGTCGCGTAGGCATTCGCTCCGCGCAATACACTCACAACCTCACTCCCATCTATCGAGGATTAATCATCACTGCTCAACGCATCGAACTGGGTAGTGAGGTAGTCCGCTGTCGAATCAAGCTCGGAAATCAGTGTGTCCAGGGCCGTGAATTGCTCGGTATAGCGGTCCATCACACTGTCGATGTAGTCCTGCTTGTCTTCGTACTTCTCTTCCAGGTCGTCGAGCTGGTCGTTCAGGTCGTTGACCACCGAGACGATCGAGCCGTCGTCCTCGTCCAGGAAGGTATCCAGGTCGGCGGCCATCTGGGTGGCGAAGCCCTCGCTGTCATCGGTGCCCACGAAAAAGTCGGTGACGTCGCTGAGGTTATTGGTCACCGCGTCTTCCAGCGTGTCGTCGTCGATGCTCAGGGTGCCGTCCACGCCCAGGCTGATCCCCAGCTGCGACAGGTAGCTGAAGGTGCTGTTGGAGATCGAGTTGTACAGGTCCTTGCTCAGGGTGCTGTCCACGCGGCGCGTGGTGGAGTCACCCAGCAGGGTGCCGGCGGTGTCGTCGTCGGCGTCGTAGGACGTCAGCGTGTCCATGGTCGAGGCGTACGAGTTGTAGGCGTCGACGAAATCGTTGATGGCATCGATGATCGAGTCGGTGTCGCGCTTCACCGTCAGGGTCGAGGTGCCGGTGTCGGTCAGGCTCAGGGTCACGCCCTGCAGGGCCTCCTCCACCGTGTTGCTCTGGCTGGTGACGCTCAGGCCGTTCACGGTCAGCAGCGCATCGGCGGCGGCCACGGTCTCGGTCATGGCGTTGCTGTCGCTGTCGGCGCTGTAGCCGAACAGGTCGGCGGCGTCGCCCGTGCCGTCGAAGGTCACGGTCATTTCCGAGTCGGTGCCGGTGTCGTTGGAGGTCAGCACCAGGCGGTACGGGGTGTCGCTGCCGTCGTTGACGATGGAGGCGGTTACCGAGCCGCCGGCGTCATTGATGGCGTCGCGGATACCTTCCAGGGTGTTGTTGCTCGACGTCAGGTCGATGCTGAAGCTTTCGTCGTCACCCACTGTAATAGTCAGGGTACCGGTGCCCAGGGCTGTTGTAGAATCGGCGACACCATCGGTGGCCAGGCTCTGCGCGCTGGCCAGCTGGCTGACCACGATCGAATAGGTGCCGGTCACTGCCTCGCTGGTGACGGCCGCGCTCGTGCCGGTGCCGCTGACGCTGCTGGTCAGGGCATCGTAGGTGTCGGGATCGGTCAGCGTCTCGATGGCCGTCTGCAGGCTGGTGAGGGAACTGGTCAAGGTGCCATACGCGGTGATTTCGGCGTTGATGTCGTCTTCTTCGTTCTCGATCGGCGTCAACAGGCTGGTTTCCTGGGCCTCTTCAAGGCTATCGAGAATCGAGTCCAGATCCAGCCCCGACCCCACGCCCAACGAGGTAATGGTTCCGCTGGTAGCAGAAGAGGAAGAAGTGGAAGTGGTCGTCGTCATATAGTCCTCACAGGTCCGCGCCTATTAAGCAGGGCCAATCAAAAGTCACCCCATCACGAATGAAACATTCGCAATGACGCAGAGGAAATCGGCAGCCGAATATAAAACTTTAACGACACATGTCTATTTATTTTTTAAGTAACGCCTTTTAAACAAAGGCTTTTTTTGCAACTTCCAGACTTGCAACGACCCATGTTGACGGCACTTTCGTCGCTACAACCTAAGTAATAAGCCAGTTACACACCTGAGCCCTCCGGGTATCCACCCGAGTACACCCTTAGTTCATTCCTGAATTTTTTTTCATCACGACCTTCAAACACTCGAACGTATCGACATACGTACAGACAGATACATTTCCCTCGTTCAAACCTGCATCGCCATCACATCTTTATAAGCCGTCACCAGGCGGTTACGCATCTGCACGCCCATCTGCAGGCTCACCGAGGCTTTCTGCATATCCACCATCACGTCATTGAGCGAAACGTCCGGGCTGCCGGCCTGAAAGGCGTTGGAGCGCTGCACGGCGGTGTTCTGCAGCTGGTTGATGCGCTTGAGCGAGGCCTGCAGTTCGCCGCCGAAGCCACCACCGGCGGCGCTGCTCGACAGAACAGAACTTGCGCCCTGGGACTCGTTGGCCATCAGGTTGAGTTGCTGCAGGGCGGCGGCAATTGCGGATGTATTCATGGCAAGAACTTGTCCAGACAGAAAAGAAGGCAAGGTGATAGCACCAAAGGTTAACAAGGTGGCCGTCTCTCACAAGCAACCAATTGGCTACAAAAGCGCTGGCTTTTCCGTCCTTTAGATCCGGGGCGGGTCGAGATAATAGCCGCCCTGCGATACCTGCCAGCGCTGGCAACAGGCTGCTCCGCCGCACCACTGCGGCGAGGCTTCTCGACCACTTTCGACACCGGAACGAGCAATGTCTTTTGTACCGCCCCTACCCTCGCCTGCGAGGTGCGTGTGAGTAACGCGGCCCAAGGGAAAGGCTCCGCCAAAGTCACCCCCGCCAAGAACAAGACCGGCGTCTTCGAACCGTTGCTGGCGCGCCTGCGCGGGCAACCGCTGCCCTTGGTACTGGCCGGCGCGGCCGCCGTGGCCCTGCTGGTGGTACTGGCCCTGTGGGCGCGCGAGCCTGAATACCGCGTGCTGTTCTCCAACCTCGGCGAGGCCGACGGTGGCCAGGTGATCAGCGAGCTGGAGAAGCGCCAGATCCCCTACCGCCTCAGCGAAGGTGGCCACGCCATCCTGGTGCCGGCCGCGCAGATGAACGCACTGCGCCTGCAGCTGGCCGAACAGGGGCTGCCCAAGGGCGGCAACGTCGGTTTCGAGCTGATGGACAAGCAGGCCTTCGGCGTCAGCCAGTTCGCCGAACAACTCAACTACCAGCGCGGCCTGGAAGGCGAACTGGCGCGCACCATCGAGTCCCTGGGGCCGATCGCCAGCGCCCGGGTGCACCTGGTGATGGCGCGCCAGTCGGTGTTCGTGCGTGAACGCGAACCGGCCCGCGCCTCGGTGATGCTCAACCTGCAGCCCGGCCGCGAGCTGGGCCAGAGCCAGGCCAACGCCATCGCCCACCTGGTGTCTTCCAGCGTCGCCGACCTGAGCATCGACGGCGTCACCATCGTCGACCAGAGCGGCCGCCTGCTGTCGCAGAACCCCAGCGACAGCAACGGCCTGGATGGCACCCAGCTGACCTACGTGCGCGACATCGAACGCTCCTACCAGCGCCGCATCGAGGACATCCTCGCGCCGCTGCTGGGCCGCCAGAACGTGCACGCGCAAGTGGTGGCCAAGGTCGACTTCGACAGCCGCGAGAGCACCGCCGAACACTACGAGCCCAACCAGTCGCCCGATCACGCCGCGGTACGCAGCAAGCAGGTCAACGAAAGCCTGGCCGGCAGCGATTCGGCCGCCCGCGGCGTGCCCGGCGCGCTGACCAACACCCCGCCCAACCAGCCACCGGCGACCCGCGCCACCGCGCCGGCGAAACCCGGCGAAGGCAGCCAGGCCGCCAACGACGACAGCGACACCAGCGCCTCGGCACGCAGCAAGACCCTGCACAGCGAGCGCATGACCAACTACGAGGTCGACCACAGCGTCGAGCACGTCAAGCAGGCCCAGGGCGAAGTCACGCGCCTGACCACCGCCGTGGTCATCAACTACCGCGCCACCGAGAAGGACGGCAAGCCGGCCCAGGAACCCCTGAGCAAGGAAGAACTGGCCAACATCGACAGCCTGGTGCGCCAGGCCATGGGCTTCACCGAAGCGCGCGGCGATGAATTGAAAGTGATCAACAGCCCGTTCGCCAGCGAAGACACCAGCGGCCCGGAACTGGCCTGGTGGCGCACGCCGGAGTTCTACGGCCTGGCCATGAGCCTGTCGCGCTACCTACTGGTGGCCCTGATCGCCCTGCTGCTGTGGCTGATGGTGCTGCGCCCGATGAACAAGCGCCACGCCCAGGCCCTGAAGGCCGCCCAGGAAGCCGAGGCACCGCCGACCATCGTCACCGCCAGCGGCGAGACCGTGGAAATGCCGGCCGGCCAGCGCAAGGCCCAGGGCTACGAGCAGAACATGAAACGCCTGCGCGAGATCTCCGTGGAAGACCCACGCCTGATCGCCATGATCATCAGGGGCTGGATGAAAAAAGATGACAAGTAAAATGACCGCTACCCGCCGCAGCGCCATCCTGCTGCTGTCGCTGGAGGCCGACGAGGCCGCCGAAGTGTTCAAGCTGCTGCCCAGCCAGGACGTGGAAAGCATCAGCATGGAGATGGCGCGCCTGAGCCAGGTGTCCCACGACGAGATGCGCAAGGTGCTCGAAGAGTTCATCGAGGAAACCGAGCAGTACGCGGCCATCAACATCCAGTCCAGCGACCACATTCGCGCGGTGCTGACCAAGGCCCTGGGCAGCGAGCGCGCCGCCAGCCTGATCGACGATATCCTGGAGGCCAACGATGGCGGTTCGGGCATCGACAAGCTGAACCTGATGGAGGCCTCGCTGGTGGCCGAGATGATCCGCGAGGAACACCCGCAGATCATCGCCACCATCCTCGTGCACCTGGACCGCCACCAGGCCTCGGACATTCTCGAACTGTTCGAGGAGCGCCAGCGCAACGACATCATCCTGCGCATCGCCACCTTCAGCGGCGTGCAGCCGGTGGCGTTGCAGGAGCTGACCGAAGTGCTGGGCGGCATGCTCGACGGCCAGAACCTCAAGCGCAGCAAGATGGGCGGCGTGCGCACCGTGGCCGAGATTCTCAACCTGATGAACTCGACCCTGGAAGAGTCGGCCATCCAGACCCTGCGCGCGCACAACGAAGACCTGACGCAGAAGATCCTCGACGAGATGTTCCTGTTCGAGAACCTGCTGGACATCGACGACCGCGGCATCCAGACCATCCTCCAGGAAGTGGAGACCAACTCGCTGTCCATCGCCCTCAAGGGCGCGCCGACGGCGCTGCTGGACAAGTTCCTGATGAACATGTCGCAGCGGTCCGCGCAGCTGTTCCGCGAGGACATGGAGGCCCGCGGGCCGACGCGCATGTCCCAGGTGGAGGCCGAGCAGAAAGCCATCTTGCAGGTGGTGCGCCGCCTGGCCGACAACGGCGTCATCGTGACCGGCAACGGGGACGACTCTTATGTCTGACGACCAGGCCTGGCCCGACGCGCCCGGGCAATGGCAGCCCTGGCGCATGGCCGTGCTGCCCAGCGAAGCGCCGCCTGCCCTGGAGTTGGACGAGGCCCAGGCCGAAGCCCAGCGCAAGCATGCCTTCCAGCGCAAGCTGGAGCTGCAGGCGCGGCGCGACCAGGTGCGCGAGGAAGCCCGGCGCCAGGGCCACGAGGCCGGTTTCAGCGCCGGTCAGGCCGAGGGCTATGCCCAGGGCCTGGAGCAGGGCCGGCTGGCCGGCGAGGCCGCGCTGCAGGAACAGATCCACGCCACCCTGGCACCGCTGCAGACCCTGTGCGACAACTTCGACCAGGCCCTGCGCCAGCTCGACGGGCAACTGCTGACCCAACTCACCGAAGTGGCCCTGGCCGCTGCCCGGCAGATCGCCGGCCAGGCGTTGCAGGCGCACCCCGAGCAGGTGATCCACACCGTGCAGGCGCTGCTGCAACATGAGCCGGCGCTGGCCGGCAAGCCGCGACTGTGGCTGCACCCGGACGACCTGGCGCTAGTGCGCGAAGCCCTCGGCGAGCCGCTGGAAGCCGCCGGCTGGAGCCTGCTGGCCGACGCCGGCCTGGCCCGTGGCGGTTGCCGGGTGAGCAGCGCCAGCGGCGAACTCGACGCCACCCTGGAAACCGCCTGGGCCGGCATCCGCAGCCGCCTGCACGACAACCTGCCGGCCGCCACGTCATGACCCCGGCCAACCCCATCACCGCGCGCTGGCAACAGCACTTCGACGCCCAGCGCCTGGCCCTGGGCCAGGCGCCGCGCTACGTGCACAGCGGGCGCATCGTACGCGCCACCGGCCTGGTGCTGGAGGCGGTGGGCCTGAGCATTCCCCTGGGCGGCGCCTGCCGCATCGAGACCCAGGCCGGCGAGTACGCCGAGGCGCAGGTGGTGGGCTTCGCCAGCGACACCCTGTACCTGATGCCCTTGGAAGAGATCGGCGACCTGCAACCCGGCGCCCGCGTACTGCCGCTGGACGAGCGCGAGACCGGCGGCGCCGCCAGCCGCCAGTTCCCGCTGGGCCCGGCGCTGATGGGCCGGGTGCTGGACAGCCGCGGCGAGCCGCTGGACGGCAAGGGCGCGTTGGCCGACGTGCGCCGCAGCCCGCTCGCCACGCCGCCGCTGAACCCGCTCAAGCGCGCACCCATCGACCGCCAGATCGACGTCGGCATTCGCGCCATCAACGCCCTGCTCAGCGTCGGCCGCGGCCAGCGCCTGGGCCTGTTCGCCGGCTCCGGGGTGGGCAAGTCGGTGCTGCTGGGCATGATGGCCCGCTACACCCGCGCCGACGTCATCGTGGTGGGCCTGATCGGCGAGCGTGGCCGCGAGGTGCAGGACTTCATCGACAACATCCTTGGCGAAGAGGGCCTGCGCCGCGCCGTGGTGGTGGCCGCGCCCGCCGACACCTCGCCGCTGCAACGCCTGCAGGGCGCCGCCTACGCCACCCGCGTGGCCGAGGACTTCCGCGACCAGGGCCTGGACGTGCTGCTGATCATGGACTCGCTGACCCGCTACGCCATGGCCCAGCGCGAGATCGCCCTGGCCATCGGCGAGCCGCCGGCCACCAAGGGTTACCCACCGTCGGTGTTCGCCAAGCTGCCGAAATTGGTGGAGCGCGCCGGCAACGGCCCGCCCGGCGGCGGCTCGATCACCGCGTTCTACACGGTGCTCAGCGAGGGCGACGACCAGCAGGACCCAATTGCCGACTCGGCGCGGGCGATTCTCGATGGCCACATCGTGCTGTCGCGCACCCTCGCCGAAGCCGGGCATTACCCGGCCATCGACATCGAGGCGTCGATCAGCCGCGCCATGACCGCCATCGTCAGCGACAGCCAGCAGCGCAAGGCCCAGCAGTTCAAGCAGGTGTTGAGCAAGTTCCAGCGCAACCGCGACCTGATCACCGTCGGCGCCTACGCTCCCGGCCACGACGTGCTGCTGGACCGCGCGGTGCAGCTCAACCCGCACCTGGAGCGCTTCCTGCAACAGCGCATCCAGGAACAGACCACCCTGGACGCCACGCTCCAGGCCCTCAACCAGCTGTTCCCGGGCAAATGACGAGACCCCCGCATGACTTCGTCCCTCGACCTGCTGTCTGAACTGGCGCACAAGGCCCAGGATGCCGCGGCCCGCACCCTGGCCCAGCACCGCCAGCAACTGCGCCAGCTGGCCGCCCAGCTCAAGACCCTGCAGCAGTACCAGCAGGAATACCGCCACGGCCTGCAGCACAAGCTGCACAAGGAAGGCATGAGCCCGTCCGGGCTGGCCAACTACCGCGCCTTCCTGACCTCGCTGGACACCGCCATGGACCGCGCGCGCGCGAGCATGGCCAAGCAGCAGGCCGAGATCGACAAGTGCCAGCTGGCCTGGCAGGCCGAATGGCGCAAGGCGCACGCCTACGACACCCTGCTGCAACGCCGCGCGGCACAGCTGCAACTGACCGCCGGCCGCCGCGAGCAGCGCCTGGACGACGAACTCGGGGCCCGGATGCGCCAGCAGCCCGGCACCTTTTCCCGCACTTGAGAGGCACCATGGACATCACCGCATTGCTGGCCAGCCCGGCAACCGCCAGCGCCACCCAGGCCCCGGCGGCCGAGAGCGACGGCAGCGTCTTCGCCCAGGCGCTGGACGCCGCCGTCCAGGTGCAGCCGGAGCCAGTGCAAACCGCGCCCGTAGCAGTAGAGGCGGCCGTGGAGACGCCACCCGTCTTGACCGAACCTGTTCCGCTCGAAACAGCCGACGTCGAGCTGCCGACCGAGCCTTTGCCGCAATTGCCTGAACCGGCTCCCGAGCCAGTGTCCGAACCAACGGCTCCCGTGGCGGCACCGGCGATCGCAGTGGCCAAGCCACAGCCGGTCGTGACGCAAGAGGAAACCGCAGACATCGAAGTGCCGCCTGCGCCCGCCGAGCCAGCCGACACTCAAGCCACCCCTGATACCGACGACAGCGTGGATACGCAGCTGCAGCATATCCGCGACCGAATGCACCTGATCGACACCGCCGGCACTCCGGACCCCAGCACGGTACAGGCCTACGCTGCACCCGCGCCTATGCCCGCGCCGGTCGTGACCACCCCTGAGGTTGCCGACACCGCAGCACAGACCACGCCCCTGGTGACCCAGCGCAGCACCGCCCTGCCCGGCGTGAAGACCACTGAACCGAAAACCGAGCCTGCCGTCAGCGAAGACGAAACCCCGCCCGTCGCCGCCGTACCCACCGATACCACCGCAGCCGTGATGCCCGCCCCGGCCCAGGACGACAACACCGCCACCGACAGCGACAGCTCCAGCCCACCGCCCATTGATGCCCTGAGCGCCTGGACACCCACCGCCAGCCCAGCGGTGAGCAGCGACACCGCGCAGGTCAACACCAACAACCCCAGCCTGACTGCTGCCGTCGGCAGCTCGCAATGGCAGTCGGGCCTCAGCCAGCAAGTCCTCAACCTGCACCAGCGCGGCAAGCACCAGGTCGACCTGCAACTGCACCCGGCCGACCTCGGCCCGCTGTCCATCAGCCTCAAGCAGGACACCAGCGGCACCCAGGCACAGTTCGTCTGCGCCCACCCGGCCGTGCGCAGCGCGGTGGAGCAGGCGTTGCCACAGCTGCGCGAAGCCCTGGCCGCCCAGGGCATCACCCTGGGCGATACCTCGGTCAGCGACCAGCCGTCGCGCCAGGCGCGGGACCAGCAGGCGCCGTATGTCCCGTCGTCGGGTGCATCCGTAGCCGAAGAAGAACCCAGCGAACCAATCGCCACGCCCTTGCTGACCCGCATCGACCTCTACACCTGAAGCAACGTGGCGCCTGCATCGCGACCAAGGTCGGCTCCTACGCCGATCGTGGTAGGAGCCGACCTTGGTCGCGATTGGGCCGCCGTCGATTCCAGACAGGATCAAAACCCGAAGATACGGGGCATTGCCTGCCCTTATCCGGCCATGGTCCGCAGGCCCCGGTGTTCATACTCGCGGCTTGTCTGATCAGACCTACGAAGACACCGGATGAGCACGACCCGCAAGACCCCCTGGCTGCTGATGATCCTCTGCGTTGTGGTGCTGGCCGCGGCCAGCGTCGCCGGTACCTGGTACTACGTGACCCGCATGGAAACCGCTACCGCGCCGGCTGCCCAGCCGCCTGCGGCGCCGGAGCTGGTGACCATCCCGCCGCTGACGGTGAACCTGCAGAACCCCCAGCACGAGCAGCGCCTGCTGTACATCGGCTTCAGCATCACCGTGGGCGACAAGGCTACCCAGGCGTTCCTGCAACCCTACGTGCCGCAAATCCGCAGCCAGCTGTTCAAGCTGCTGGGCGAACAGGACAGCACCGCGCTGATGACCAGCCAGGGCAAGAGCGCCCTGGCCGCCAAGGTGCTGGAGCTGGTCAAGCGGCCCCTGGCTACACCCCAACCCGAGCTTTCCATACTCGACGTCCTTTACACCGACTTCATCGTGCAATAGCCCATGGCCCTAGAAGACCTGTTGTCGCAGGAAGAGATCGATACCCTGCTCAAGGGCGTCAGTGGCGAGGACGAACACCCCGCCGATGGCGATGCCACCAGCTGGGACGCTCATATCCGCCCCTATGACCCGGCCACCCAGCATCGGGTGATCCGCGAGCGGCTGCATGCGCTGGATATCATCAATGAACGCTTCGCCCGCTATTTCCGCATGGGCCTGTTCAATTTGATCCGCCGCAGCGCCGACATCACCGTGGACAGCGTGCGCTACCAGAGCTTCAGCGACTTTTCCCGCCACGTGCCGGTGCCCACCAACATCAACCTGCTGGCGATGAAACCGCTGCGTGGCATCGTGCTGACGGTGTTTCCGCCCAACCTGGTGTTCATGGTGGTGGACAACCTGTTTGGCGGCGACGGGCGCTTCCTGGCCAAGTCCGAAGGCCGCGAGTTCACCCGCACCGAGCAGCGCATCATCCGCCGCCTGCTGAGCCTGGCCATCAGCGCCTACCAGGACGCCTGGAGCTCGGTGTACCCGCTGGAAATCGAATACCTGCGTTCGGAAATGCAGGCCAAGTTCGCCAACATCACCAGCTCGCCCAACGAGATCGTGGTCAACACCACCTTCCACCTGGAGGTGGGCAACCTCTCCAGCGATTTCAACATCGTCATTCCCTACTTGATGATCGAGCCGCTGCGCCAGCTGCTCAACGGCCCTCTGACCGACAGCGACCCGGACGCCGAGCGCGCCTGGAGCCGCAAGATGGCCGGCGAGATCACCCAGTCGCACATCGAGCTGGTGGCCGACTTCACCGAGCTGGACACCAGCATCGGCCAGGTCATGGCCCTGCAGGTGGGCGACGTGCTGCCCATCGAGCTGCCCGACACCATCGTCGCCAAGGTCGACGGCGTGCCGGTGATGACCTGTGAATACGGCAGCCAGGACGGCCTGTGCGCCCTGCTGGTGAAAGACCTGATCGACCACTCCCCCGCCGGCCCCGAAGCGGCCAGCTTCGTGAAAGGCCCCGTGCCCCCAGCCAAGGACTCCGCCCATGACTGACCCGAACACCCCCCAGGACAACCCGGCGGACGAACCGTCGCTGGAAGACGAATGGGCCAGCGCCATGGCTGAACAGGGCGACGACGCCGGCCTCGACGATCCGTGGGCTGAGGCCCTCGCCGAGCAGGAAGCCGCGCCCGTGGAAGCCCCGGCGCCGGCCGCCAGCAAGATGTTCCGGCCGCTGGCTGGCCAGGGCGGCGGCGCAGTGAGCCGCGACCTGGAAATGATCATGGACATCCCGGTCAAGCTCAGCGTCGAGCTGGGCCGCACCCGGGTCACCATCAAGCAGCTGCTGGAACTGGCCCAGGGCTCGGTGCTGGCGCTGGACGGCCTGGCCGGCGAGCCCATGGACATCCTCATCAACGGCTACCTGATCGCCCAGGGCGAAGTGGTCGTTGTGGACGAGAAGTACGGCATCCGCATCACCGAGATCATCACCCCGTCCGAGCGGGTGCAGAAACTCAACCGATGAGCAGCTCGTCCTCCCCCGACAACCTGCTGGGCCTGGCGCTGCTGGGCAAGACCGCGCTGGCGTTCGCCGTGGTGGTGGCCAGCATCCTGCTGTGTGGTTGGCTGGCCAAGCGCCTGCGCCCGGGCCACACCCGCCCTGGCGCGCACCTGCAACTGGTGAGCAGCACGTCGGTGGGCCAGCGCGAGCGCGTGGTCATCGTCCAGGTGCAGGAACGCTGGCTGGTGCTGGGAGTAACCCCACAGCACATCAGCGCGCTGGGCGAGATGCCCGCCCCCGAGCAAGCGCCGGCAGTGGCGCCCACCGCCCTGGCACCGGCGTTCGCCGAGCGCCTGGCCGCGGCCCTGAAGCAACGCCTGGGCGGGACGGACAAGCCATGAACCTGCGTCCCCTGCTGCTGGCCGCCTGCCTGCTGCCCGCCTGTATCGACAGCGCCTTCGCCCAAGGCACCCAGGGCCTGGAAGCCTTCACCAGCCAGGCCATGGGCAACGGCAGCCAGCAATGGTCGCTGAGCCTGCAGACGCTGATGCTGCTGTCGTCCATGGCGTTCCTGCCGGCGCTGCTGCTGATGATGACCGGCTTCACCCGCATCATCATCGTCCTGGGCCTTTTGCGCACCGCCATCGGCACCACCTCGGCACCGCCCAACCAGGTGCTGCTGGGCCTGGCGCTGTTCCTGACTTTCTTCGTCATGTCGCCGGTGCTGAACAAGGCCTACGACACGGCCTGGCAGCCGTTCTCCAGCAACCAGATCGGCCTGGAGGAGATGCTCGACAAGGGCAGCCAGCCGTTCCGCGGCTTCATGCTCAAGCAGACCCGCGAGACCGACCTGGCCATGTACGCGCGCATCGCCGACCTGCAGGACCTGGACAGCCCGCAGCAGGTGCCCATGCGCGTGCTGATGCCGGCGTTCGTCACCAGCGAGCTGAAGACCGCCTTCCAGATCGGCTTCAGCATCTTCGTGCCGTTCCTGATCATCGACCTGATCGTCGCCAGCGTGCTGATGGCGCTGGGCATGATGATGGTGCCACCGGCCACCATTTCCCTGCCGTTCAAGCTGATGCTGTTCGTGCTGGTGGACGGCTGGCAGCTGCTGCTGGGCTCCCTGGCGCAGAGTTTCTACACCTGACATCCACCTTCGGAGCCCCACCACGATGACACCGGAAATGGTCATGGACCTGGCCTACAGGGGCATGCGCGTCAGCCTGTTCGTGGCCGCCCCGCTGCTGCTCACCACCCTGGCCGTGGGCCTGGTGGTCAGCCTGTTCCAGGCCGCCACGCAGATCAACGAATCGACCCTGTCGTTCATCCCCAAGATCGTCGGCATCTGTGCCGTGCTGGTGCTGGCCGGGCCGTTGATGATGGATATGATCCTCGACTTCACCCGCGACCTGCTGGTGGGCCTGCCCCACCTGGTGGGCTGACGGCCGATGCTGGAGCTCGATCCGGGCCAGTTGCAACACTGGCTGGCACTGTTCTTCTGGCCGCTGTGCCGCATCGCTGCGTTCATGCTGGCCGACCCGCTGCTGGGCCACACCATCATTCCCAACACCGTGAAAGCCGGCCTGGCGGTGCTGCTCAGCGTGCTGATCGCGCCGGTGCTGCCGGCCATGCCCGACGTGCCGATCATGTCCTGGGAAAGCCTGGGCATCGCCGTCGAACAGCTGCTGATCGGCGCCAGCCTGGGCATGGTGATGCGCGTGACCCTGGCGGCGGTGGAGATGGCCGGCGAGATCTGCGGCATGCAGATGGGCCTGGCGTTCGCCAGTTTCTATTCGGCGGAAAGCAACACCAACACCATGGTGCTGTCGCGGCTGCTGAGCATGACCACCCTGCTGATGTTCCTCGCCCTTGACGGCCACCTGCTGGTGCTGCGCCTGCTGGCCAGCACCTTCCAGAGCCTGCCGGTGGGCAACCTGCATTTCGACCCGTCGTCGTGGGAGATGGTGGCGCGCTACGGCGGGCACATTTTCCTCACCGGCCTGCTGCTGGCGTTGCCCATGGTGGCGGCGCTGCTGATCATCAACCTGGCCATGGGCATTCTCAACCGTGCGGCGCCGCAGCTCACGGTGTTTGCCGTGGGTTTCCCGGTCACCCTGAGCACCGGCCTGGTGCTGATCATGGCGCTGACCAGCCACCTGGGGCACTTCATCCAGCTACTGCTGGATGAGTCCCTGCACTTCCTGCAGACCCTGGTCGGCAACATGATCGTGCCGGCCTGAGCCCCGTCAGATGTAGTCGAACAGGGTCATGCCCTGCACGCTGGAGAAGGTCTGCTGCGCCGCCTGCAACGCCACTTGCAGCGCGGTGTAGTTGGACACCGAGGTGGTGTAGTCGGCGTCGGTGAGGTTCGACAGGCTGGTGGCGTAGTTCAACGAGGCATCGTCGCCGACGGTATCCAGCACATCGATCTCGTTCATGCGCGTGCCCACCGAGGTGCGCACCGTCAGGACGTTGTCCAGGGCGTTGTCCAGTTCGCGGCTGCTGGTGGACAGGGTGTTGCTCAGCGCAGCCTGGTCGGCGTCATCCTCCACCGGCGTGTTCAACGCGGTGATGATGTTCTGCAGGGTGGTGAAGATGTTCGGGTCGGCGTCGCTGGCGGTGCTGACGCTGATGCTATCGCCGTCGGCCGGCTCGCCGTCCAGGGTCAGCGACAGGCCGTTGATTTCCAGGGTGTCGCCCGCCTCATAGGCCACCGCGTCGCCACCGTCGACGCTGTAGGTGGCCACGCCCTCGTCGTCCACGGCGAAGGTCAGGGTGAAACCGGTGCCGTAGTTGGCGTCGCTGGTATCGGTGATGTCCGGACCGTCGAAGGTCACCGAGCCGCTGTTGTCGGCGCTGGCCTGGGCCACGAAGCCGGCGGCGCTGCCGACGCTGAGGAACACGGTCTGGCCGGTGTCGCCGCTGGCCAGGGTCTCGGTGGCGCTGACCTGCTGCATCACCGCGTTGTCGTCGCCCTGGTAGGTCAGGTTGCCGTCTTCGTCGGTGACGAAGGTCTGGCTCTGGCTCTGGTAGCCGGAAAAGATGTAGTTGCCGCTGCTGTCGGTGGTGTTGGCCAGCGACACCAGGGTGTCGTACACCCCCTGCAGCGAGGTGGCGATGGACGCCCGGTCCTCGTCGCTGAGGGTGCCGTCGCCGGCCTGGATCAGCAGCGTCTTGGCGCTGGTGATGGCGTCGCTGACGCTGTCCAGGGCGCTTTCCTCGGTGGACAGCGAGGTGGTGACCGAGGTGCGCGAGGCGGCGTACTGGTCGTTGAGCGATGAACTCTGCTGCACGATCACCGCCTGGGCGGCGGCCGAGGAGTCGTCCGATGGATTCACCACGCGCTTGCCGCTGGAGACTTCGTTGCTGGCGTCCAGGTAGGCGGCTTCCTGGGTGAGCATGTTGCTCAGGCCCTGGCTGAAGATGGTCTGGGTGGAAATGCGCATTCGCTAAGCCTCCTGGTCAGGCGTCCATGCCGAGAATGGTGTCGAGGACGGTAGAGCCCACTTCGACGATCTTCGCGCAGGCCTGGTAGTAGGCCTGGTAGCGCACCAGGTCGGCGGCTTCTTCGTCCAGGTTCACCCCCGAAGAGGACTGCTGCAGCGTGGTCAACTGGTCGGTGACGCTGGTCTGGTTGTCCAGCCGCGTGCTGATGGAACTGGTGGTGCTGCCCACTTCGCTGACCAGCGAGGCATAGGCCTCGGCCAGGGTCGACTTGCCGCCCACCAGGTCCTGGTTCTGCAGGTCGAGCATCTGCAGGGCGATGGTGTTGTCGCTGTCGCCGCCGCCCGAACCGGCGGCAATCAGAGACGGGTCGTCGATCTCGGTGTCCAGGGTGCTGGCGGCGCTGGCCAGCGGCTTGACCAGGAAGCTGTCGCCATCATCGGCGGTGCCGCTGATGGTCACGGTCAGGCCGCCGAAGCTGAGGGTGCCGGCGTCGGCGTCGTAGGCGGCCGCCACGGCCGAGCCGGTGCTGGCGTCGGTGACGGTGTAGCCGTCGTCGTCCGAGTAGCTGACGGTGTAATTGCTGGTGGCCAGGCTGTCCAGGTCATCGGAGAACGTGGCGCTGAGGCTGGCACTGCCGGTGTTGCCGGTGTTGCTGTACACCACCGGGTCGCCCACCGAGAAGAACGCCGTGCCGGTGTCACCGTTGAGGTCGGTGCCGCTGGTCTGCAGGCTGTTGAAGGCGCTGGCCAGGGCCACGGCCATCTGGCCCAGCTGGTTCTGCGCGGTGTCCAGGGTTTCGCTGCGGAACGTCAGCAGGCCGCCCAGGGAACCGCCGCTGATGGTCGACTCGTCCAGTTCGGTCTGGTTGCCGGAGGCGTCGACGTAGCTGACGGTGGTCTGCGACGGGTCGCTGGACGAGGTGGTGGCGGCCAGCTCGAAGCTGTTGGAGCCGGACACCAGCGACAGGCCGTTGCTCAGGGAAATGCTGTAGCTGCCGTTGTCCTGCACGGTGAGGTCGACGTCCACCAGCTCGCTGAGCGAGGTCACCAGGGAATCGCGCTGGTCCATCAGGGTGTTGGCCGCGTCCGAGTTGCTGCCCAGGGCGCTGATCTGCTGGTTGAGCGTGGCGATCTGGTCGGTGAGGTCGTTGACCTGGCCGACCTGGTCGGTGATCTGCGACGAGACGCTGCTTTGCATGTCGTCCAGGTAGCTGCCCAGGGAGTTGAACTGGGCCACCAGGGTCTCGGCCGAGCCGATCACTTCTTCCCGCGCCGCCGAGTCGCTGGCGTCGCTGCTCATGGTCTGCACCGAGGAGAAGAAGTCCTGCATCAGGGTGTCGAGGTCCGAGGTGCTGTCGGCCAGCAGGTCGTCCACCTGGGAGACTTCCGTCGAGTAGGTGCTGAGCGCGCTCTCGGTGCTGGTGGACGCGTTGAGCTGGGCCGCGATAAACTGGTCGAACGTACGATCGACACTGGTCACCTCCACGCCCCCCGTGGAGCTCGCGGCAAGCGAGGTAGTCTCCAGGTTGTAGCCATCGGTATAGACGTTGGTGATGTTGTTGCTGCTGGTGCTGAGGGCCACTTGTGCCGCGTTCAGGCCGCTGACACCGATCGAAATGATGCTCATAAATAATTCCTGCACGACGTGCCACGTGTTATCGGCCGATTGCCCGAAATCTTGAAAAATCAGCCGGTTTTTTTTGCCGCGCTCAACAGTGTGGGAGCTGGCTTGCCAGCGAGCTCTTGAGGCCCCAAAAGCTCGCTGGCAAGCCAGCTCCCACAGGTCCATTCGATACCTTTATTCCAGCCGCGCGGTTTGCAGCGGCTGGCGCAGCGGGCCAATGGTGGCCATGACGGCGATCAGCTTGCTGGCGTAGTCGGGGTCGGTGGCGTAGCCGCCGCGCTGCAACGCGTACGCTGCATGCAAGGGGTCGCGGGCAGTGAGCACGCCGGCGTAGTTGGCGTTGTTGCCGATCAACTGGGTGTAGTCCGCTAATGCCGCGTCGTCGCTTTCGTAGGCGCGGAAGCTCTGCACTTGCTTGCGCATCTGGCCGTCCTCGAATTCGCTGGTCATGACCTCGGTGGTCGCGCCGCGCCAGCGCCCGCCAGCCTTGATGCCGAACAGGTTGTGGCTGTCCTCGCCGCTGGCGGTGGGGATCTTGCGCCGGCCCCAGTCGGTTTCCAGCGCGGCCTGGGCGACGATCAGCTCGGCGGGAATGCCGCTGCTGCGCGACGCCTGCTGCGCCGGGCCGGCCAGGCGCTGGACGAAGTCCTGCACATGGGCCGCACGGCTGCCGATATCGCCCACCGCGCGGCGCTGCCAGGCGGCGAACGCCTGCTGCACATTGCCAACCCTGCCCGACGGCGCCGTCACCCGCTGGCCACTGCTGACCCCCAGTTGCCGGTCCAGCACCTCGGCCAGGCCCAGGCCCTTGCCAGCCAGGTGCTGCGCCCACTGCTCATCGAGCATCTCGGTGTACATGGCGGTCTGCGAGTCGTTGTCCAGGTCGGACTTGGGAATGGCGGCGCGCATGCTCTTGAGCATCATCTGCAGGAACATGGCCTCGAACTGCTTGCTGGCCTCGTGGGCCCCGGCGTTGTGGTCCTGCGCCGCGGTGCGCCGCAGGTTGGCCAGGCCCTGCATGTCCAGGGCGAAGCCATCGGTGCTGCTGGCCAGGCTCATCAGATGATCTCCAGCTCGGCACGCAGTGAACCTGCGGCCTTCAGCGCCTGCAGTATCACCATCAGGTCCTGGGGCGTGGCGCCCAGGGCGTTGAGGCCCTTGACCACGTCCATCAGGTTGGCGCTGCCTTCCACCAGGTGCAGCAGGCCGCCCTGCTCCTGGATCGAGATGCTGCTGTTGGCGCTGCCGGCGGTCTGCCCCTGGCTGAGCGCACCAGGCTGGCTGACCTGGTTCCTGGTGTCGATGACCACCGACAGGTTGCCGTGGGCCACCGCCGCACGCCCCAGCTTCACCGCGCCGTTGAGCACCACCGAGCCGGTGCGCGAGTCGATGATGACCTTGGGCCTGGCGTCGGCAGGCAGCACCTGCACGCTCTCTACCAGGGCCATGAAGTTGACCCGCTCATTGGGCGACAACGGCCCCTGCAGCTGGATCACCCCACCGTTGACGGCCGAGGCCACGGTGCGGCGGAATTCGCTGTTGATCGCGTACACCGCGCGCTCGGTGGTGGCGAAATCGGCTTCGTTCAAATACAGGCTCAACACGCCGTCGTTGCCGCCCAGGCGCAGCGGCACCTCGCGCTCCACCACCGCGCCACGGGGAATGCGCCCGCCGGCCAGCTGGTTGACGGTGACGCTGCTGCCGTTGGCCGCAGCGCCGGCGCCGCCCACCAGCAGGTTGCCCTGGGCCATGGCGTAGACATCGCCGTCGGCGCCCTTGAGTGGCGTCATCAGCAAGGTGCCGCCGCGCAGGCTGCGGGCGTTGCCGATGGACGACACCACCACGTCGATCTGCTGCCCCGGCCGCGCGAACGGCGGCAAGGTGGCGGTCAGCATCACCGCCGCGATGTTGCGCATCTGCATGTTGGCGTTGGCCGGCAGGGTCAGGCCCAACTGCGACAGCATGTTGGTCAGGCTCTGCTCGGTGAACGGGCTCTGGGTGGTCTGGTCACCGCTGCCGTCCAGGCCCACCACCAGGCCGTAGCCCACCAGGCTGTTGGGGCGCACGCCGGCGAATTCGGCGATGTCGCGGATCTGCTCGGCCTGGGCGATGGTACCCAGGCCCAGCAACAGCAGGCCCACCAGGCAGCGGGCGAAGGTGGAGCGAATCAGGTCAGCCATGGCACCGGCCCTCAGAGCGGGGAAATGTTGAGGAAGAAGCGGTGCAGCCAACCCATGCGCTGCGCTTCGTTGATATAGCCGTCGCCGACGTACTCGATGCGCGCGTCCGACACCTGGGTAGACGCCACGGTGTTATCGCCGGTGATGGTGCGCGGGTTGACTACCCCGGAGAAGCGGATGTACTCGGTGCCCTGGTTGATGGCGATCTGTTTCTCGCCACGCACCCGCAGGTTGCCGTTGGGCATCACTTCCATCACCGCCACGGCGATGGTGCCGGTGAACGAGTTGGTGGCCTGGGAGCCGCCACTGCCGGTGAAGTCATTGTCCACCGAGGCATCCAGGCCATAGCTGCCCTCCTGGGACGCCCGGCTGGAGGTGGCCTTCATGCTCAGCCCCACCGTGCCGGTGCGCCCGGCGTTGGACGCCGAGTTCTTGCTGGCACTGACCTGCTCGTTAAGGGTGATGGTCAGGGTGTCGCCGACCATGCGCGGCCGGCGGTCCTCGAACAGCGGCTGCGCGCCACGGCGCACCTGGAAGATCGCGCCATCGGCCAAGCGCGGCGGCAACGGCGGCACCACCATGCTTTCGTCGGCCACCACCGGCTTGTGCGGCAGCACATCGCAACCGGCCAGCAGCACCAGCAGCAGGCCCACGCAAGGCTTCAGGTTCATGCCGTACCTCATAGCTGCGTCAGGCGCTGCAGCATCTCGTTGGACGCATCCACCGCCTTGCTGTTGATCTCGTAGGCGCGCTGCACCTGGATCATGCTGACCATCTCTTCCACGACGTTGACGTTGGAGGTCTCGACGTAGCCTTCCGACAGCGTGCCGGCGCCGTTGAGGCCAGGCGTGGTTTCGGTGGGCGCGCCCGAGGCGTCGGTCTCCAGGTACAGGTTCTGGCCGATGCTTTCCAGGCCGGCCGGGTTGATGAACAGCGCCACGTTCAACTGTCCCACCTGGGTGGAGGTGGCGGAGCCGGACTGCACCACCGAGACGATGCCGTCGTTGCTCACCGACACCGAGGTGGCGGTGCTGGGAATGGTGATGCCGCCCGTCAGGGTGTAGCCGTTGGACGTCACCATCTGGCCGTTGGCGTCGAGCTGGAAGCTGCCGTCGCGGGTGTAGGCGGTGCTGCCGTCGGGCATGTCGACTTCAAAGAAACCGTTGCCGTTGATGGCCAGGTCCTTGCTGTTGTCGGTCTCGGTGAGGTTACCCTGGGTGTGCAGGCGCTCGGTGGCCACCTGGCGCACCCCGGTGCCCACCTGCAGGCCCGAGGGCAGCTTGGTCTGGCTGGTGCTCTGGGCGCCGGGCTGGCGCATGTTCTGGTACAGCAGGTCCTCGAACACCGCCCGCGACTTCTTGAAGCCGTTGGTGCTGACGTTGGCCAGGTTGTTGGCGATCACGTCCATTTGCGCCTGCTGGGCTTCCAGGCCGGTCTTGGCCGTCCACAGTGATCGGATCATCGATCATTCCTCGTTCAATTAGCCCTGCAGGGACAGCAGGCTGTTGGCGCTCTTGGCGTTTTCGTCGGCGCTGCTGATGACCTTCATCTGCATCTCGTAGCGGCGGGAGTTGTCGATCATTGCCACCATGGCGCTGGTGGGGCTGATGTTGCTGCCCTCCAGGTTGCCGGGGCTCAGGCGCATGGTTTCGTCGGCGGGCAGCGGCTGCACCGAGCCGTCCGGGCCCGGCGGGGCACGGAACAGGCCATCGGTGCCGGCCTCGACCGTGCCCGGCAGGGCCGAGACCATCTTCAGCCGGCCCACCGTGGCCAGGCCCTTGGCGTCGCCGCCCTGCTCGCGCACGGTGAGGGTGCCGTCGCTGCCGATGCTGACTTCACTGCCCGGCGGCACGCTGAGCGGGCCGCCATCGCCGATCACCGGGCGGCCGCCCAGGGACAGGTTGCCGGCGCCGTCCACCTGCAGGTCGCCGCGGCGGGTGTAGGCCTCGCTGCCGTCGCTGGTCTGCACGGCCAGCAGGCCGTTGGCGTCCAGGGCCACGTCGAGGTTGCGGTCGGTGCGGGTCACCGGGCCCTGGTTCCAGTCCACGCCGACGCCGGTGGCGGCCACCGACACCCGCGTCGGCAGGCCTTCGCCGGGCACCGGCACGGCCTGCATCTGCGCCAGTTGCGCGCGGAAGCCGGGGGTGGACAGGTTGGCCAGGTTGTTGGCCACCACGGCTTGCTGGTCGAGGGCCTGGTTGGCGCCGCTCATGGCGGTGAAAAGCATGCGATCCATGATTACGACCCGAGGCTGACCGCTTGCTGGAGGACTTCGCTCTGGGTCTTCACCGATTGCGAGTTGGCCTGGAAGTTGCGCTGGGCAATGATCAGGTTCACCAGTTCGGTGGTCAGGTCGACGTTGGAGTCTTCGGTCACGCCGCTCTCGATCGAGCCCAGCTGGCCGGTGCCGGCGGTGCCCAGCAGGGCCACGCCCGACTCGCTGGTGGCGGTCCAGCTGTTGTCGCCAACGGCCTTCAGGCCCTGCTCGTTGTTGAAGGTGGCGAGCACGATCTGGTCGATGATCTGCGTCTGGTCGTTGGAGTAGCTGGCCACCACGTTGCCGCTGGAATCGATGGTGAAGCCGGTCAGGCTGCCCGAGGTGTAGCCGTCCTGGGAGCTGCTGGACAGCTCGAAGTCGTTGCCGAACTGGGTGGTGCCGGTCAGGTCGAGGTCGATGCTCATCTCGGCCGCGCCGTTGCCCGGGTCATAGGTGTAGGTCGACGTGGCGCCGCTGGTCAGCAGGCCGCTGGTGTCGAACGCCACTTCCTGGCTCAGGGCATTGCCGTCGTCATCGGTCAGGGTGTTGCCGTCGATGGCGCTGTAGACGTTCCAGGTGTTGGTGTCGTCGCTCTTGGCGAAGTACAGCGTCATGGTGTGGCTGTTGCCCAGCGAGTCGTAAACCGTGGCGCTGGTGGAGTACGAATAGGTGGTGGCGTCGGTCGAGTCGAAGGTGCTGGTGATGGCGTCCGAGCTGGAGTCCAGGTTCAGCGTGGCATCCAGTTCGCTGGTGGCGCTGGCCTGCAGGCCGCTGGACGGGATCTGGATCACGCCGTTGACGCCCACCAGCTTGGCGCCCGAGGCATTCTCCAGGTAGCCGTCCGAACTCAGGGTCAGCTGGCCGTTGCGCGAGTAGGTGGTGGTGCTGCCGTCGTTGAAGACGAAGAAACCGTCGCCGCTGATGGCCAGGTCCAGGTCGTTGTCGGTGGTGGTCAGGCTACCCGACTCGAAATTCTGCACCACGCCAGACACGGACGTGCCCAGGCCCACTTCGGCGTCGGCGTAGACGTCGGCGAACTCGGTGGTGGAGCTCTTGAAGCCCACGGTTTCGGAGTTGGAGATGTTGTTGCTGATCACGTTGAGGTCGGTGGACGCCGCGCTCAAACCGCTCAGTGCTTGGGAAAAGCCCATGTTTCGCTCCTTGAAGCCAATAAGGACCGGGCAGCCGCAAACGCCGCGAAGGTCACGTTTCTGTGAAAGGTCGCGCTGCGCTGCTACAGCAGCAGGCGGATGTCGCTGAGGCTGGCGCTGTCGGTGTTGGCGCCCAGTTCCAGCACCACGTCGCTGTCGTCGTCGGTGCTCACGCCCGAGACCAGCGCGTAGTTGAGCTCGGTGGCGGTCACGGCGGTGCCGCCGTCGGTGGCGGTGATGCTCACGGTGTAGGAGCCGTCCGCCGCGGTGCTGCCGTCGTCTTCCAGGCCATCCCAGGTCAGCGAATGGGTGCCTTCGTTCAAGGCGCCGACGTTGATGGTGCGGACCACGTTGCCGCTGCTGTCGGTGATGGTGGCGGTGACCGTGTCGGCGTCGCCGTCCAGGTTGACCCCGTAGGTGGTGGCGCTGCCGCCGTCCACGGTGATCGAGTCGCCGTCCACCAGCACGCCCTTGCCCACCAGCGCCGAGGCTTGCAGGGCCTGGCTGGTGTCGATCTGGCCGGAGATGCTGTCCAGCGTGTCACCCAGGTCGGTGATGCCGCTGATCATGTTGATCTGCGCCAGCTGCGAGACCATCTCGGTGTTGTCCATGGGCTCGGAGGGGTCCTGGTTCTGCAGCTCGGTCACCAGCAGGGTGAGGAACTGGTCCTGCAGGTCATCCGCCGTGGTCGTGGTGGTGCTGGTGGTGCTGCTGCTCGAACTGGTGTTCATCGACGACAGCACGGAACTGCTGATGGTGTTGGTCATGGATCAGGACTCTCCCAGGGTCAGGGTCTTAAGCATCAGTTGCTTGCTCGTGCTCATGACCTCGACGTTGGCCTGGTAGGAGCGCGAGGCGGAAATCATGTTGACCATCTCGCCCACCGGCTCCACGTTGGGCATGCTGACGTAGCCGTCGGCGTCGGCCATGGGGTCGCTGGGGCGGTATTCCTTGCGGAACGCCGACTGGTCCTCGACCACCTGGCTCACGCGCACACCGCCCAGGCCCTCGGCCTGGGCCTCGAACACGGCCTGGCGGGCACGGTACGGCTGGCCGTCGGGGCCGCTGACACTGTCGGCGTTGGCCAGGTTGCTGGCGGTCACGTTCATGCGCTGGGACTGGGCACTCAGCGCGGAACCGGCGATATCGAAGATGCTGAAAATCGACATGGTGGGTACCTGCTCTATTCGGACTGCATGGCGGTCTTGAGCGCTTGCAGCCGGCTGTTCAGAAACGTCAGGCTGGCCTCGTAGTGCACCGAGTTGTCACTGAACTGGGCGCGTTCGCGGTCCATGTCCACGGTGTTGCCGTCCAGGCTGGGCTGGTCGGGTACGCGATAGAGCAGTTCGTGCAACGAGGTGCCGCTGAAGGTCGCCGCCAGGTGCCGGTCCGAGGTGGTCGCCAGGCTCATGCCGCTGGCCTTGGGCATGCCCTGCCCCAGGGCGCTGGCCAGTTCGCTGGAAAAATCGAAATCGCGGGCGCGGTAGCCCGGCGTGTCGGCGTTGGCGATGTTGTTGGCCAGCACTTGCTGACGCTCGGCGCGCAGGCTCAAGGCGGCCTGCTGGAAGCTGAGCTCGTTGTCGAGCTTGTCGATCATGCTGGCGGCCTCCGACTCGGTTTGGGGGGTGAGGCGCGCAGAGTAGTCGCAAGGTTGCCAAGCCAAAGGCCGAAACAGACACGCATTTATCGAGCACTTCCGACCTTGCATCGCGGCGCCGCGCTCTAGAATCACCTGCACGACCCCTCGACGAATTCGCCCATGACGACTCGCCCTACCCGCGCCGCGCGCGCCCGGCTCGCCACTGCCAGCGCCTGCCTGAGTGCGCTGCTGTGGCTGCCGCAAAGCCCCCTGGCCGTGGCCGACCCGGCCCTGGAGCAGGCCCGTATCCGCGAGCTGCTGACCGCGGCCCTGCCGGCCCACGCCAACCACCCGCAGATCGAGCTGAGCAACCTGGCAGCGGCCTGCGAGGACCCGCGCCCGTTCCTCACCCACCCCGAGCAGCGCAGCTATGGCCGGGTGCTGGTGGGCGTGCGCTGCGGGCGCGCGTTGCACTACGTGCAGGCAAAGGTGTCAGTGATGGGGACCTACGTGGTCAGCCAGCAGAACCTGGCGGCCAACCAGGTGATCGAAGCCGACATGCTGGCCCTCAGGACCGGCGCCCTGGAGAAGCTGCCGGCCAACACTGCGCTGAGCGTCAAGGAGGTGGTGGGGCTACGCGCGGGCCACACGTTCAAGGCGTCGGCGCCGCTGATCACCACGGCGCTGCGCAAGACCTGGCTGGTGGAGCAGAACCATCCGGTGGCCATGCAGTTTCGCGGCGCCGGATTCACCTTGAGCCGCCAGGGCAAGGCCCTGGATAACGGTTACCTGGGCGACGAGGTGCGCGTGGTGGCCGAGCGCGGCAAGCTGCTGCGCGGCAAAGTGACCGGGCCTGATCAACTGCTGGTACGCGATTGAACGTGCCACATATTTGAAACACAGGCGTTCAAGTTCAATCACCCAATGCCGATAGTGGGCAAAAGGGACACTATGAAAATTCGACCGTGAAAATAATCAGCACTGCGCTCAGCAACACACTGCCCAATACCGACCTCTCGGCCAACAATCGGCTGCAGAAAAGTGAGGCCAGTGACACGGATCCGGCGGTCAGCAACACGCTGGAATTAAACGAAAGCCTCTACGGCTCGGACGCGTCCACTGCCGATATCGACATGAATCGGGTGAACGAGATTCGCCAGTCGATCAGCGATGGTTCGCTGCAGATCGACTCGTCGCGGATCTTCGATGGCATGGCCGAAAGTGTGATGGAAATGAATGGGCAAGCACCCGAGTGAAAAACGGCCGCCGGCCGGACAAGACATCGCCAGGGGCCTGGCGCGCCACCTGCAACGCCAGCAGGTGGCCGCGCAGCGCCTGCTGACGTTGCTGGAACAGGAACGCCTGGCGCTGGCCGGGCCGAAGATCGATGGCGAGCGGCTGACCGAGCTGAGCATCGCCAAGCAGACGATCCTAGAAGACCTGGAGCAGCTGGAAACCACCCGCCGCCGCGCCCAGCGCTCGCTGGGCCATGCGCCCGACCACCACGGCGCCATGCAGCTGGCCCGGGACCAGGGCTGCCTGCCCGCCTGGACGCGCCTGCAGGACCTGGCCGCCCGCGCGCAGCACCTCAACCAGTTCAACGGCGACATGCTGCGGGTGCGCCAGCAGCAGAACCAGCGCATCCTCAACTACCTCAACGAGGCCACCGGCCGCACCCTGTACGGCCCCGACGGCCGCCACGCCGGGCACTCAGGCCGGGCATGAACTGCCGGCCGCCAGCACGCGGTCGAACAGCGCGCGCATGGTGGTGGCCCGCAGCGGTTTCTGCACGATGCCCAGCAGTGGCTGGGCCGGGCGCCGCACCAGGCTGGCCAGCAGCGCCGGCGCCGGCACCTGGCCGTCGGACAGCAGAATCAGGTGCCTGACCTTGCGGTCGGCGTACACCAGTTCCGCCAGCTCCAGGTCGCTCATGTCGAAGGTCCCCACGCTGCAGATCGCCACGTCGAAGTGCTCGCGGCTGCTGCGCAGCACCCGCGCCAGTTCGTCCTGGCTCATGACCGGGGTCAGGTAGTGGCAGCCCAGGTCGTAGAGCAGGGTCTGGGTGTCGAACAGTTGGAAGGCGTGCGGTTCTATCAGCAGAATCCGTAGCCTGGAATTCTCTAGCAGCTCTCGATCAGTCACGGCAAACCCCGTATGCATGGATGGCTTGCGCACGGAGGTTAATGGCGGGTTGGCGCCAGCCATCGAAAGAACACGGGGCCAAAAACCCATCAGTTCGCGCCTCTACCCGCGCACCAGCATGGCGGCGGCAGCGGCGGCCATGATCAGGGCCGCGCCGCGAAACAGGCGCTGCTGGGCGCGCAGGCTCGACAGCAGGTGGCGGATGCGCACGGCGCCGAACACGAACAGCGCACCCACGGCCAGCAGCACGGCGATGGTCAGCGGCACCAGCATGAAGGCCCAAGCCTGCAATGACACCGCCTCCAGATTGATCACCAGCGGCAGCAAGGCCAGGTAGAAGGCGATGGTCTTGGGGTTGCCCAGGGTGATGGTCAACCCGGACAGGGCCGCCGACAGCAGTTCCTTGCGCGGCACCGCCCTGCCCGTCTCGATGGCCTGGTGCTGGGCGCGCCAGAACTGCCAGGCCAGGTAGGCCAGGTACAGCGCCGCGCCCCAGCGCACCAGCTGGAACAGGGCGTGGAAGTGTTCGGCGATCATCGCCAGGCCAAACACGGCCAGCGACAGGTAGGTCAGGTCGCCGAGAATCAGCCCGCCCAGCAGGCAGAAGCCCGACAGCGCGCCGCCGCTGACGCTGCGCGCCACCAGCGCGGCCATGCCGGGGCCGGGGATGGCGGCGGCCACGCCCAGGGCGGCGCTGTAGGTGAGTACTTGGGACAGGTCGAGCATGGGGCATTCCTCCTTGGCTGGGTGGGAAAAATGCTAGCGCGTGGCGGCTGGAAAATTATTCCTGTGTTTGCCCAGAAACCGGCTATTTTGGGCAGATGTTACCCGCCAGATGGATTGAGCAGGAATTTATGACCAACCAGACGTTAAGCGCCCTGGACGTGAAGCTGCTGACCGCCCTGCAGCAGGACGGCCGCATGACCAACCAGACCCTGGCCGATGCGCTGGGCGTGTCCGCCTCGCCATGCTGGCGGCGCGTGCGGCACCTGGAAGAGCACCGCTTCATCCTCGGCTACCGGGCGGTGCTGGACCGGCGCAAGATCGGCCTGGGGGTGATGGTGTTCATCCGGGTGAGCATCGACAGCCACAGCGAAGCCGAGGCCAGGAAGTTCGAGCAGGAGGTGATGCAGCTGGAGGATGTGGTGGCCTGCTACAGCATCGGCGGCGATGCCGACTTCCTGCTGCAGGTGGTGGCCCGCGACCTGGACCAGTTCGCCGACTTCGCCATGTCGGTGGTGCGGCGCCTGCCGGGCATCAAGGAGATGCAGAGCATGTTCGTGCTCAAGGAGATCAAGCCGTTCGTGGCGTTCCCGGTGAAGCGCCCCGCAACCGCGTAGCCGTAGCTGTCTTTGTGGGAGCTGGCTTGCCAGCGAGCTTTTAGGTCCTCAAAAGCTCGCTGGCAAGCCAGCTCCCACATAGGTCAGATGGCTACCGGGGCCTTGATGCCTGGGTGCGGGTCGTAGCCGACGATCTCGAAGTCTTCGAACTTGTAGTCGTAGATCGACGCCGGCTTGCGCTTGATGTTCAGCGTCGGCAGCTTGCGCGGCTCGCGGGCCAGCTGGGTCTGGATCTGTTCCATGTGGTTGGCGTAGGCGTGGGTGTCGCCGGTGGTGACGATGATCTCATGGGGGATCAGGTCGCACTGCTGCGCCAGCATGTGGGTCAGCAAGGCCAGGGCCGCGGTGTTGTACGGCAGGCCCAGGAACACGTCGGAACTGCGGATGTACAGCTGCATCGACAGGTGCCCTTCGTTGACGAAGGCCTGGTACAGCAGGTGGCACGGCGGCAGCGCCTGGCGGCCTTCGGCGGCGTTCTGCTGCGGGCTCTTGGCCTCGTCGGGCAGGTATTCCACGTTCCAGCCGTGGAACAGGATGCGACGGCTGTTGGGGTTGTTCTTCAGGGTGTCGACCATGTAGTCGATCTGGTTGATGGTCTTGCCATCCTTGGTCGGCCAGGCGGTCCACTGCTCGCCGTACACCGGGCCCAGGTCACCGCTCTCGGTGGCCCACTCGTCCCAGATGGTGACGCCGTTTTCGTTCAGCCACTTCACGTTGGTGTTGCCGCTGAGCATCCAGATCAGCTCGTTGGCGATGCTCTTGAAGTGCAGCTTCTTGGTGGTCAGCAGCGGGAAGCCATCGGCCAGGTTGTGACGGAACTGGCGCGCGAAGACGGCCTTGGTGCCGGTGCCGGTCCGATCACCCTTGGTCACGCCGTTGGTGATCACATCGGTCAGGAGATCCAGGTACGCTTTCATTGAGGCCTCAAGTCGGTCGCCAGCAGCAGCGACCGTTTGCAGAAAAAGAAAAAGGCGGGGCTTTCGCCCCGCCCGTCCATCATACCGCGGCGTTTTTCGGCGCGGTGGGCCGGTTGTAGGCCCACCAGATCAACCCTAGCCCACCGAGGATCATCGGGATGCAGAGGATCTGGCCCATGGTGACCCAGCCGAACGCCAGGTAGCCCAGTTGCGCGTCGGGCACGCGGACGAACTCGACGATGAAACGGAAGATGCCGTAGAACAGCGCGAACATGCCCGACACCGCCATGGTGGGGCGCGGCTTGCGCGAGAACAGCCACAGGATAATGAACAGCGCCACGCCTTCAAGGGCAAACTGGTACAGCTGCGACGGATGGCGTGGCAACTGGGCAGGGTCGCTCAGCGGCGGGAAGATCATCGCCCACGGCACGTCGGTGGGCTTGCCCCACAGTTCGCCGTTGATGAAGTTGCCGATGCGCCCGGCGCCCAGGCCGATCGGCACCAGCGGGGCAATGAAGTCCATCAGTTCGAAGAACGACTTGCCGTTCTTGCGCCCGAACCACCAGGTGGCCAGCATCACGCCGATCAGGCCGCCGTGGAACGCCATGCCGCCCTTCCACACTTCGAAGATCAGCGTGGGGTTGTCGATGTACACCTTCAGGTCGTAGAACAGCACGTAGCCCAGGCGCCCGCCGACGATCACGCCCATGGCGCACCAGAACACCAGGTCGGAGAGTTTCTCCTTGGTCCAGGTGGGGTCGAAGCGATTCAGGCGGCTGGAGGCCAGCAGCCAGGCGCTGCCGATGCCGATCAGGTACATCAGGCCGTACCAGTGGATTTGAAGCGGTCCGATGGCGACCGCCACCGGATTGATCTGCGGGTAAGGCAGCATTGCGACTCCTTGACGTGGACAGGCGGCGGGATCACCCCTGCGTTCCCGGATGGCCACGAGGGGCGGGAAAACCCGAGACTATGCCCGGCCCGACAGCCCGTTGCCATGAAACTTGTGTCAGTGAAAACTGGAGCGCATGGTAACGGATAGGACCCGTCGCCTCTACTGTGCAGGGACGGAGTGCGGGTACAGTGAAACAAAACACAAGGCTAACCTCATGTGTCTGATCGTATTCGCCTGGCGCCCCGGGCACCCCGTGCCGCTGGTGCTGGCCGCCAACCGCGACGAATTCTACGCCCGCCCCAGCCTGCCGCTGGGCCACTGGCAGGACGCCGAGGGCGTGCACGCCGGCCGCGACCTGGAAGCCGGCGGCACCTGGCTGGGGCTGGGGCCGAACGGGCGCTTTGCCGCCCTGACCAACATTCGCGACCCCGGCCAGCCCCTGGGCCGGCGCTCGCGCGGCGACCTGGTTGCGCGTTTTCTGACCAGCCAGGTGTCGATTGATCAATACCTGGACGACATCGGCAGCCGTGCCGGCGAGTATTCGGGGTTCAACCTGCTGCTGGGGGCGGCCGGGCGGCTGTGCTATTTCAACCAGCGTGAACGCCTGCCGCGGGACCTCGCCAGCGGCGTGTACGGGCTGTCCAACGCCGGGCTGGACACGCCATGGCCGAAACTGCTGAAGGCGAAGGCGGCATTGGCGGCGCAAGTGGATGATCCCCGGCCTGAAGGGCTGCTGGCCCTGCTGCGGGACCCGGAGCGCGCTGCCGATGGCGCCCTGCCCGACACTGGCGTGGGCCTGGCGACCGAGTCGTTGCTGTCGAGCGTGTTCATTGCCAGCGAGAACTACGGCACCCGGGCAAGCACGGCACTGATCGTGCGCGCCGAGGGTTCGCGGCGCATCGTGGAGCGCAGCTTCGGGCCGTATGGCGGGGCGTTGGGGGAGGTGGACCTGAGCCTGTAGTGCACACTGCGTAGCCGCTGCCGAAGGCTGCGCTGGCCCTAATCCACGCTGAAGATCTTCACGGGATTCACGGGCCAGCGCAGCCTATCGGCAGCGGCTACGGGGGTTGGGCTGCGTCAGGGCCTACAGGGTCTTCGGCGCAGCCGGGTTGATCATCCGCGCCAGGCCCAGGTTCTTCAGCGCCAACTGCAGCGAGCTGTGGATAACCTGCGGGTTGTCGATCTTCATCAGTTGCGCCAGCAGTTCCTTGGCCTTGCCCAGGCTGATCTGGCGCAGCATCCACTTCACCTTCGGCAGGTTGGTGGCGTTCATCGACAGGCTGTCGAAGCCCATGGCCATCAGCAGCACCGCGGCCGCCGGGTCGCCGGCCATCTCGCCGCAGATGCTCACCGGCTTGCCTTCGGCATGGGCCTCGGTGACCACGTGTTGCAGGGCCTGCAGCACCGCCGGGTGCAAGTAGTCGTAGAGGTCGGCCACCCGCGGGTTGTTACGGTCCACGGCCAGCAGGTACTGGGTCAGGTCGTTGGAGCCCACCGACAGGAAGTCCACCTGGCGCGCCAATTCACGGGTCAGGTACACCGCCGCCGGAATCTCGATCATCACGCCCACGGGCGGCATCGGCACGTCGGTGCCTTCGTCGCGCACCTCGCCCCAGGCCCGGTGGATCAGGTGCAGGGCTTCCTCGGTCTCGTGGGTGCCGGAGATCATCGGCAGCAGGATGCGCAGGTTGTTCAGGCCCTCGCTGGCCTTGAGCATGGCGCGGGTCTGCACCAGGAAGATTTCCGGGTGGTCGAGGGTAACGCGAATGCCGCGCCAGCCCAGGAACGGGTTGTCTTCCTTGATGGGGAAGTAGGACAACGCCTTGTCACCGCCAATGTCCAGGCTGCGCATGGTCACCGGCAGCGGGTGGAAGGCCGCCAGCTGCTCACGGTAGATGGCCAGCTGTTCCTTCTCGCTGGGGAAGCGCTGGTTGATCATGAACGGCACTTCGGTGCGGTACAGGCCCACGCCCTCGGCGCCGCGCTGCTGGGCACGGGCCACGTCGGCGAGCAGGCCGGTGTTCACCCACAGCGGCATGCGGTGGCCGTCCAGGGTCACGCACGGCAATTCGCGCAGGGCGTCGAGGCCCTGGGCCAGCTGGCGTTCTTCCTCGACCACTTCGGCGAACTGCTTGGCCAGCACCTCGCTGGGGTTGGTGTAGACCTCGCCCTTGTAGCCGTCGACGATCATCTGGATGCCGTCGACCTTGGAGTACGGCAGGTCCACCAGGCCCATCACCGTCGGGATGCCCATGGCCCGGGCCAGGATGGCGACGTGGGAGTTGCCCGAGCCAAGCACCGAAATCAGGCCCACGAGTTTGCCTTCCGGCACCTCGCCAAGCATGGCTGGCGAGAGTTCTTCGCTGATCAGGATGGTATTGTCGGGGTAAACCAGGGTTTGTTGCCGGGCTTCCTGCAGGTAGGCCAGCAGGCGGCGGCCCAGGTCCTTGACGTCCGAGGCGCGCTCGCGCAGGTAGGCGTCGTCCATCAGTTCGAAGCGGTTGACGTGCTCGGTGACCACCTGGCGCAGGGCGCCCTGGGCCCACTGGCCGGTCTTGATGACGTTGGTCACCTCGCTGCCCAGCGAGGCGTCGTCGAGCATCATCAGGTAGACGTCGAACAGGGCGCGCTCTTCGGGGCGCAATTGCGTGGCCAACTTCGCCGAAAGGGTGCGCATGTCGTTGCGAACGCCTTCGAGCGCGGTCTGGAACAGTTCCAGTTCGGCCTTGATGTCGGTGACGGTCTTGTCGGGCACCACGTCGAGGTCGGCCGGCGGCAGCATGACCACCGCGGTACCCACGGCGGCACCGGGCGAACCCGGCACGCCAACGAACTTGGCCTCCTGGATGCCCTTGCCCTGGCGCCCCAGGCCCCGGATCGAGCCGGTGGCCTCAGCGTGGGCAATGACGCCGGCCAATTGCGCGCTCATGGTGACCAGGAAGGCTTCTTCGCCCTCGTCGAACTGACGCCGCTCCTTTTGCTGGATAACCAGTACCCCCACCACGCGGCGGTGGTGAATGATCGGTGCGCCCAAGAAGGAGGCGAAGCGTTCCTCGCCGGTCTCGGCGAAGTAGCGATAACGGGGGTGGTCGGCAGCGTTTTCCAGGTTCAGCGGTTCTTCGCGCGTGCCCACCAGGCCCACCAGGCCTTCGTTGGGGGCCATGCTGACCTTGCCGATGGAGCGCTTGTTCAAGCCCTCGGTGGCCATCAGCACGAAACGGTTGGTTTCCGGGTCCAGCAGGTAGACCGAACAGACCTGGCTGCCCATGGCCTCTTTGACGCGCAGCACAATGATCCCCAACGCCGTCTTGAGATCCTTGGCGGAGTTGACTTCCTGGACGATCTTGCGCAGCGTATTGAGCATGGCTCGGGGTCGAACTCCGTCGTCAGTCGCGCGCCAGCAGGCGCGGGGCAAGCTCTTTGAGAGCGCGGCGATACACCTCGCGCTTGAATGTCACCACCTGGCCAAGCGGGTACCAATAACTGACCCAGCGCCAGCCATCGAATTCCGGTTTACCGGTCAAATCCATCCTCACGCGCTGTTCGTTGGAGACCAGGCGCAAGAGGAACCACTTCTGCTTCTGGCCGATACACAGCGGTTGGCTGTGGGTACGCACCAGGCGTTGAGGTAAACGATAACGCAACCAGCCGCGGGTGCAGGCAAGAATTTCAACATCTTGTCGCTCCAGCCCCACTTCTTCATTCAGCTCGCGGTACAAGGCCTCTTCCGGCGTCTCCTGAGGGTTGATACCTCCCTGTGGAAACTGCCAGGCATCCTGATTGATACGACGAGCCCACAGCACCTGTCCGGCATCATTGGTCAGAATAATGCCGACATTGGGACGGAAACCATCGGGGTCGATCACGGCAGCAACCTCGCAAACGCATGTCTTGGCATTGTTCCACAAAGATCGTCAAGGCAGCAACGCACCCGCATACCTTATGTGCACTGTTGTGAAAAGTCCGTATTCTGTGGGCCTTTTCCTGTTTTCAGACGAGTAACTTCCATGCGCCTGGCTTTATTCGACCTCGACAACACCCTGCTTGGTGGCGACAGCGATCACGCCTGGGGCGACTACCTGTGCGAGCGCGGCATCCTCGACCCGGTGGAATACAAGAACCGCAACGACGCGTTCTACCAGGACTACCTGGCCGGCAAGCTGAACCTGACCGACTACCTGAACTTCAGCCTGGAGATTCTGGCGACCACCGAGATGGCCCAGCTGGCCGAATGGCACGCCGACTTCATGCGCGACTGCGTGGAACCGATCATCCTGCCCAAGGCCCTGGCGCTGCTGCAGCAGCACCGTGACGCCGGCGACAAGCTGCTGATCATCACCGCCACCAACCGCTTCGTCACCGGCCCGATTGCCGCGCGCCTGGGCGTGGACACCCTGCTGGCCACCGAATGCGAGATGGTCGACGGCCGCTACACCGGCCGCAGCACCGACGTGCCGTGCTTCCGCGAAGGCAAGGTGACGCGCCTGAACCGCTGGCTGGAGGAGAACGGCTTCGACCTGGAAGACAGCTACTTCTATAGCGACTCCATGAACGACCTGCCGTTGCTGGAGAAGGTGACCCACCCGGTGGTGGTGGACGCCGACCCGAACCTGCTGGCCGAAGCGCAGCGGCGGGGGTGGAAGGTGATGTCGTTGCGCGATTGATGTGGGCCCTGACGCGGCCTTTGGCCGCTGCTACGGGTCCGTAGCAGCGGCCGAAGGCCGCGTCCAGCCTACACCGGCTTAGCCAGCATCAACGCCAGGATCGCCACCAGCACCACCAGCGACACCGCCGCGAACACCACGCTGAACTTGCGCTGCTTCACCACCTGCACCTGGTTGTAGGCCACGGCCGCCTGCCGCCAGCGAATGGTGCGGCGCACCAGCAGCAGGAACCCCGCCACCCCCACCACGTACAGCACCGAGGCGCCCAGCAGCCAGGCCTGGCCCAGCGGCCAGCCCACGGTGTGCATCATCCACCAGCCGGTGAAGGGAAAGCTCGCGACGCTGACGCCCATCAGAATCCAGGCGTACAGCCACGGCCGTTGCAGGGTCCTGGCGAAGGCCGACTTGTCGCCGCCGCGCCAGCCGCGCCAGGTCTGGAACAGCACCGCGGCCACGCTGCCCAACAGCAGCGCGGTGGCGATGCCGTGGAGCATTTTCAGCAGGCTCAGGGTTTCCATGGGGCAGCTCCTGTGCGGGTGTCGATGCTCTACAGTCTAGCAGTCAGCCCAGGAACAGGCGGTAGGCCGGGTTGTCGGTCTCGTCCCAGAACGGATAGCCGATCTCGGTCAGCGCGGCAGCCACTTCCCCACGCTGCTCGGCCGGCACCTGCAGGCCTGCTACCACGCGGCCATCGGCGGCGCCGTGGTTGCGGTAGTGGAACATCGAGATGTTCCAGCGCCCGCCCAGCTTGTTGAGGAAGTTGAACAACGCGCCCGGACGCTCCGGGAACTCGAAGCGCAGCACCATCTCGTCGCTGACCTGCACGGCGTGGCCGCCGACCATGTGGCGGATGTGCAGCTTGGCCAGTTCGTTGTCGGTCAGGTCCAGCACCGGGAAGCCCTGCTCGCTCAGGCTGGCCACCAGCGCCGCGCGCGGGTCGGTGTCCGGGTGGGTCTGCACGCCAACGAAGATGTGCGCCTCGCGGCCGGTGTTGTAGCGGTAGTTGAATTCGGTGATCTGGCGCTTGCCGATGGCCTCGCAGAAGGCCTTGAAGCTGCCCGGCTGCTCGGGGATGGTCACGGCGATGATGGCTTCGCGGCCTTCGCCCAGCTCGGCGCGCTCGGCCACGTGGCGCAGGCGGTCGAAGTTGACGTTGGCGCCCGAGTCGATGGCCACCAGGGTCTGGCCGCCGACGCCGCGCAGTTCCACGTACTTCTTGATGCCAGCCACGCCCAGCGCGCCTGCCGGCTCGGTGATCGAGCGGGTATCGTCGTAGATATCCTTGATTGCCGCGCAGATTTCGTCGGTGCTGACGGTGATCACTTCGTCGACGTAATCCTTGCAGATGTCGAAGGTGTGCTGGCCGATCTGTGCCACCGCCACGCCGTCGGCGAAGATGCCCACGGTTGGCAGCACCACGCGCTCGCCGGCAGCCATGGCCGCCTGCAGGCAGTTGGAGTCATCGGGTTCGACGCCGATGATCTTGATTTCCGGGCGCAGGTATTTCACGTACGCGGCGATGCCGGCGATCAGGCCGCCGCCGCCCACCGGCACGAAGATGGCGTCGAGCTGGCCAGGGTGCTGGCGCAGGATCTCCATGGCCACGGTGCCCTGGCCGGCGATGGTGTGCGGGTCGTCGTAGGGGTGGATGTAGACGTAGCCCTTCTCGTCCACCAGCTTCAGCGAATAGGCCAGCGCCTCGGGGAAGGAATCGCCGTGCAGCACGACCTTGCCGCCGCGCGAGCGCACGCCCTCGACCTTGATTTCGGGGGTGGTCTTGGGCATCACGATGGTGGCCTTCACGCCCATTTCCCGTGCGGCCAGGGCCAGGCCCTGGGCATGGTTGCCCGCCGAGGCGGTGACCACGCCACGGGCACGTTCTTCGTCGCTCAACTGCGCCAGCTTGTTGTAAGCGCCGCGAATCTTGAAGGAAAACACCGGCTGCAGGTCTTCGCGCTTGAGCAGAATATGGTTGCCAAGGCGTTTGGACAGCTGGCCGGCGGCCTGCAGGGGAGTTTCCACGGCAACGTCATAGACGCGCGAGGTGAGGATCTTCTTAACGTACTGTTCGAGCATCGGAAGCATCACTGGCGGTTGAGCAAGACCTGCGAGTCTACCCCAGCGTTCCAGCCAAGGACCACAGCAAAGGGGTATAATGCCGCCCTTCCCCCCGCCTTTTATGCCCGCTCCGGAGCCCGCATGACCCAGGACCAACTCAAACAGGCCGTCGCCCAGGCTGCTGTCGACTTCATTCTGCCCAAGCTGGACGACAAGAGCATCGTCGGCGTTGGCACCGGCTCGACCGCCAACTGCTTCATCGACGCCCTGGCCCAGCACAAGGGAGCCTTCGACGGCGCCGTTGCCAGCTCCGAAGCCACTGCCGCGCGCCTGAAGGGCCACGGTATCCCGGTGTATGAACTGAACACGGTCAGCGACCTGGAGTTCTACGTGGACGGCGCCGACGAGAGCGACGAGAAGCTGAACCTGATCAAGGGCGGCGGCGCGGCCCTGACCCGCGAGAAGATCGTCGCGGCCGTGGCCAAGACCTTCATCTGCATCGCCGACGCCAGCAAGCTGGTACCGGTGCTGGGCGCCTTCCCGCTGCCGGTCGAGGTCATCCCCATGGCCCGCAGCCACGTGGCCCGCGAGCTGGTGAAACTGGGCGGCGACCCGGTGTACCGTGAAGGCGTGATCACTGACAACGGCAACATCATCCTCGACGTGCACAACATGCAGATCACCGACCCGGTGGCGCTGGAAGCGCAGATCAACGCCATCGTTGGCGTGGTGACCAACGGCCTGTTCGCGGCGCGCCCGGCCGACCTGCTGTTGCTGGGGACTTCGGAAGGCGTGAAGAGCCTGCGCTGACGGGTACCGCACAAAACGTAGCCGCTGCCGCAGGCTGCGCTGGCCCTGATGAACACTGGAGATCTCCAGCGTGGCTGAGGGCCAGCGCAGCCTGCGGCAGCGGCTACGGGATGTTACGCGTCAGGCTTCAGAACTTGCGAAACACGTAGAACAGGTTCGGCTCGCTGACCATGTAGATAGTCCCGCTTTCGTCCATCGCCACGCCCTCGGCGCGGGGGATGGTGTCTTTCAGGCCGTTCATGCCGCCCAGCAGGGTCATGAAGCTGACCTGCTTGCCCGTAGGGTCCAGCTCCAGCAGCATGTGCGAATCCGCCGACAACACCAGGGTGTTGCCCGTGCGCGGGTCCACGCCCAGCGCCGACAGGTTGCGCAGGTTCAGCGTGGTGTAGGCCAGTTTCACCTTGTCACCCTGCCATTTGCCCTCGGCATCGCTCTTGAGGGTGAACATCGCCGCCGGGCGCTCTTCGCCCAGCAGGATCTGGCCGCGGCGCGGGTCCCAGGCGATGCCTTCGAAGCCCTTGTTCTGGTTGGCCGATGGCCCCAGGTCGAACTGCGGCCAGTCCGCCAGGTTCAGCGCCTTGGTGTCCGGGGTCACCTGCACCACGGTCATCAGGTGCTGGCGCTCGTCGGTAATGGCCATGCGGCCGCCGCTCAGGTAGGCCACGCCCTCGGGGTTGGACCAGCCGTTGAGCGGCATCTTGCGCAACACGTCGCCTTCCAGGTTCAGCTCCACCAGGAAGGCGTTCTTGCCCATCACCGAGAACAGGGTCTTGGTCTCGGGGTTGTAGGTCAGGTCCGAGGCTTCGTCCTTTTCCATGCCCGGCAGCAGCTTGCCGTCGATGAAGGCATGGTAGTCCGGCAGCCACACGGCGGCGTCGCGTTCAGCCTGCGGGGTCAGGCGCTCGACCACCCACAGCTTGGCGCGGGCGTCCCAGTGCATGACGGCGGCGACCACATAGGCCACCACCACCAGCAACAACCAGACGTACCAGCGCTGCAACAGGCGTGGCTTGCGCGAAGGCGCAGGCAAGGAATTGGAGGGGGATACGGCCATGTGGAGGGGTTCCTGAAAAATGCGGCGAGCCTGGCGCGCAAGGGGCGCGCCAGGCGATTAAGCCGCATTATCCAAATGGCGTGTTAAAAAAGTGCAAAAAGCGCCGATCAGGCAACAACCATCTCGAAGCGGCTGGCACCCGGCAGCTCCAGCACCAGCTGGTCGCCAGGGTTCAGCGCGCCCACGCCTGCGGGGGTGCCGGTCATGATCACGTCACCGGCCTGCAGCGAGAAGTGCGCGGCCATGTACTGGATCATCGGCACGATGGGGTTGAGCATCAGGTTGCTGTTGCCGTCCTGGCGCACTTCGCCGTTGATGGTCAGGCGCACCGGGATGTCGGTCACGTCCGGGAAACTGCTGGCCACCACGAACGGCGTCAGCACGCAGGCGCCGTCGAAGGCCTTGGCCAGCTCCCACGGCAGGCCCTTCTCCTTGAGCTTGCTCTGCACGTCGCGCAGAGTCAGGTCCAGGGCCGGGGCGTAGCCGGAAATGGCGTCCAGCACCTCTTCCTCGCTGGGCCTGGTGGACAGCGGCTTGCCCAGCAGCACGGCGATTTCCGCCTCGTAGTGCACCGAACCGCGCTCGGTGGGGATGCTGAAGCCGCCTTCGGCCGCCACCACGCAGCTGCCCGGCTTGATGAACAGCAGCGGCTCGGTGGGCACCGGGTTGTTCAGCTCCTTGGCGTGCTCGGCGTAGTTGCGCCCGATACACACCACCTTGCCCACCGGGAAGTGGATGCGGGTACCGTCAACGTATTGATGCTGATAGCTCATGACCGACTCCTTGATTGATCAAACCGGGAAGATCTTGCCTGGGTTCATGATGCCATTGGGGTCGAACACCGCCTTCAGGGCCTTCATGTAGTCGATTTCGGCGGGCGAGCGGCTGTAGTCCAGGTAGTCGCGCTTGACCAGGCCCACGCCGTGCTCGGCCGAGATCGAGCCGTTGTACTTCTGCACCGTCTCGAACACTGCGGTGTTCACCACCGCGCACTTGGCGAAGAACTCCTCCTTGCTCAGGTCCTCGGGCTTGAGAATGTTCAGGTGCAGGTTGCCATCGCCGATGTGGCCGTACCAGACCACTTCGAAGTCTGGGTAGCTTTCGCTGACGATCGCGTCGATGTCCTTGAGGAACGCCGGCACTTGCGCCACGGTCACCGAGATATCGTTCTTGTACGGGGTGCGGTGCGAGATGGTCTCGGAGATGTACTCACGCAGCTTCCACAGGTTGGCCAACTGTTGCTCGCTCTGGCTCATTACCCCGTCCACCACCCAGCCCTGCTCCACGCAGTGCTCGAAGGTGGCCAGCGCCTCGTTGGAGACCTCCTCGGTGGTGGCCTCGAATTCCAGCAGCGCGTAGAACGGGCACTCGGTGGCGAACGGCGGCGGCACGTCACCACGGGCCATGACCTTGGCCAGCGCCTTGTCGGAGAAGAATTCGAACGCCGTGAGATCCAGTTTGCCGCGGAACGCGTGCAATACCGGCATGATCGAGTCGAAGTCCGGGGTACCCAGCACCATGGCGGTGAGTTTCTTCGGCGCCCGGTCCAGGCGCATGGTGGCTTCCACCACGAAGCCCAGGGTGCCTTCGGCGCCGATGAACAGCTGGCGCATGTCGTAGCCGGTGGCGTTCTTGATCAGGTCCTTGTTCAGCTCCAGCAGGTCGCCCTTGCCGGTGACTACCTTGAGGCCGGCCACCCAGTTGCGGGTCATGCCGTAGCGAATCACCTTGATCCCGCCGGCATTGGTGCCGATATTGCCGCCAATCTGGCTGGAGCCCGAGGAAGCGAAGTCCACCGGGTAATACAGGTCGTGATCCTTGGCCAGGTTCTGCAACTGCTTGGTGATGACCCCCGGCTGGCAGACCACGGTCCGATCAACGGTATCCACCGCGCCGATGCGGTTCATGTAGTCGAACGACACGACGACTTCGCCATTGGCTGCCACGGCCGCGGCAGACAGGCCGGTGCGGCCGCCCGACGGCACCAGCGCCACCTGGTGGGCATTGGCCCAGCGCACGATGGCCTGCACTTGCTCGATGGTCTTGGGGAACACGATTGCACTGGGGGCCGGGGCGAATTGTTTCGTCCAGTCCTTGCCATAAGCCTCGAGAGAATCGGCGTCGGTGAGTACCTTGCCGGGTTCAACCAGGGTCTGAAGCTCTTCAAGAAACGCAGGATGGGTCATCGCAGAACTCTCGAACTATTCATAGTCACCCTGAGCACACTTCACGTCCCAGGGATGGGCTTATCAAGGGGGGGATATGCTAGCATACGCCCCCCGCTAACCGCGCTTGGCGCCGTTTCGCGACCCGCTTCATACCCCCTGCCATTTTTTCTCCGGGACACAGGTTTACGCAGATGAGCAAGACTTCTCTCGATAAGAGCAAGATCAAGTTCCTTCTTCTCGAAGGCGTCCACCAATCCGCCGTCGACGTCCTCAAGGCCGCCGGGTACACGAATATCGAGTACCACATCAAGGCGCTGCCTGAGGCCGAGCTGAAGGAAAAGATCGCCGATGCACACTTCATCGGTATCCGCTCCCGCACCCAGCTGACCGAAGAGCTCTTCGATTGCGCGAAAAAGCTGGTGGCTGTCGGCTGCTTCTGCATCGGCACCAACCAGGTTGACCTGGACGCGGCCCGCGAGCGCGGCATCGCCGTGTTCAACGCCCCGTACTCCAACACCCGTTCGGTAGCCGAACTGGTGCTGGCCGAGGCCATCCTGCTGCTGCGCGGCATCCCGGAGAAGAACGCTTCCTGCCACCGCGGTGGCTGGATCAAGAGCGCGGCCAACTCCTTCGAGATCCGTGGCAAGAAGCTGGGCATCGTCGGCTACGGCTCGATCGGTACCCAACTGTCGGTACTGGCCGAAAGCCTGGGCATGCAGGTGTTCTTCTACGACACCATCACCAAGCTGCCGCTGGGCAACGCCACCCAGGTGGCCAGCCTGACCGAGCTGCTGGGCATGTCCGACATCGTCTCGCTGCACGTGCCTGAGACCGCTGCCACCCAGTGGATGATGGGCGAGAAGGAAATCCGCGCCATCAAGAAGGGCGGCATCCTGATCAACGCCGCGCGCGGCACCGTGGTCGAGTTGGACCACCTGGCCGAAGCCATCAAGGACAAGCACCTGATCGGCGCCGCCATCGACGTGTTCCCGGTGGAGCCACGCTCCAACGACGACATCTTCGAAAGCCCGCTGCGTGGCCTGGACAACGTGATCCTGACCCCGCACATCGGTGGTTCCACCGCCGAAGCCCAGGCCAACATCGGCCTGGAAGTGGCCGAGAAGCTGGTCAAGTACAGCGACAACGGTACCTCGGTGTCGTCGGTCAACTTCCCTGAAGTGGCCCTGCCGGCTCACCCGGGCAAGCACCGCCTGCTGCACATCCACGAGAACATCCCGGGCGTGCTGAGCGAGATCAACAAGGTCTTCGCCGAAAACGGCATCAACATCTCCGGTCAGTTCCTGCAGACCAACGAGAAAGTCGGCTACGTGGTGATCGACGTCGACGCCGAGTACTCGGACCTGGCCCAGGCCAAGCTGCAACAGATCAACGGCACCATCCGTAGCCGCGTACTGTTCTAAGCAAGCCTGCGTCATGAAAAAGGGAGGCCCTCGGGCCTCCCTTTTTTTTGCCGTGACGCCTACTTCACGGTAACGGTGATCTTCTTCGATTCCACCGCCGGCTTGAACGGCACGTGGAAGCGGTCGGCCAGCAGCAGTTGCAGGGTGTGCTTGCCCGGGGCCAGGGTCAGGGTGGTTTCGGTCTGGGCCTTGCCGAAGTGCAGGATGTGGTCAGTCACGGCCAAAGGCTGGTTGGCTGGCGGCTGCTGGTCGACGTCTACCAGCAGGTGGTGGTGGCCGGTGTTGGGCGTGGGGTCGCCAGCGGGGGCCAGCTTCATGCCTTCGATGCCGAATTTCACCGTGAAGGTCTTGTCGACGGTGGCGCCGTCGGCTGGGGAAACGATGAACACCTTGGCGCCCGCCGGGGCTTCGACGCTTTTCAGGTCATCGGCAGTGGCCAGCAGCGAGGCACCCATCAGCAGGCCGGCAACGGCGGCGCGGGAAAATAGCGATTTCATTTGGGGTCTCCAGGAAACGGTTCTGGTTTTGTCTGGAATACCTTAGACGAAATAACCCACTTGGGCGCTCTGGAATGCGCCCCCGAAAGCATGTTTCATGCAAACCGGGGTGTGGGAGCTGGCTTGCCAGCGAGCTGTTGGAGCGGAACAAAATCTCGCTGGCAAGCCAGCTCCCACAGGTAATCAGCCAGCCATTTCGATGGCTTTCAAAGCCTTGTCAGCCTCAGCCAATTCAAGCTCGCTGAACACCTGCACGCCTTCACGGCGCAGCAACGCCGCCGTCACGCCCTCGCCTGTGACCTTGGTGGCGGTAAAACTGCCGTCGTAGGTCAGCAGGTTGCCGCACGACGGGCTGTTGGCCTTGAGCACCGCGATACGAATGCCGTGCCGGCGCACGGCCTCCAGCGCCAGCTGCGCGCCGCGCATGAACGCCTCGGTGAAATCCTCGCCCGCCTGGGTCAGCACGCGGGCCTGGCCTTCCAGCACCTGCACGCCCTGCCCGCCGGGAATCTCCGCTGCAGGGCGTGGGGTGGGCAGGCCGCCGGCCACTTCCGGGCACAGGCCGACGATGCGGCCCTCGGCAAGCCACAGGTCCAGCTGGTCGAACGGCCCGCTGGCACCGCCGTCGTAGCGCACGCGGTGGCCCAGCAGGCAACGGCTGACCAGGATCTTGTGCATGTCAGAACGGCTCGTTGCCACGGCGGCGGAACCAGCCGGTCAGCGACAGGCGGTCCTGGGCGGCGGGCAGCACTTCGTGGGGCACCTCGCCCGAGAGGAACACCACCAGACAGCCACCCACCGGCGCCACGTCGTGCTCGCGCCCTTCTTCCAGGTACATGCGCAGCTGGCCGCCATGCTCCGGCACCCAGGCGTCGTTGAGGTAGACCACGGCCGAAACCATGCGCCGGTCATCATCGCGGAAGCGGTCGACGTGCTTGCGGTAGAAGGCACCCGGCGGGTAGAGCGCGAAATGGCATTCGAAATCCTCCAAACCCAGGAACAGCCCGCGGTTCAGGGCCTCGCGCAGGGCGTCCATCAGCTCCAGGTAGCGGTCGCTGGGGGCCGAGTCCCCCGGCTCCAGCCACTGGATGCGATCGCCGCGAATGCCTTCGCGAATCTCCTGGGCCGGCCCCCGCCCAACCGCCGCAGGCGCCAGCTCGCCCTGCACGGCACGCCGGCGGCACTCGGCCGCAAGCTCACGGGTCAAAGCCTGTGGCAGGAAGATGTCTTGCTGCGACCAGCCGCGCTCGGCCAGGTCGTCGACGATACGTAACAGCAGCGGATGATCAGAGGATATTTGCATGCCGCGCATAGTATCCATGTGCCCGCAAAACCGACAGAGCCACTTGGCCCCCTGGCTGCAGCACGTCGTTTATGTTGCGCCGGCTGATACGAATTCTCGACAAGACCCCGCCCGGCCAAGGACAATGGCGGCCTGCCGACAGGAGTCCCTGATGCGCCGTTTGTTTTTCCTTTTGATCATGTGCTGCGCCCTGCCCGCGTGGGCAGACAGTCACGACCAGTTGTACAAGGTCGCCGGCTGGCCGGAGCAGCGGGCGCATTTCACCGACGCCCTTAAAGCGGCCCAGCAGCGCTACCAGAACAGTTTGCCCCCCGCGGTTTTCCAGGCCCTGGTCAACAACAGTGACCAGCGCTTCGCCCCCCAGGCCATGGACCAGCGCGCCGAGGCCAGGCTGCGCCAGACCCTGGCCGACCCGAACCCGGCCCTGGCCTTCTTCCAGTCGCCGCTGGGGCGCAAGGTGGTGGCCGCCGAACTGCTGGCCACCCGCCGCGACCAGCTGGCCAAGAACGCCCAGGGCCTGCCGCACATGACCGCCAGCGACACCCGCGCGCTGATCATCGGCCACTTGTCCCGCGCCCTGCCCGCCCGTGAGGCCGGTGCCGAAGTGAGCCTGGCCATCGCCGGCGTCGCCGCCGACAGCCTCAGCCAGATGATCCCCGGCCTGCTGGGTAGCGACCAGGCCCAGGGCATGCTCGACGGCCAGCGCCAGCGGCTGATGGCGCAGATCGGCAACGACCTGGATAACACCCTGCTGTACGTGTACCGCGACCTGTCCGACCCCGAGCTTGAAGAGTTCGCCAATTTCGCCGAGTCCCCCGACGGCCACGCGTATTACCAGGCCGCCCTGGCCGCCGTGCGCGCGAGCCTGGCCGTGGGCCAGAGCACCTCAAGCCTGAACCCACGCAAGGGCAACTGACACATCACCATCATCGGCCTGGCAGGATACAAACAATAGGAAACAAGATGGTGGGACAAGAAGGGCGAACGGGTCGCACGGACAGGATACCCTGCTGGAAACAGGTCCCCTGAAAAAGCGAAACCCCGGGAGAGGTTAACTGTCCCGGGGCTCTGTTTCCGTTGCCGAGAGCGCATGAATCGCGAAATTCAGAGGGGCCACATCAGCTGCTGGTTGGTCAGGAATATACGCGGGCATGGCAGAGAGTCAACACTCCTTTTCGTACAAGGCGCCTATCGCTCGCCTGTTGGAAGCGCAGCTCTCAAGCAAGCGTTACTCCACCTACCTGAAAAAAGCGGGCCATAGCGACACCTACGCCTTCGAGCTCTATCTCTACAATGCACGGTTGGCCAAAGCGTTTCTGTTCCCTCTGCATATCGTCGAGATCGTTCTGCGCAACGGCATTGATGAAACCTTGTGTGCACTATTTGGCAATCGATGGCATCTGGAGCCAGCCTTCCTGTCCCTGCTAACGCCACAAAGCCTGGCGGCTTTGAACAAAGCAAAGCTTCGAGCGGCAAAAAAGGGCAAACCTGCGCAAAAGGACGATGTGGTCTCGCGGCTGACGCTGGACTTCTGGTCGAACCTGTTCAGGGCAGAATATGATCGCAGCTTGTGGCAAACCAATATCAAGCGATTATTCCCTCGAAACCCGTCCATCACTCGGGCTTCATTGCAGCAGCTTGTGTCCAGCATCAACCGGTTTCGCAACCGCATCGCTCATCACGAACCCATCTTCAGCCAAAACGTCTCTTCTGCTTACAAGCAGTTGATCGAGATAGTGGGGTATCGATGCGCTACTGCAGAGGCTTGGTTAAAGAGCCACTCAACCGTTCATCAAGTGATGCGCTCCAAACCGAAACCCGCCAGCAGTGAGCCCATGCCCCTCCCCCCGTAGCAGCGGCCACAGGCCGCGTCCCCACACAACGCCGTGCCCGACGCTGTCAGAGGTTGGCGTCGATAAAGCTGAAATAGCGCTCGCGAATCGGCGCCACCTCGTTCGCCAGGTGGTGCCGCGCCCCCGGTAGCATCAGCACCTGGGGTGCCTGGAACTTGCGCTGCAACACCCCCAGGTTGTGCTCCCAATCCACGGTCATGTCGGCATCGCCCTGCAGTATCAACGGCGAACGCGGGCTGCTGGGCGCCGCTTCGATGCGCGGCACCCAGTTCACCAGCGCGCCCACCCAGGCCGTGGGCAGGCGCACGGGTTGCAGCGGGTCGGCCTGCAGGAACGGCATGAAATCGGGGTCGTTGGTGTTTTCGCTGAAACGCCGGGCGATGCCTTTGACGAACGGGCTCAGCAGCCGGTAGCTGACCTGCGACCAGCCCCAGCCACGCGGCCGCACCAGCGGCGCCAGCAGGATCGACTGGCCTTGGGCCGGGCTGGTGGTGCCGTGGTACAGCAGGTGGTCGAGCACGATGGCGCCGCCGGTGCTCTGCCCCAGCAGGTGCCAGGGCTGCGGCAGGCCCAGGCTGTCGGCCTCCTTGAACAGCGCAAACAGCGCCGCCTGGTAGTCCTCGAAGTCGTCGATGCGCGCCCGCTCGCCACTGGACAGGCCGTGCCCCGGCAGGTCTGCGGAGATCACCGCGAAGCCATGGCCCAGCGCCCAGCGGATCACGTGCCGGTACAGGCCCATGTGGTCATAGAAGCCGTGCAACAGAAACAGCGTGGCCACCGGCGCCGGCGGCAGCCACACCTGGCTCACCAGCTCGTAGCCCACCGCTTCGAAACGGCCCAGCCAGCGCTCGCACGGCAGGTCTATGCCGTAGAAGGCCTGGTAGGCCTGGGCTTCGGCAGACAAGGGCTGACGCGCGGCCAGGGGTTTGAGGCTGGCGCGTAGCGCATCCGGCCGAAATGTCGCGGGCATAAGGTCTCGCAGCTGAAAGCGAATAAACACACCCCTGATATTCATCTGTATGGCTGGGCATGGCAAGCTAGGCGTCCTGTCCCGGACCGAGCCTCTATGCCTGCCTCGCGCCGCAAAACCCTGTTCCTCACCCTCCTGGCACTGATCTGCGGGCTCACCCTGTGGACTGCATATGACTGGTTCCAGGGCCGATATATCCGTGTGTTCAGCGAACACGCCACGCTTTTCGAAGGCGACGCCCTGAAACTGCCCGACGCCCTGGCCGGCCCCGGCCCCATTCGCCTGGTGCACTTCTGGGACCCGGCGTGCCCGTGCAACGTCGCCAACCAGCAGCACCTGGGTGAACTGCAAGCCACCTACAGTGCCCGGGGCGTGGCCTTCTACGCCGTACAGAAAGCCGGCAGCCACGGCCGCCTGCCGGCCAATCTGGACAGTTTCAAGACCCTTGCGGCCATTGCCGGCAGCGACAGCATCCCGGCCAGCCCCGCCGTGGCAATCTGGGACCACCAAGGCCAGCTGGCCTATTTCGGCCCCTACAGCGAAGGCGCTACCTGCGATTCCAGCAACAGCTTCATCGAGCCCATCCTCAAGGCCCTGGCCGACGGACGGCCGGTGAACGCCACGCACACCCTGGCCCAGGGCTGCTATTGCGCATGGAGCAGCGCCGCCCAGTAACGGCCCCTCACAAGGAACCGCGATGAAACGCAGCCTCACCGCCCTTGCCGTGCTCATCGCCGCCGCTGCGGCCGGTGGCGCCTGGTACGTTCATTCCAAGCAGCCGCAGCGCAGCGGCGAGATCGCCCTCGCCCACCTGGCCGCACCGGTCAGCGTGCGCTACGACGACCGCGGCGTGCCGCACATCCAGGCGCAGAACCAGCAGGACATGTACCGCGCCCTGGGTTACGTGCAGGCCCAGGACCGGCTGTTCCAGATGGAGATCATGCGGCGCCTGGCGCGCGGCGAGCTGGCCGAGGTGCTGGGGCCCAAGCTGCTCGCCACCGACACCCTGTTCCGCAGCCTGCGCATTCGCGAGCAGGCCGAGGTGTACGTGGCCCGCCAGGACCAGCAGTCGCCCGCCTGGCAGGCGCTGCAGGCCTACCTGGACGGCGTGAACCAGTACCAGGCCGGGCACCCGCGGCCCATGGAGTTCGACGTGCTGGGCATCCAGCCCCGGCCCTTTACCGCCCAGGACACGTTCAGCGTCGCCGGCTACATGGCCTACAGCTTTGCCGCGGCGTTCCGCACCGAACCCATGCTCACCTACGTGCGCGACCAGTTGGGGCCCCGCTACCTGAAGATCTTCGACCTGGACTGGCACCCCCAGGGCGTGCTGCCGCTCACCGCCAGCGACTGGAAGAGCCTGGACACCCTGGCCCAGGTCAGCCACCAGGCCCTGGAACAGGCCGGCCTGCCGCAGTTCGAAGGCAGCAACGCCTGGGCGATCGCCGGCAGCCACACCGCCAGCGGCAAGCCGATACTGGCCGGCGACCCGCACATCCGCTTCTCGGTGCCGGCGGTGTGGTACGAGGCGCAGCTGTCGGCCCCCGGCTTCAACCTGTACGGCTACCACCAGCCGCTCAACCCCTTCGCCGCACTGGGGCAGAACATGGACTTCGGCTGGAGCCTGACCATGTTCCAGAACGATGACCTGGACCTGGTGGCCGAGAAGGTCAACCCGGCCAACCCCAACCAGGTGTGGTACCACGGCCAGTGGGCCGACCTTGAGAGCAGCACCCAGCAGATCGCGGTCAAGGGCCAGGCGCCGGTCACCATCACCCTGCACCGTTCGCCCCACGGCCCCATCGTCAACGACGCCCTGGGCAAGGTCGCGCCCAGCACGCCGATCGCCATGTGGTGGTCGTTCCTGGCCTCGGAGAACCCGATTCTGCAGGGCTTCTACGAGGTCAACCGCGCCGACACCCTGGAAAAAATGCGCAGCGCCGCGGCGAAGATCCAGTCACCGGGCCTGAACCTGATGTGGGCCAACGCCCGCGGCGACATCGGCTGGTGGGCCGCGGCGCAGCTGCCCATCCGCCCGGCCGGGGTGCAGCCGCAGTTCATCCTCGACGGCAGCACCGCCGAGGCCGACAAACTGGGCTTCTACCCGTTCAGCGCCAACCCCCAGGAAGAAAACCCGGCCCGGGGGTTCATCGTCTCGGCCAACTTCCAGCCGCTGTCGCCCACTGGCATCGCCATCCCCGGCTACTACAACCTGGCCGACCGCGGCCAGCAGCTGTTCAGCCAGCTCAGCTCACCTGGGGTGAAGTGGGACGCCGCCCACACCGAAGCGCTGCAACTGGGTACCCGCACCGGCTACGCCCAGCGCGTGCTGACGCCATTGCTGCCAGTGCTGCGCCAGGTGGTCACTGACCCTGGCGAAAAGGCTTTGGTCGAGCAACTGGCGCAGTGGCAGGGCGATTACCCGCTGGACTCCACCAGCGCCACGCTGTTCACCGAATTCCTCTACGACCTCACCTACGCAGCCATGCACGACGAACTGGGCAACGCCATGTTCGAAACCCTGCTGTCCACCCGCGACCTGGACTTCGCCCTGCCCCGCCTGGCTGCGGACCCGGACTCGCCCTGGTGGGACGACCGCAGCTCGCCCGAGCGTGAGAACCGTGCCGACATCGTGCGCATGGCCTGGCGCGTGGCGGTCGACCACCTCAAGGGCACGCTGGGCAAAGACCCGAACCAGTGGCAATGGGGCAAGGCGCACACCCTCACCCACGAACACCCGCTGGGTATGCAGCAGCCACTGGACCGGCTGTTCAATGTCGGGCCGTTCGCCATGCCGGGCAGCCATGAGGTGCCCAACAACCAATCAGCGAAGCTGGGCCCGGCGCCGTGGAAAGTGAGTTATGGGCCGTCCACCCGGCGCGTCATCGACTTCGCCGACCCGGCGCACGCGCACACCATCAACCCTGTGGGGCAAAGCGGTGTGTTGTTCGATGCGCACTATGGCGACCAGGCGAAAGACTACAGCGAGGGGAAATACCGGCAGGCGTTGTTGCAGGAGTGGGATGTGGCGAAGGGCACGGTGAGCACCCTGGAGTTGGTGCCTGGGAGGTAGGGACGCGGCCTGCGGCCGCTGCTACGGGTCTGTAGCAGCGGCCAAAGGCCGCGTCAGGGCACTCAAGCAGCCACTGGCTGTTGCGCGCGACGCGGGTCAGGCTGTTTCCAGCCATCGGCCGCGGCTTCTTCGATTGCAGCTTGAATCGCGCGTTTGCGGCGCTCTTCGTTGCGGCGGGTGAAGTACCACACCAGGAAGGTGACGATCGACACCGACAGCAGGATCAGGCTGGCCACGGCGTTGATCTCCGGCTTCACGCCCAGGCGCACCGCCGAGAACACTTCCATCGGCAGCGTCGTGGAGCCAGGGCCCGACACGAAGCTGGCCAGCACCAGGTCGTCCAGCGACAGGGCGAACGACATCATGCCGCCGGCTGCCAGCGAAGGCGCGATCATCGGGATGGTGATCAGCATGAACACCTTCCACGGCCGCGCGCCCAGGTCCATGGCCGCCTCTTCGATGGACAGGTCCAGCTCGCGCAGGCGGGCCGACACCACCACCGCCACGTAGGCAGCGCAGAACGTGGTGTGGGCGATCCAGATGGTGACGATGCCACGCTCTTCAGGCCAGCCCAGGGACTGGGCCATGGCCACGAACAGCAGCAACAGCGACAGGCCGGTGATCACCTCGGGCATTACCAGCGGCGCGGTCACCAGGCCGCCGAACAGCGTGCGGCCCTTGAAGCGGGTGACGCGTGTCAGCACGAACGCCGCCAGGGTGCCCAGCGCCACTGCCGCAATGGCGGTGTAGCAGGCGATTTCCAGCGAACGGCCCACCGAGCTCACCAGCTGGGTGTTGTCCACCAGGCCCACGTACCATTTCACCGACCAGCCGCCCCACACCGTTACCAGCTTGGAGGCGTTGAACGAGTAGATCACCAGGATGACCATGGGCAGGTAGATGAACAGCAGGCCCAGTACCAGCATCAGGTTGGAAAAACTGAAACGCTTCATGCCTTGCCCTCCATCTCTTTGGCCTGACTACGGTTGAAGAGCAGGATCGGCACGATCAGGATCGCCAGCATCACCACCGCCAGGGCGGATGCCACCGGCCAGTCACGGTTGTTGAAGAACTCTTGCCACAGCACGCGGCCGATCATCAGGGTTTCCGGGCCGCCCAGCAGCTCGGGAATCACGAACTCGCCGACCACCGGGATGAACACCAGCATGCAGCCGGCGATGATGCCGTTTTTCGACAGCGGCACGGTGATCTTCCAGAAGCTGTTGAAAGTGCTCGAACCCAGGTCCGATGCGGCTTCCAGCAGGCTTGGATCATGCTTCACCAGGTTGGCGAACAGCGGCAGGATCATGAACGGCAGGTACGAATAGACCACGCCGATGTACACCGCCAGGTTGGTGTTGAGGATCTGCAGCGGCTGGTCGATCAGGCCGGTCCACATCAGGAAGGCGTTGAGCAGGCCATTGTTGCTGAGGATGCCCATCCAGGCGTAGACGCGGATCAGGATAGCGGTCCAGGTCGGCATCATGATCAGCAGCAACAGCACCGTCTGCGCTTCCTTGCGGGCGCGGGCGATGGCGTAGGCCATGGGGTAGCCGATCACCAGGCACAGCAGCGTGCTGAAGAAGGCCATTTTCAGCGAGCCCAGGTACGCCGAGATGTACAGGTCGTCGTCGCCCAGCATCGCGTAGTTGCCCAGGTTCAGCAGCAACTGGATCTTCTGGTCGACGAAGGTGTAGATCTCGGTGTACGGCGGGATCGCCACGTCTGCTTCAGCGAAGCTGATCTTCAAGACGATGAAGAACGGCAGCATGAAGAACAGGAACAGCCACAGGAACGGCACGCCAATCACGAACTGGCGGCCGCCGGGGGTTATTCGTTGCAAGGCACGGGTCAGTTTCTTGTTCATGAGCGCAGTACCACGCCGCTGTCGTCTTCCCACCACACGTAGACCTGGTCACCCCAGGTAGGGCGCGCGCCACGGCGTTCGGCGTTGGCCACGAACGACTGGACCAGCTTGCCGCACGGCAGCTCGACGTAGAACACCGAGTGGCCGCCCAGGTAGGCGATGTCATGTACTTTACCGCGCGACCAGTTGTACTCGCCGGCGGGCGGCTCGACGGTCACCAGCAGCTTTTCCGGGCGGATGGCGTAGGTGATGTGCTTGTCCTGCACCGAGGTGCTGATGCCGTGGCCCACGTAGATGTTGCGCTCCAGCTCCGGGCTGTGGATCAGCGCGTGGCCTTCGGCGTCGTCCACCACTTCGCCTTCGAACAGGTTGACGTTGCCGATGAACTCACAGACCAGGCGGCTGGTCGGCGTCTCATAGATGTCGATCGGGCTGCCGATCTGGGCAATCCAGCCCAGGTGCATGATGGCGATGCGCTGGGCCATGGTCATGGCCTCTTCCTGGTCGTGGGTTACCATGACGCAGGTCACGCCAACGCGCTCGATGATCTCCACCAGCTCGAGCTGCATCTGCGAACGCAGTTTCTTGTCCAGGGCGCCCATGGGCTCGTCGAGCAGAAGCAGCTTCGGGCGCTTGGCCAGCGAACGGGCCAGGGCCACGCGCTGGCGCTGGCCACCGGACAGCTGGTGCGGCTTGCGCTTGGCGTACTGGCTCATCTGTACCAGCTTGAGCATCTCGGCCACGCGGGCGTCGATCTCGGCCGCGGGGATCTTGTCCTGCTTGAGGCCGAAGGCGATGTTCTGCGCCACGGTCATGTGCGGGAACAGCGCGTACGACTGGAACATCATGTTGATCGGCCGCTCGTAGGGCGGCATGTCGGTGATGTCCACGCCATCGAGGTAGATACGCCCCTCGGTTGGCCGCTCGAAGCCGGCCAGCATGCGCAGCAGGGTGGATTTACCCGAGCCGGAGCCGCCGAGCAGGGCAAAGATCTCGCCCTTGTTGATTTGCAGCGACACGTCATCGACTGCAATCGTCTCGTCGAACTTCTTCGTGACCCGGTCGATTTTGACCAGCACCTGTTTAGGTTGCTGATCGCCCTCGAGGGCTTTCTTATAGGCACCGGAGGCAACTGCCATTACGAAACTCCCAACAAAATTTTACAGCCCACCCCGGATAGGCGGGCCCTGGATTCTTGCAGCCTGGTCCTTCAGGTCGCCAGCCACAGGGTTTTGGCTGGCCTGACCGACTGAATCACGGACCTGAGCGATCACTTCAGGTGCATGTGACACGGCCAACAACGTCGGCTCCTAAGTTACAAATGCACGCACAAAAAAGGGCGAACACGGTGGTGCAAAAAACAAATTTCGGACGGCCGCGTGCCGACCGCTTGAAAAAGCCGGCGCGCAACTTAACAACTGTTACAGCAGTGTCGCAAAAACTATTTCTAATTCAGTCACCTGCGGTACTGCGCCGACTGGTGCGGCGCAGTACCCAGGGAACATCAGGCGGGGCTTACTTGCCCGACTTGATGGTGGTCCAGGTGCGCGTCAGGATGCGCTGGGTAGCAGCCGGCAGGTCGGCGATGGCGTACAGCTTGGCCTGCACGTCAGCCGGCGGGTAGATGCCCGGGTCGTTGGCGATGTCCTTGTTCACCAGCGGGGTGGCGGCGGCGTTGCCGTTCGGGTAACCCACGGCGTCGCTGATTTCAGCCATCACTTTTGGTTGCAGGATGAAGTTCATGAACTTGTAGGCACCTTCGACGTTCTCGGCATCTTTAGGGATGGCGACCATGTCGTAGAAGCTGCCGGCGCCTTCCTTCGGAATGCTGTAGCTGACGTGTACCTTGTCACCGGCCTCGTGGGCACGGGAGGCGGCTTGCTTCACGTCACCCGAGTAGCCCACGGCCACGCAGATGTTGCCGTTGGCCAGGTCCGAGATGTACTTGGACGAGTGGAAGTAGGCGATCGACGGGCGAATCTTGAGGAACAGGTCCTCGGCCTTCTTGATCTCGTCCTTGTTCTGGGTGTCGGTCTTGAAGCCCAGGTAGTGCAGCGCCGCCGGGATCATCTCGGTTGGCGAGTCGAGGAAGCTGATGCCACAGCCTTTCAGCTTGGCAGCGTTCTCGGGCTTGAACACCAGGTCCCAGGAGTTCACCGGGGCGTCGGCGCCCAGGGCAGCCTTGACCTTCTCGGGGTTGTAGCCAATGCCGATGGTGCCCCACATGTACGGGAAGGCGTGGGCGTTGTTCGGGTCGCTGACCGACACAGCCTTCAGCAGGTCCTTGTTCAGGTTGCCGTAGTTGCTCAGCTTGGACTTGTCCAGTTCCTGGTAGACGCCAGCCTTGATCTGCTTGGCCAGGAAGTTGTTGGACGGCACCACGATGTCATAGCCCGACTTGCCAGCCAGCAGTTTGGCTTCCAGGGTTTCGTTGCTGTCGAATACGTCGTAGACGACCTTGATCCCCGACTCCTTCTCGAAATCCGCGATGGTGTTCGGCGCGATATAGTCCGACCAGTTGTACACGTGCAGTACTTTGTCATCCGCGTGTGCAGCAGCGGCCACGACACCCATCAGGGACATGGCGAGGAGGGTCTTGCCAAATATCTTCATGCGTAAGGCTCCAATATTTTTTTAATTCCGTATGTGTCAGCGCCGGGGGCAACCGCACCACTTCCTAGTCTGGCAAGGACGAAGGCGCTGTTTCAATTAAAACAGCAACCTTTTCCTCCCCCCCTCCAAACAACCCCAAAGCCTAGCACTTAGCTGTTCAGCGCTTCCAAAGTCAGGTCCAGGCATTTGCGTGCTTTTGTAACCAACTCATCGATCTCTTCGTGAGTGATCACCAACGACGGCGCAATGATCATGGTGTCGCCCACGGCGCGCATGATCAGGCCATTGTTGAAGCAGAAATTGCGGCAGATCATGCCCACACCCATGCCTTCGTAGCGCTGGCGCGTGGCCTTGTCCTTGACCAGTTCGATAGCCCCCAGCAGGCCCAACCCGCGAACTTCGCCCACCAGCGGGTGGTCGCTCAGCTCACGCAGACGTTTCTGCAAATACGGTGCCGTTTCTTCACGTACGCGCTCGATAATTTTTTCGTCGCGCAGAATCCGGATGTTTTCCAGGCCCACGGCGGCGGCTACCGGGTGGCCGGAATAGGTGAAGCCGTGGTTGAAATCGCCCCCTTCGGACAGGGTCTTGGCCACCTCGTCACGCACGATCACCCCGCCCATGGGGATGTAGCCCGAGGTCAGGCCCTTGGCGATGGTCATCAGGTCCGGCTTGAGGCCGTAGTAATCGCTGCCGAACCATTCGCCGGTGCGGCCGAAACCGCAGATCACTTCGTCGGCCACGAACAGGATGTCGTACTTGGCCAGGATCTCTTTTACCCGCGGCCAGTAGGTTGCTGGCGGGATGATCACGCCACCGGCACCCTGGATGGGTTCGGCAATGAAGGCGCCGACAGTGTCCACGCCCAGCTCCAGAATCTTCTTCTCCAGCTGGTCGGCGGCCCACACGCCGAACTCGTCCTGGCCCATGTCACCGCCTTCGCCGAACCAGTACGGCTGGGCAATGTGGACGATGCCGGGAATCGGCAGGTCGCCCTGCTCGTGCATGCCCACCATGCCGCCCAGGCTGGCGCCGGCCACGGTGGAGCCGTGGTAGCCGTTGATGCGGCTGATGATCACCTTCTTCTCGGGCTTGCCCTTCAGCGCCCAGTAGTGACGGACCATGCGCAGCACGGTGTCGTTGCCCTCGGAGCCTGAGCCGGTGAAGAACACGTGGGTCATGCCCTCGGGCGCCACGTCGCTGACCGCCTTGGCCAGTTCCAGCGCCGGTGGGTGGGCGGTCTGGAAGAACAGGTTGTAGTACGGCAGCTCGCGCATCTGTTTGGCGGCCACGTCGGCCAACTCGTCACGGCCGTAGCCCACGGCCACGCACCACAGGCCGGCCATGCCGTCGAGGATCTTGTTGCCTTCGCTGTCCCACAGGTGCACGCCCTTGGCCTTGGTGATGATGCGCGGGCCTTTTTCCTTGAGCTGCTGGTAGTCGCTGAACGGCGCCAGGTGGTGCTCGCCGCTCAGGGCCTGCCACGCTTGGGTTTGCGAATTCTTGTTGCTCATTGCCTTCTCCTCATCGGGGCGGGCCCCGCGTTGATCACACCGCGAACAGCAGGAATTCACGTTCCCATGAGCTGATGACGCGCTTGAAGTTCTCGTGTTCGGCGCGCTTCACCGCGACGTAACCGATGATGAATTTGCTCCCCAGGTACTGCTCCACCGTCTTGCAGTTTTCCATGCGCTCCAGGGCGTCCTCGATGGTCAGCGGCAGGCGCAGGTTGCGCCGCTCGTAGCCACGGCCCTGCACCGGCGCGCTGGGCTCGATGCCCTCGACCATGCCGATGTAGCCACACAGCAGGCTGGCGGCGATGGCCAGGTAGGGGTTGGCGTCGGCGCCCGGCAGGCGGTTTTCTACCCGGCGGTTCTGCGGCACGGCGTCCGGCACGCGCAGGCCCACGGTGCGGTTCTCCTCGCCCCACTCCACGTTCACCGGCGCCGAGGTGTCGGGCAGGAAGCGGCGGAACGAATTGACGTTGGGCGCGAACAGCGGCAGCAGCTCGGGGATGAACTTCTGCAGGCCGCCCACGTGGTGCAGGAACAGCGTGCTCATGCTGCCGTCTTCATTGGAGAAGATGTTCTTGCCGGTCTCAAGGTCAACGATGCTCTGGTGCAGGTGCATGGCGCTGCCGGGCTCGCCGGTCATGGGCTTGGCCATGAAGGTGGCGGCCACGTTGTGCTTGAGCGCCGCCTCGCGCATGGTGCGCTTGAACACCAGGATCTGGTCGGCCAGGTGCAGGGCGTTGCCGTGACGGAAGTTGATCTCCATCTGCGCCGTGCCGTCCTCGTGGATCAGCGTGTCCAGGTCCAGGTGCTGCAGCTCGCACCAGTCGTAGACGTCCTCGAACAGCGGGTCGAACTCGTTCGCCGCTTCAATGGAGAACGACTGGCGGCCGGTTTCCGGGCGCCCCGAGCGGCCCACGGGGGCCTGCAGGGGGAAGTCCGGGTCTTCGCAGCGCTTGGTCAGGTAGAACTCCATCTCCGGCGCCACGATGGGCTGCCAGCCCTTGTCGGCGTAGAGCTTGAGCACCTTCTTCAAGACGTTGCGCGGCGACAGCTCGATGGGGTTGCCCTGCTTGTCGTAGGTGTCGTGGATCACCTGGGCGGTAGGCTCGATGGCCCACGGCACCACGAACACGGCGTTCTCGTCCGGGCGGCAGATCATGTCGATGTCGGCCGGGTCCAGCAGCTCGTAGTAGATGTCGTCTTCCACGTAATCGCCGGTCACGGTCTGCAGCAGCACGCTTTCCGGCAGGCGCATGCCTTTTTCGGCGATGAACTTGTTGGTGGGCGAGATCTTGCCGCGGGTGATACCGGTCAGGTCGGCGATCAGGCACTCGACCTCGGTGATCTTGTGTTCTTTCAACCAATCGGTGAGCTGGTCGAGGCTGGTACGCATAAATACCTCAGGGGCTAGATAGCAGGCCTGGACGCCGCGGCGTCGCGTTGGCTGGCACGTTGCCGGCAAGCGCTGCCGAAGGCCTGGAAGATGGCGAGGTAGTGCGGGTTATCCAGCACTTGCCATTCCGGGTGCCACTGCAAGCCTAGTGCAAAACCCCTGCCCCCCTGGGCGGAGACGGCCTCCACCAGGCCATCGGGTGCCACCGCCTCGACGCGCAAACCCGGGGCCACACGGTCGATACCCTGGGCATGAATGGAGTTGACCTGGAACTGCGCGGGCAAGCCGATGGCCTGCAACACGCCGCCGGGCTGGACATCCACCGCATGGCGCAGGGCATACTGGACCTCGACGGGCTGGTCCTTGGGTTCACGATGGTCCATGAAGGTTCCCGTTGCGTGAACCTGCTGGTGCAAGGTGCCGCCCAGCGCCACGTTCAGCTCCTGGAAGCCGCGGCAAATGCCTAATACCGGCACGCCAGCCGCCACGGCGGCGCGAATCAGCGGTAAGGTGGTAGCATCACGGGCAGGATCGTGCAGCGTGCCTGGCGCGCTTGCGGGGCCGGTATAGTGACGAGGGTCGACGTTGGACGGGGAGCCGGTGAAGAGGATGCCATCCAGGCCGTCAAGTATTTGGGTCGGTTCGAACAGCTCGCCCAGTGCCGGAATGATCATCGGCAAGCCTTCGGCGGCCACGGCAACTGCGCGGACGTATTTGTCACCACAAGTATGGCTGGCGTGCAGCCCGACTGGTTTTAAGCAGGCGGTGACGCCGATTGTCGGCAGGCGTGCCATGTGATCCCCCGGTATTATTGGCGTTATGGGTTGCGAACGAGCTTAGCGTTGTTCATTTTTTTTCACAACACCCCCGTAAAAAATACAACACGCCCCACCAAACAATTCATTTGAGGGTCTTCAGGGAAAGAAAAACCGCCCCAAAAAGCGGCAAAAACTGCCTCAAGGCGCCAATTCAGGGCAAACCGAGCCTCGCTTGACTTCAAGGTGGCTTTCGGATTGACTGAAACAGCAAAAGCCCAATGATTGATATTTTTAACAACAAAGGTGTTGCATCATGTCGGTACCCCCGCGTGCCGTTCAGCTCAACGAAGCGAACGCATTCCTTAAGGAACATCCTGAGGTTCTGTACGTCGACCTTCTGATTGCAGATATGAATGGTGTGGTGCGCGGCAAGCGCATCGAACGCACCAGCCTCCACAAGGTTTACGAGAAAGGCATCAACCTGCCCGCCTCGCTTTTCGCCCTGGACATCAACGGCTCGACGGTGGAAAGCACCGGGCTGGGCCTGGACATCGGCGACGCAGACCGCATCTGCTATCCGATCCCCGATACCCTCTCCAACGAACCCTGGCAGAAGCGCCCTACCGCGCAGTTGCTGATGACCATGCACGAACTGGAAGGCGAACCCTTCTTTGCCGACCCGCGCGAAGTACTGCGCCAGGTGGTGGCCAAGTTCGACGAGCTGGGCCTGACCATCTGCGCCGCCTTCGAGCTGGAGTTCTACCTGATCGACCAGGAGAACGTGAACGGCCGTCCGCAGCCGCCGCGCTCGCCTATCTCCGGCAAGCGTCCGCACTCGACCCAGGTGTACCTGATCGACGACCTGGACGAATACGTGGACTGCCTCCAGGACATCCTGGAAGGTGCCAAGGAGCAAGGCATCCCAGCCGACGCCATCGTCAAGGAAAGTGCCCCGGCGCAGTTCGAAGTGAACCTGCACCACGTGGCCGACCCGATGAAGGCCTGCGACTACGCCGTGCTGCTCAAGCGCCTGATCAAGAACATCGCCTACGACCATGAGATGGACACCACCTTCATGGCCAAGCCCTACCCGGGCCAGGCGGGCAACGGCCTGCACGTGCACATCTCGGTCCTGGACAAGGACGGCAAGAACATCTTCACCAGTGAGGATCCCGAGCAGAACGCCGCGCTGCGTCACGCGATCGGCGGTGTGCTCGAGACCCTGCCGGCGTCGATGGCGTTCCTGTGCCCGAACGTCAACTCGTACCGCCGCTTTGGTGCCCAGTTCTACGTGCCGAACTCGCCGTGCTGGGGCCTGGACAACCGCACCGTGGCCCTGCGCGTGCCGACCGGCACGCCGGACGCCGTGCGTATCGAACACCGCGTGGCCGGTGCCGATGCCAACCCGTACCTGCTGATGGCTGCCGTGCTGGCTGGCGTGCACCACGGCCTGACCAACAAGGTCGAGCCGAACGAGCCGGTGGAAGGCAACTCCTACGAGCAGAACGAGCAGAGCCTGCCGAACAACCTGCGCGATGCCCTGCGCGAGCTGGACGACAGCGAGATCCTGGCGCGGTATATCGATCCGAAGTACATCGATATCTTCGTGGCCTGCAAGGAAAGCGAGCTGGAGGAGTTCGAACACTCCATCTCCGACCTTGAGTACAACTGGTACCTGCATACCGTTTGATGGCTTGGTGTCGTACAAAAAAACCGCGCGCCTCCAAGGCCTGCGGTTTTTTTGTGGGAGCTGGCTTGCCAGCGAGCTTTTCCAGCGCCCTCAAAGCTCGCTGGCAAGCCAGCTCCCACAAGAAACCCTTACAATGCGGCTCGCCTTCCGGAGAAGCCCATGACCCGCACCGCCACGCCACGCAAACCTCGCGCCCGCAGCCAGGCACGGATCGACTCGATCCTCGAGGCAGCGCGCGCCCTGCTGGCCAGCGAAGGCGTGGGCAGCCTGTCGATCTACAGCGTGGCCGAACGCGCCGAGATCCCACCCTCTTCCGTGTACCACTTCTTCGCCAGCGTGCCGGCCCTGCTCGAGGCGCTGACCGCCGACGTGCACGCTGCCTTCCGCGCCTGCCTGCAAGCGCCGGTGGACCACGCCGCGCTGCGCAGCTGGCACGACCTGTCGCGCATCCTCGAAGAACGCATGCTGGTGATCTATAGCCAGGACGCCGCTGCGCGCCAGTTGATCCTGGCCCAGCACGGCCTGGCCGAAGTGACCCAGGCCGACCGCCAGCACGACCTGGAGTTGGGGGTGTTGATGCACCAGGTGTTCGACCGCCACTTCCAGCTACCGGCGCTGCCGGACGACGTGGACGTGTTCGCCCTGGCCATGGAGCTGGGCGACCGCGTGTACGCGCGCTCGGTGCAGCTGCACGGGCAGATTACCCCGCGGTTGGCGGAGGAAGGGATGCGGGTGTTCGATGCCTATGTGGGGCTGTACCTGCCGCCGTTCCTGCCCAAGCGCTGAACACTTGTGGGAGCTGGCTTGCCAGCGAGCTTTTATGCCCGCCGAAAAGCTCGCTGGCAAGCCAGCTCCCACCTAATCCAGGATCAAATGCGGAAGGAACCTGCTGGTATCCTTGGTTATCAGGCTGTCATCTTCGCGAATCCCGATACCCGCCGCGCAGTCGCCAATCACCCAAGAACCCACCAGCGTGTAGCTGTCGCCGAACTTCGGCAACGGCGCCAGTTGCTGCAGGATGTAGGGCGCGTCGTCGTAGGGGCCGTCGACCACGTGCAGCTGGTCATCCGCCGTGCGCAGCTCGATGTTCGCGCCCTCGCGGGAGAAATACGGCTTGCGCACCCAGCCCTTCGGCACCGCCGAGCGTGGGTTGGCGTCCAGGTGGCTTTCCAGCAGGTTCGGGTGGCCTTTGTGCGCCTCCCACAGCATCGGCAAAATGCCCTTGTTCGACAAAATGGCCTTCCACGCCGGCTCGATGAACTGCGTGTCGCACTGGGCAATGGCCGCGCCGAACGGCTCGTGGAAGATGAACTCCCAGGCGTGCAGCTTGAACAGGTGCGGGATCCAGCGGTCCTGCAGGTCGACGAAGCGGCCGTCCAGCAGGCCGATGTCTTCCAGGTCGATGTGCCGCGACTCGATGCCGACCTTGTCGGCGATCAGGCGCAGGTAATCGGTGGTGGCCTTGTCTTCCACCGAGCCCTTGATGGAGGCGAAGTAGAACGGCCGCTGGATGTTCAACGCGGCGAAGGCTTCGTGCAGGCGCGTGTCGATGCTGTTGAACTGGTCGACGCCGGCCGGCAGCTTGCCGCGCTCGATGCCCTGCTCCAGCCAGCCCCACTGGAAGGCCGCGGCCTCGTAGAGGCTGGTGGGGGTGTCGTAATTCAGCTCCAGCAGCTTCGCCGGGCCGTTGCCGTCGTAGGAAAAGTCCATGCGCCCGTACAGGTGCGGGTGGCCTTCCAGCCACGAGGTGCGCACCAGGTCATGGTAGGCGGCGGGGATGCTCAGGCGCTCCAGCAGCTCTTCGCTCTCCACCACCTTGGCCACCAGGTCCATGCACAGCTCGTGTAGCGCCTGGGTCGGGTCCTCCAGGTCGTCCTCGATCTGCTTGAGGCTGAACTGGTAATAGGCGCTTTCGTCCCAGTAGGGCTCGCCGTCGATGGTGTGGAACATGAAGCCCAGGCGCTCGGCGGTCTGCTTCCAGTCCGGGCGCTCGGCAATGGCGATTTTCTTCATGGCCGGTTATCCGCCAAAGCTGCTGCGCGAAGACGACGAGCCGCCCCAGCCGCTGCGCGCCGTGGCCGAGCTGCCGAAGCCACCACGGGTGGTGGCCTGGCGCACCGACACCGGGTTGGCGTTGATTCCCGCACGGCCGAAGCCGCCGCTGCCACCGCTGTAGCCGTTGCCGGATTCGCTCTGGCGCGAGCGCGAGAACGTGGCACCGCTGTTGATGCGCGAGCCCAGGGTGGAGCTGGCGTAGTTGCCGCGGTTGTCACGGTACTGGTAGACCGGCGCGGCGTTGAAGTTGCCGGTGCTGCTGCTGAGCATGTGGCCAATCAGCAGGCCGGTCAGCAGGCCGCTGCCGTTGAAGCCCCCGCCGCCACCGCCGCTTTCACCGCCCGAGCGCGCCACCTCGGCCTTGGCCGAATCAAGCTGCGACTGGGTGACGGTGCCGTTGGCGTCCAGCTCGAAACCGCCCAGCTGGGGCATGTACTTGCCGGCCGAGTCCACCTGGCAGTAGTCAGGCACGAAGTCCGCTTCGCAGTCGGCCTTGTTGTCGTACACCGGGGCAATGCGCCGGTGTTCGTTGAGCGCAGCGATGTAGGCGTCGGAGCACATGTCCACCGGAAACTTCTGCGCGGTGCATTCGGCCACGCTCTTGAAGTCGAAGGTCTTCTTGACCTGGTAGGTCTTCTCCGGCGCGCCGCAACCGGCCACCGCCAGCGCCACCGAGGCGGCCAGCGAGAGTTGTACGTACTTGCTTCGTTTCATCCCTGGCTCCGCGATCAGTTGGTGTTGGGCGTCATGCAGGCGGCATTGAGCATGCCCACGCTGATCGCCACCGCCGCCACGTAGATGCCGGTGGCCAGCTCGCCCCGCTGGATGCGCGCCGACACGCCCTTGAGCACCAGGCTCACCGCCAGGAACGCCAGCAGCTGCACTACGCCGGCGATCAGCGCCCACACCACGAAGTCCAGCAGGCTGATGGAATAGGCAATGACGTTGCTGGCCGGAATGGCGAAGCCGATGATGGCGCCGCCCAGGGCCACGGCCGCGGCGACGTTGCCCTCGCGGATCAGGGCGAATTCCTTGTGCGGCGTCATGCGCGTGTAGATGAACTGGAACAGCACGAGGAACATCGCCGCCCCCAGCAGGTACAGCAGGAAACCCAGCACGGCCGTGGGGTTCAGCGAAATCGAAAGTGCTTCTAGCATGGCATGTCCCTATGGATGAGTCAGAGGATGTGCAGGTCGGTGGGGTACAGCGACACGCCCAGCGAGGCGCTGAGGCTGACGGTGCCCTCCTCGTCCTGCTCGACGGAGAACAGCAGGAATTCGCGGCGGTCGGTCAGGCCGGTGTCGCGCGCGTACAGCATCGCGCGGTGCTGGATGACGTAGCTTTCCTTGGGGTTGCGCACCTGCTCGCGCAGGTCGGTCAGCTCGGTCTGCCCGGCCTCGGTGCCCCACTCGCGGGTGAACTGCACGCCGTCGAGGTTGTAGGTGGGCAGGCCGATGTCGCTATTGGGCCCGGCCAGGCGCTGCAGCTCGGCGTTGCTGCTGATGGTGGCGTAGCGCAGGTAGTTGAACAGGATCACCGATTCCACCTGGCCGTCCTGCTCGCCGCTGGTGTGCACCTGCAGCCAGTAGTCCTCGTCGTCCATGTAGTAGCGGCTCAGCCACTGCGACTGGCCGAGGTCGACGCTGCCCACCGCCCAGATCTGCTGGGTGGGCGGAATGATTACCCGGCTGTGGCCATCGAGCAGCAGCTTGAGCGTGCCGTCGAAACTCACCGAGCGGCCCTGGGCCAGGCCCAGCGCGCCTTCCACCGGTGCCTGGGGCTTGGCGGCAGGTGCCTCCAGGCCCATGAACTGCTTGAACCAACCCATATCAAACTCCTTCTTTGCGCAAAAGCATCCGTGCCGCCACCAGCCCCGCCGCCGCACCGGCGATGTGCGACTCGAACGACACGCCATGGCGGGGCAGGAAACCGAATACCAACCCACCATAGAGCAACAGCGCGGCCACGGCACAGAACAGATTGGCCCAGCTGTGGTGGAACCAGGCCCGGGCCAGCACGTACACCCACAGGCCGAACACCCAGCCACTGGCGCCCACGTGGTAGTAGCCCCGGCCGAACAGCCACACCAGCAGCCCGCCGATGACGATGATCAGCCCGCTGGCCGCCAGGAAGCGGCCGATGCCGTCCTTGGCCACCAGCGTGCCCAACACCACGAACGGCACCAGGTTGCCCAGCAGGTGCCAGATGGAACCGTGCAGGAACGGTGCGCTGACGATGCCCAGCAGGCCCTGCGGCGAACGCGGCAGCAGGCCGTAGGTGTTCAGGCTGTAGCCTGACAGCAGGTTGAGCACCTGCACCACGCACATCACTCCGGCAAGCCAGAGCACGGGTTTGAAATCCTTGGCGGCGATCACATGCGTCTCCCAGGGATATCCGTAGCCGCTGCCGAAGGCTGCGCTGGCCCCATGCCCCACTGAAAATCTGCAGTGAACATCAGGGCCAGCGCAGCCTGGCGGCAGCGGCTACGGGATTGCGCGTTACTCGCCGGCCTGCTGCTTGCGCAGGCGCTCGAGGATGGCGTTGGCGCTGCTGGTGTCCGGGGTAATGCCCGCTTCCTTCAGCTTGCGCTCCAGGTCGTTGCCGGTGGAGGCTTCGGCCAGTTGGTCCTGGGCCTCCAGTTCGGCAGCGCGCTGCTCCTGCTTGGCCTGCAGGCGGCTCAAGGTGCCTACCGCAGTCTCCAGCTTGCCGTTGGCACCGCCGCTGGCGATGGAGGCGCTGACCTGGGCTTTCTGCACGCTTTCGCGGGCCTTGGCCACGTCCACCTGCTGGCGCAGGCTCTTGATGCGCGCCTCGGCCTTGGTGATGTCCTTGCGCATCTTTTCCACGTAGCCGCCGAATTCCACGGCCTGCTTGTGCTCGGTCTCACGCTCGTTGACCTGCACGGCGATGGCCTCGGCCACTTCGTGGGCCAGGTCGTTGCGCTCGGCCTTCATGGCGGCCAGGGCCTTGCTTTCCAGGTCGCTGATGCGTGCGTCGTACTGGGCCACGCGGTCGGTGGCCAGCTTGTGCTTGGCCATGATGGTCACCAGCTCGCGCTTGGCGTTGGCCAGCGCGGTGTCGGCGTCGCGGATCTCCTGGTCGAGAATGCGCAGGGCCTGCTGGTCGACGATGGACTCGCCGACTTCGCTGGCACCGCCACGCAGCGCCGTGAACAACTTGCTCCAGATGGATTGATTACTCATGTCGTTACTCCTTGGCGATTACTTGAAGAAGCCCTGGAAGGCTTCGGCGGCGCGCTGCACGTTGTCCACCAGGGTGGACACTTCGGTGACCACGTTGGTCAGGCTCGAACTGGCACTCAGCGCGCCGAACATGTTGTAGACGGTCTGGCCGTTGGGCATCTGTTCAAGGCCGATGGACGACAGCGGGAACAGCTCGCGGCTGCGCAGCACAGCTTCGTTGAAGTGCGCCACGTCCTTGATCGAATCGACATCCACCAGCACGGTGTCGACGATGATCTGCTCGCCCACCACGGCAATGTGAATCGGCAGGCCGCCGTATTCGTTCATTTCCAGCTTCAGGCTCTGCTCGGCGCCCTGCACCAGGGTCAGGGTGATTTCCTTCGACACCACTTCGTCCAGGCCCTGGAAGGCCGAGTGAAGGCGGTCAAGGGTCCATTTCTCCGCTGTGGTCATGTGTTCCTCCAACTTGAAAGTGCCAGCCATGACAGGCTGGCGGAGCTGTTTTTCCACCTGCTTGAGCAGCCCGCGGTTCTCCGGGAGCACCCAGGCCTCGTGTTTCACGTAACCGGCATCGGCCAGGCCCGCACGCATCTTCTTCATGTAGAAGCTGGAGGTTTTCTTCTCCGCGGGGGCCTTTTTCCTGGCCGGCTTGGGGCTGTCTGGATTGCCTGTCATTTGTGTCTGTTCCGTATCACATGTGATAAACATACGCCTTCTGCAGCAGAGCGCAATACATCACGCGTGATGAATTTGTTTCCATTTGTCGCAAATGTTCCGGGCATAAAAAAACCCCACAGGGCGAACCCTGCAGGGCAAAAAACTGCCTGAACGGTGGTTACAGCTTGGCGATCGAGACCTCGGTGGACTTCACGAAGGCAATCACTTCGCTGCCGATCACCAGTTCCAGCTCGCGCACGGACCGGGTGGTGATCACCGAAGTGACGATGCCGGAGGCGGTCTGCACGTCGATTTCCGACAGCACCGGGCCTTCGATGATTTCCTTCACGGTGCCCTTGAACTGGTTGCGGACGTTGATCGCTTTGATAGTCATGTGATTCTTCCTGTTCAAACGAGGGTAAGGTTCAAAGTGCCCAGCGCAGTTGCGTGGGCAAGGGTGCCGTGGGCTCGGGTTCGGGCGGGGTGCCCGGCAACGCCAGCACACGGTTGAGGACTTCGGTTTCCAGCGCTGCCAGGCGGTGCGAGCCACGGGCGCGCGGGCGTGGCAGCTCGACGTGCAGGTCCAGGCCCACCTCGCCGTCTTCGATCAGAATCACCCGGTCGGCCACCGCCACGGCTTCCGCCACGTCGTGGGTCACCAGCAGCACGGTGAAGCCATGCTGCTTCCACAGGCGCTCGATCAGCTGTTGCATCTCGATACGGGTCAGGGCGTCCAACGCCCCCAGCGGTTCGTCCAGCAACAGCAGGCGCGGCTTGTGGATAAGCGCACGGGCCAGGGCCACGCGCTGCTTCTGGCCGCCGGACAAGGCCGCCGGCCACTCGTTGGCGCGCTCGGCCAGGCCTACCGCTTCCAGGGCTTGCAGCGCCTGCGGGCGCCAGTCGCCCTTGAGGCCCAGGCCGACGTTGTCGATCACCTTCTTCCACGGCAGCAGGCGCGCTTCCTGGAACATCAGGCGGGTATCGTCGCGGGCCTGACTCAGCGGTGCCGAGCCTGCCAGCAGCTCACCGCCGCTGGGCTTGTCGAGGCCGGCCAGCAGGCGCAACAAGGTGCTCTTGCCACAGCCACTACGGCCCACCACGGCGACGAACTGCCCGGCCGGAATGTGCAGGTCGATGTCCTTGAGCACCTGGCGGTTGCCGAAGGATTTCTGCAGTTTGTCCAGCGCCAGCGGGATGCCCTGCAGCAGGCGCGGCGGTTGGCTCTTCAATACGGCGGTCATGCGGCACCTCCCTTGGCGACCTGGTAGGCCGGGTGCCAGCGCAGCCACACGCGCTCCAGGCCACGGGCGGCCAGGTCGGCGAGTTTGCCGAGCACGGCGTAGAGGACGATGGCCAGCACCACCACGTCGGTCTGCAGGAATTCACGGGCGTTCATGGCCAGGTAGCCGATGCCGGAGCTGGCCGAGATGGTTTCCGCCACGATCAGCGTCAGCCACATGAAGCCGAGAGCGAAACGCACGCCCACCAGGATCGACGGCAGCGCGCCCGGCAGAATCACCTGGCGGAACAGCGCGAAGCCGCTCAGGCCGTAGCTGCGGGCCATTTCCACCAGCGCCGGGTCGACGTTGCGGATGCCGTGGTAGGTGTTCAGGTAGATCGGGAACAGGGTGCCCAGGGCCACCAGGAAGATCTTCGCCGACTCATCGATGCCGAACCACAGAATCACCAGCGGAATCAGCGCCAGGTGCGGCACATTGCGGATCATCTGCATGGAGCTGTCGAGCAGGCGCTCGCCCCATTTCGACAGGCCCACCACGAAGCCCAGGAACAGGCCCAGCGAACCGCCGATGACAAAGCCCACGCCCGCACGCCAGCCACTGATGGCCAGGTGCGTCCAGATCTCGCCGCTGCGCACCAGCTCGACACCCGCCGCCACCACGGCGCTGGGCGCCGGGAGGATGCGCGTGGACAGCCAGCCGGCGCTCACCGACAACTGCCACACCGCCAGCAACAGCACCGGCAGCGCCCAGGGCGCCAGCCTGTGGATAATCTTTTCCATGGTCAGCCCTCAGCTCTGCGACGCGGCTTTGGGCAGAATGTCGTTGGCGACCATTTCACCGAAGGGGCTCACGTAATTGGCGCCCTGGGGCTGTTCGGGACGCTGCACGTCCAGGTGCGGGAACAGCAGTTCGGCCACGCGGTACGACTCTTCCAGGTGCGGGTAGCCGGAGAAAATGAAGGTGTCGATGCCCAGCGCCGCGTATTCCTTGACCCGCGCCGCCACGGTCGGGCCATCGCCCACCAGCGCCGTGCCGGCACCGCCGCGCACCAGGCCCACGCCGGCCCACAGGTTGGGGCTGACTTCGAGGTTGTCGCGGCTGCCGCCGTGCAGCGCGGCCATGCGTTGCTGGCCCACCGAGTCGAAGCGCGCCAGCGACGCCTGGGCGCGGGCGATGGTGTCGTCGTCCACATGGGAAATCAGGCGGTCTGCCGCCGCCCAGGCCTCGGCGTTGGTTTCCCGCACGATCACGTGCAGGCGGATGCCGAAACGCACGGTGCGCCCCTGCTTGGCGGCCTTGGCGCGCACCTCGGCGATTTTCTCGGCGACGGCGGCCGGTGGCTCGCCCCAGGTCAGGTACAGCTCCACCTGCTCGGCGGCCAGGTCCTGGGCAGCGTCCGAAGAACCGCCGAAATACAGCGGCGGACGCGGCTGCTGCACCGGTGGGTAGAGCAGCTTGGCGCCCTTCACGGTGATGTGCTTGCCGTCGTAGTCCACGGTCTCGCCTTCCAGCACGCGGCGCCAGATGCGGGTGAATTCCACCGAGGCTTCGTAGCGCTCTTCGTGGCTGAGGAACAAGCCATCGCCGGACAGCTCCTCCGGGTCGCCACCGGTCACCAGGTTGAACAGCGCACGGCCGTTGGACAGGCGGTCCAGGGTGGCCGCCTGGCGCGCGGCCACGGTCGGCGAAATGATGCCCGGGCGCAGCGCCACCAGGAACTTCAGGCGCTGGGTCACCGGAATCAGCGATGCCGCCACCAGCCAGGAATCCTCGCAGGAACGTCCCGTGGGAATCAGCACGCCACCAAAGCCCAGGCGGTCGGCGGCCTGGGCGATCTGTTGCAGGTAGCCATGGTCCACGGCGCGCGCGCCTTCGGCGGTGCCAAGGTAATGACCGTCGCCGTGGGTGGGAAGAAACCAGAAAATATTGAGGCTCATTGGAGTTGTCTCCTAAGGGTGGCTAGGGCCGGCACGACGCGCCGGCCCGCAGTTCGAATCACGGGGCTGTCGCGACCTTGGCAGGCGGCGTCCAGATCACATCCTTGATGCTCAATGGCTTGGGAATCAGTTTCAGCTGGTAGAAGGCGTCGGCGATCTTCTGCTGCGCCGCGACCACGTCGGGGGTAATGAACTCGGCGCCGAAGCCCTGGCGTTTCACCGAGGTCAGGGTGATGTCGGCGGGCAGGCCCAGCAGCGGCGAGACTTCCTGGGTGACCTGCTCGGGGTTGGACTTGGACCACTCGCCCACCGAGCGCACTTCGTCGATCAGGGCGGCGATCACCTGCGGGTGCTGCTGCGCAAAAGGCTTGGTCGCCAGGTAGAACTGGTTGTTGTCCACCAGGCCCTTGCCGTCACGCAGGGTGCGCGCTTGCAGCTGCTGTTCGGCAGCGGCCTGGTACGGGTCCCAGATCACCCAGGCGTCCACGGCGCCGCGCTCGAAGGCGGCGCGGGCGTCGGCGGGCGGCAGGAACACGGTCTGGATATCGGTATATTTCAGGCCGGCGTCTTCCAGGGCGCGCACCAGCAGGTAGTGCACGTTGGAGCCCTTGTTGAGCACCACTTTCTTGCCCTTGAGGTCGGCCACCGATTTGATCGGCGAGTCCTTGGGCACCAGGATGGCTTCGCTGTTGGGAGCCGGTGGCTCATGGGCCACGTACAGCAGGTCGGCGCCGGCGGCCTGGGCGAACACCGGCGGGGTTTCGCCGGTGACGCCGAAGTCGATGGAGCCCACGTTCAGGCCTTCCAGCAGCTGCGGGCCGCCGGGAAACTCAGTCCATTGCACCTGCACGCCCTGGGCGGCCAGGCGCTTTTCCAGCGAGCCACGGGCCTTGAGCAGCACCAGGGTGCCGTATTTCTGATAGCCGATGCGCAGGGTGTCAGCCTGGGCTTGGGTGATGGCGCCGAACGACACAGCCGCAGCAAACAGAGCGACCAGCCCACGACGCAAAAAGACTGTGCGCATAGCGCCGCTCCTTTGCTTGGTTGGGTTTTGGCTGCACCTGCTTGCCCGTTGGCGGGCGAGTAAGGCGAGTGTTATCAGTGAGTTAACATGTGGGAGCTGGCTTGCCAGCGAGCTGTTGGGGCCTAAAAGCTCGCTGGCAAGCCAGCTCCCACAAGCGGCGTTAGATACTCCAGCGCGCGCTCAAGAGTCTTTCGTTCAAGATGCCGGGCTCCAGCGCCTGTGGCCGGCGGCTCAGGGCGTAGTGGAACTCTTCCAGGGCATTGCTCAGGCGCTGCTCCAGCGCCGGGGCCAGCTGCGCCGCGGCGCTGCCTTCGCCGTAGGCGATCTGGCTGTCGTCAGCAAAGATCCCCTGCAGCATTTCCTGGGCCTTCAGCGCGGCCAACACCGGCTTCAGGGCGTAATCCACCGCCAGCATGTGGGCGATGCTGCCGCCGGTGGCGATGGGCAGTACCACCTTGTTGGCCAGCGCCCGCTCGGGCAGCAGGTCCAGCAGGGTTTTCAGTGCGCCGCTGAACGAGGCCTTGTACACCGGCGTGGCGACGATCAGGCCGTCGGCCTTCTGCACCAGCTCCAGGAAGTCGAGCACCTTGGGGCTGTCGAAGCGGGCGTGCAGCAGGTCCTCGGCCGCGAAGTCGCGTACCTGGAACGTCGCCACTTCCACGTTGTGGCGCTGCAGCCAGAGCCGGGTCTGGTCCAGCAACACGCCGGACCGTGAACGCACACTGGGGCTGCCACCAAGAGATACAACCAGCATTGCCACCCTTCCTTCTTTGACCAAAAGGCCTCGCGATCGGCGAGATGGAACTGACCATAACAGGCCTTTTATATATCCATAAATCATATTTTTTCATGTGGTTAGACGCTGAAAGAATATGAGATTTCGGGTAAAAAAAAGGGCCGTGATCAACGGCCCTCAAACCCTGGTGGGAGCTGGCTTGCCAGCGAGCTTTTCAGCCTTCAACAGCTCGCTGGCAAGCCAGCTCCCACAAATACGGGTACTCAGCGGTTAGGCTGGGGCGTCAGGCGCAGGTACGGCTTCACCGCGCGGTAGCCCTTGGGAAAGCGTTGCTTGATCTCTTCCTCGTCCTTGAGCGACGGCACGATCACCACCTCGTCACCGTCCTGCCAGTTGGCCGGGGTGGCCACCTTGTGGTTGTCGGTGAGCTGCAGCGAATCGATCACCCGCAGGATCTCGTGGAAGTTGCGGCCGGTGCTGGCCGGGTAGGTAATGGTCAGGCGCACTTTCTTGTTCGGGTCGATCACGAACAGCGAGCGCACCGTGAGGGTGTCGTTGGCGTTGGGGTGGATCAGGTCATAGAGGTCGGCCACCTTGCGGTCGGCGTCGGCCAGGATCGGGAAGTTGACGATGGTGTTCTGGGTTTCGTTGATGTCCTCGATCCACTTGTGGTGCGAATCCACTGGGTCCACCGACAGGGCGATGGCCTTGACGTTGCGCTTGGCGAACTCTTCCTTGAGCTTGGCGGTGAAGCCCAGCTCGGTGGTGCACACCGGGGTGAAGTCCGCAGGGTGGGAGAACAGCACACCCCAGCTGTTGCCCAGCCACTCGTGGAAACGGATCTTGCCGGCGCTGGAGTCTTGTTCGAAATCGGGGGCGATGTCGCCGAGGCGGATGCTCATGAGAGGCCTTGCTCCTTGTTGAGTGCTTTATGGGAACCACTGTGCACTCAGCGTAGACGAAATAAAAAGAATAAATATCGATTTATTTAGCGTTAAAAGGCATAACAGATTTTGGATAAAACAAAGCCCGCCGCGGGATAGGGTCCGCGGCAGGCTTTGGTCTTTACAGCAGGGTTACAGCAGTGGGATCGAGTAGCTGACGATCACACGGTTTTCGTCCTGGTCGCGCTGGCCTGGAATGTCGTTGCGCCACATGGCGTTTTTCCAGGTGAAGCCCAGGCCCTTGAGGGTGCCGGTTGGCACGACGTAAGCCAGGGTCAGGTCACGTTCCCATTCGGAGCGGCCATTGCCGGTAACAACCTTGGAGGCGTTGACAGTGTCGATGTTGTCACCACGCAGGTAGACGATGCCGGCGGTGGCGCCTGGCAGGCCCAGTGCGGCGAAGTCATACGAGTAGCGTGCTTGCCAGGTGCGCTCGCCGGCACGGCCAAACTTCTGGATCTGCATGTCGGTGATGGTGTAGTTCGACGAACCGTCGCCCTGGTTCAGCCACGGGAAGTCCGAGCTGCCGTTGCTGACCTGGTAGCCGCCGCCGAAGGTGTGGCCGGCCACGGTATACAGGAAAAGGCCGCTGTACAGATTGTTGTCCACAGGACCACGACCACTGGCATTCCCACGGTAGTCACCCGAGCTGAAATGGTCGGTATCGGCGGCGCTGACACCGTCATCAGTGCTGTGGAACACGCGCAGGTCAGACTTCAGCACGCCCGGGCCGATAGCCCAGTTGTGTACCAGGCCCAGGAAGTGCTGCTGGTAGAAGTCGGTCAGTTCACCGTAGTAGTACTGGACCAGCAAGTCCTTGGTGATCTTGTAGTCAGCGCCAGCGTAGTAAAACTTGTTGCTGCGCGCGTTCAGGCCAGTAGCGTTGCTGTTGCCGCTGCCGTTCGAGCCGCTGATCGACAGGTTCTCGTTGTTGCTGGAGTTACGGCCTTTGGCCGTGTCGATCTGACCGGCGATCAGGGTCAGGTCCTTGATTTCGTTCGAGGTAACCTGGCCACCCTGGAAGGTCTGTGGCAGCAGGCGACCATCGTTGTACTGGATGACCGGCAGCTTGGGCATCAGGGTGCCCAGTTTCAGCTCGGTCTTGGAGATCTTGGCCTTGGCGGTCAGGCCCAGGCTGGAGAACTCGCTGGCAGGGTCGTTGCCATCGGTTGGGAACACGGTACCGCCGTCTGCCACGCCGCTGGTGTTACCCGACTTGGCACGCGAGGAGTCCAGGCGCACGCCCAGCAGCCCGATGGCGTCAACGCCGAAACCGACCGTACCTTCGGTGTAGCCCGACTGGAACTCCAGCTGGAAGCCCTGGCCCCACTCAGCCTGGTAGTTCGCAGCACCAGCAGCCTTGGTACCCGAGTCACGGTTATCAGTGTTGATGTAGTAGTTGCGCAGTTTGAGGACAGCCTTGCTGTCATCGATGAAACCTTCGGCGCCAGCGTGCGCGGCGAATACCCCTACAGCCACGGCCAGAGCCAAGGAAGACTTGTACATTGTGTTGCTCCTGTAATGATTCTAATTCTTGTCTGTCCCCAATCATGGATCTTCTGTCCATTGCGCTGGGGTTGTTGCGATTAATGCCAGTGGCGAACACCGCGTCAACCGCTCTAGGTCGGTTTACGACGATGGTCTATGTCCATTTTGTGACGGGCAAGAGTAAATAATATTTCATAACTCCAAAAAGAATTGTTTCATCTCTTTTCAGATCGTTTTGGAATAGAAAACCGGTTTTGCCAAACGCCACGTCGCTTAACCTGTATCGACCTCTAAGGTAATTACTAAACGGTCTTTGTAATTTATTTTTTAGATCGTTTAGCTTTCACCAACCGGACCACCGGACATTTCCCCACCCCCTTTGCAGAAGCCGCCCGAGCGGTCAGAGGTGCTCCGTGTCCGTAAACCGTCCGCACATGAAAAAGCTTTTAACCGTCGCCCTCAGCCTGTTCATCTGCCAGGCCAGCGCGCAAGCGGCCAACCTCACCATCGGCTACCAGACCGGCATCGACCCCAGCAAGGTGCCGCAGGCCGACGGCGCCTATGAAAAAGCCATCGGCGAGAAGATCGACTGGCGCCGTTTCAACAGCGGCCCGGAAGTGGTCACCGCCATTGCCTCGGGGGACGTGCAGATCGGCAACCTGGGTTCCAGCCCGCTGGCCGCTGCCGCTTCACGCAAGTTGCCGATCGTGGCCTTCATCGTCTCCGCGCAGATCAACGCCGCCGAGGCCCTGGTGGTGCGCAACGGCAGCGGCATCAACAATCCGCAGGACCTGGTGGGCAAGACCATCGCCACACCGTTCGTGTCCACCTCGCACTACAGCCTGCTGGGTGCGCTGAAGCACTGGGGGCTGGAAGGCAAGGTCAAGGTGGTGAACCTGCAGCCGGCGGAAATCGCAGCCGCCTGGAAGCGCGGCGACATCGACGGCGCCTTCGTCTGGTCACCCGCCCTGGGCGAGATCCGCAAGACCGGCAAGACCCTCACCGACGCCGCCCAGGTGGGCCAATGGGGCGCACCCACCTTCGAGGTGTGGGTCGCGCGCAAGGACTACGCCGACAAGCACCCGGAAGTGATCGCCCAGTTCGCCAGGGTGACCCTGGACTCGTTCGCCGACTATGCCGCGCACAAGGACGCCTGGACGGCTGACTCGGTGCCTGTGCAAAAAATAGCCAAGCTCACCGGCGCCAATGCCAGCGACGTACCCGAACTGCTGGCCGGCGCCGCCTTCCCCGACGCCAAGGCCCAGCAAACCCCGGCGCTGCTGCAAGGCGGCACCGCCAAGGCCATCGAGCAGACGGCGGAGTTCCTCAAGGAACAGGGCAAGGTCGAGAGCGTGCTGCCTGATTATTCCCCGTACGTAAGCGCCAGGTTCGTTAATTGAGTTGCCCCATGACGCGGCCTTCGGCCGCTGCTACGGGGCGCAAATCCCGTAGCAGCGGCCGAAGGCCGCGTCTGGCACGTCCAGCGCTAAGCTAATGCAAAACAGTTATTTATTTACTGATTCTTAGATCATTTAGTCTTCCCATCACCCAAGCCATCCGGCCGCCTGATGAGGAGCTGCACCATGTCCCGCTTCAACCCCCTTCGCCTGTTGGCGGCCATCTCCCTGGCAGGCGCCGCGTTCGTGGCGCAGGCCGCCGACTTCACCGTGGCCTACCAGACCACCGTCGACCCGGCCAAGGTCGCCCAGGCCGATGGCGCCTATGAAAAGGCCACCCAATCGAAAATCAGCTGGCGCAAGTTCGACGGCGGCTCGCAGGTGATCACCGCCGTGGCCTCCGGCGACGTGCAGATCGGCTACGTCGGCTCCAGCCCCCTGGCCGCTGCCGCTACCCGCCAACTGCCGGTGGAAACCTTCCTGATCGCTACCCAGATAGGCGCCGCCGAGGCCCTGGTGGCCCGCAACGGCGCAGGCATCAACAGCCCGCAGGACCTGATCGGCAAAAAAATCGCCGTGCCCTTCGTGTCCACCGGCCACTACAGCCTGCTGGCCGCGCTGAAGCAGTGGAAGATCGACCCCTCCAAAGTCACCATCCTCAACCTCGACCCGCCGGCCATCATCGCTGCCTGGAAGCGCGGCGACATCGACGCTACCTACGTCTGGGACCCGGCGCTGGGCGTGGCCAAGGAAAGCGGCAAGGTGCTGATCACTTCGGGTGAACTGGCCAAGCTGGGGGCGCCAACCTTCGACGCCTGGATCGTGCGCAAGGACTTCGCCGCCAAGCACCCGGAAATCGTCAAGGCCTTCGCCAAGGTGACCCTGGACGCCTACGCCGACTACCGCAAAGACCCCAAGGCCTGGCTGGCCAACCAGGGCAACATCGACAAGCTGGTGAAGCTGTCGGGTGCCAAGGCCGCCGACATCCCGCTGCTGCTGCAGGGCAACGTCTACCCACTGGCCGCTGACCAGGTGACCGCCCTGGGCGCCCCCACCACCCAGGCCATCACCGACACCGCCACCTTCCTCAAGGAACAAGGCAAGGTCGACGCCGTACTGCCCGACTACGCCCCCTACGTGAGCGCGCAGTTCGTTCAGTAACCATTTTCCGGCCCCCACGCCTTTGTGGGAGCTGGCTTGCCAGCGAGCTCTTCAAACAGCAACAGCTCGCTGGCAAGCCAGCTCCCACAAGGGCATCGGCGGCGCCACGCATAGGATCAATCTCATGGCCCTGCTGCAACTCGAGCGCATCAGCGCACAGTACCCCGGCGCCAGCACGCCGGTGCTGGCCGACATCAACCTGTCCCTGGGCCCGCAACAACTGCTGGTGGCTCTTGGCCCTTCGGGTAGCGGCAAGACCTCGCTGCTGAACCTGATCGCCGGCTTCGTCGAGCCCAGCGCCGGGCGCATCACCCTCGACGGCGTGCCGGTGAAAGGCCCCAGCGCCGAGCGCGGCGTGGTGTTCCAGGACGATGCCCTGCTGCCCTGGCAGGACGTGCTGGCCAACGTCGCCTTCGGCCTGGAGCTGGCCGGCGTGCCGCGTGAAAAGCGTGAACTGCGCGCCCGCGACATGCTCGCCCTGGTGGACCTGGCCGACTTCGGCAGCCGGCGCATCTGGCAACTCTCCGGTGGCCAAAAGCAGCGTGTCGGCCTGGCCCGTGCCCTGGCCGCCGACCCGCGCGTGCTGTTGATGGATGAACCCTTCGGCGCGCTGGACGCCTTCACCCGCGAGCAGATGCAGGAACTGCTGCTGCAAGTGTGGAAGCGCACTGCCAAGCCGGTGTTCCTGATTACCCACGACATCGAAGAAGCGGTGTTCCTGGCCACCGACCTGATCCTGCTGGCGCCCAACCCCGGCCAGGTGGTGGAACGCCTGAACCTGGACTTCGGCCAGCGCTACGCCGCCGGGGAATCGGCCCGCGCAATCAAGTCCGATCCGCGCTTCATCGAAACCCGCGAGCACGTGCTGTCGCGCGTGTTTTCGCAACGCACCGCACTGCAACAGGAGCCGGCATGAGCAGCTACCAAGCCCCCGTCACCGCCCAGGCTACCCTGGTCAAGCCGGTGAAACCGCGGCGCCCGTTGAGCACCCGCGCCATCAGCAGCCTTACCCTGCTGACCTTGCTGGCCCTGTGGTGGGCCGTCACCGCCAGTGGGCTGATCGAGCCGCTGTTCCTGCCCTCGCCCGTGGCCGTGCTGGAAAAAGGCTGGCTGCTGGCGACCAAGGGCTACATGGACGCCACCCTGTGGCAGCACCTGGGTGCCAGCCTGAGCCGCATCGGCCTGGCGCTGGGCTTCGCCATCCTGACGGCCATCCCGATCGGCATCGCCATCGGCACCAACCGCATCGCCCGTGGCATCTTCGACCCGCTGATCGAGTTCTACCGCCCTATCCCGCCGCTGGCCTACCTGCCGCTGATCGTGATCTGGTGCGGCATTGGCGAGCTGTCGAAAGTGCTGTTGATCTACCTGGCCATCTTCGCCCCCATCGCCATCGCCACCGCCACCGGCGTGCGCACCGTCGACCCGGCCAAGCTGCGCGCCGCGCAGTCGCTGGGCGCCACCCGCGCGCAATTGATTCGCCACGTGATCCTGCCCAGCGCCCTGCCCGACATTCTTACCGGCGTGCGCATCGGCCTGGGCGTGGGCTGGTCCACCCTGGTGGCCGCCGAGCTGATCGCCGCCACCAGCGGCCTGGGCTTCATGGTGCAGTCGGCTGCGCAGTTCCTGGTTACCGACGTGGTCATCCTGGGCATCCTGGTCATTGCCGTGATCGCCTTCGCCCTGGAAATGGGCCTGCGCGCCCTGCAACGCAAGCTGGTGCCCTGGCACGGCCAAAGTCATTGATCGATCACTGCTTACCTTGAATAACGAGATAGCCATGAGCCTGACCATCACCCCCATCAGCCCTGCCATTGGCGCCGTCATCAGCGGCGTCGACATCGCCCAGCCGCTGACCGCGGCGCACCGCGACGCCATCGAACAGGCGCTGCTGGCGCACCACGTGATCTTCTTCCGCGACCAGCCCATTACCCCGCAGCAGCAGGCGCACTTCGCCGCTCAGTTCGGCGACCTGCACATTCACCCCATCTACCCGAACGTGCCGGAACAGCCGGAAGTGCTGATCCTCGACACCGCCGTGACCGACGTGCGCGACAACGCCATCTGGCACACCGACGTGACCTTCCTGCCCACCCCGGCCATGGGCGCGGTGCTCAGCGCCAAGCTGATCCCGCCCTACGGCGGCGACACCCTGTGGGCCAGCGGCATCGCCGCCTATGAAGCGCTGTCGGCACCGCTGAAGCGCCTGCTGGACGACCTCACCGCCACCCACGACTTCACCAAGTCGTTCCCGCTGGAGCGCTTCGGCAGCACCCCCGAAGACCTGGCGCGCTGGGAAGAAACCCGGCGCAAGAACCCGCCCATCAGCCACCCGGTGATCCGCACCCACCCGGTCAGCGGGCGCAAATCGTTGTTCGTCAGCGACGGCTTCACCACCCGCATCAACGAACTGGAGCCGGCGGAAAGCGATGCGATTTTGAAGCTGCTGTTCGCCCACGCCACCCGCCCCGAATTCTTCGTGCGCTGGCGCTGGCAGGAAAACGACGTGGCCTTCTGGGACAACCGCAGCACCCAGCACTACGCCGTGGACGACTACCGCCCGGCCCGCCGCGTGATGCAGCGCGCCACCATCCTGGGCGATGCGCCGTTCTGACAGGCGCTCCGCCCCGTAGCAGCTGCCGAAGGCTGCGTCCGGCGCCATGCCTCCAATAACGCGGCGCCCGTGACGCGGCCTGGCGGCCGCTGCTACAGGGCCAGCTTTTTGCGCATGGCCTCCAGCACCTCACACCCCTCCTGCAACAGGTGATAACTCACCTCCGCCGCCACATTCAGGTCTTTGCCCTCGATGGAGCAGGAATTCATGCACGACAAGGACTCCATCAGGTTGCGCACGGTCTGGAAGCGGCGGGTGGCGAATTCGAAGAGGTCGAGGTCGGGGCAGTCGGGGTTGATGAGGAAGATGGGGGGTGAGGCGTCTTGGTAAGTCATGGCAAGTACTCTGGACAGTTGAGACAGCCACCCTCGCTTGCACGCGAATGGGGTGGCAGCTATGCGCAGGTGTGCAAGACCGGTCCAGAGCCGGCAGACCCGAAGATCTCCCACACATAGCCGCCATGACGAACACAGCAGGCATTCTACTGCCTGCTGTGCGGTTACGGGGACGACGTTTCTGGACAGGGCTTGCACGCCCGGCCGCTGATGGTCAGCGACGCAGAGGACTATAGGGCGTTGCCTGGGGCACAACTATCCGGCCACTTCCGATATGGATGTAGGAAGAATCCGTAGCTGCCCCCGCCAGACTACGGAATCGCTTTGCTCACATCCAACCGCTTCGGCAACAAATGGTTCTGCCAAAACAGATCCGCCGTCACCTGCTGCGCCGCCATCACCTTCGCGTCAACCGGCGCAATCGGCGATGGCGGGCGGTTGTCGATGTACTGCGCCACCACCGGCTTGGGCAGGCTCATGTTGGCCGCCAGCACGTTGATGCTGTCTTCACGCTGGCTGCGCGTCAGCGCTTCGGCCTGGCTGAGTTCGGCCAGCAGGTTGTGGATGAATGGGCCGTTCTGTTCGGCGTACGGGCGGCGGGCGGTGTACAGCGGGCCGGAGAGGCCCAGGCCGGTGCCGTCGGCGAGTTTGCGGGTGTGCCCTTCGCTCAGCGCCAGCGATGAGTACGGGTCCCAGATCACCCAGGCGTCGACGCTGCCTTGCTCGAAGGCGGCGCGGGCGTCGGCGGGGCTGAGGTAGATGGGCTGGATGTCCTTGTAGCTCAGGCCGGCCTGGTTCAGCGCGCGCAGGATCAGGTTGTGCGAGCTGGAGCCCTTCTGGAACGCGACTTTCTTGCCCTTGAGTTCGGCCACACTGTGCAGCGGGCTGTCGCTCTTCACCAGGATGACTTCAGCGGCCGGCTTGGCCGGTTCGGCGCCGATGTACACAAGGTCGGCGCCCGCAGCCTGGGCGAACAGCGGCGGGATGTCGCCGGTGGAGCCCACGTCCAGCGCGCCGACGTTGAGCGCTTCGAGCATCTGCGGGCCGGCGGGGAATTCCACCCACTGCACCTTGGTCTGCGGGAACTGCTTCTCCAGCAGGCCGTGCTCCTTGGCCAGCACCAGGGCGATGGAACCCTTCTGGTAGCCGATGCGCAGCGCGGCCGGGTCGGCCAGGGCGTTGAAAGTCAGGGCAAGCAGGGACAGGCCGGCCGCCAGGCGTGCTAGTGGTTTCATGGGCGTTCTCGCAATGCAGGGCCGGGGGCCGCAGCCCCCGGCTGGGAGGGGTTACTCAGCCAGGGACGGCTTTTCCCACAGGTTGACGCCGCCTTCGACGGCGAAGCGGTCGATGGCTTCCAGCTCTTCACGGCTGAAGGCCAGGTTCTTCAGGGCGCCGACGTTCTCGATGATCTGCTCGGGACGGCTGGCGCCGATCAGCGCCGAGGTCACGCGCGGGTCGCGCAGGGTCCAGGCCAGCGCCATTTGCGCCAGGCTCTGGCCGCGCTGCTGGGCGATTTCGTTCAGCGAGCGGATGTGCGCCAGGTTGCTTTCCGACAGGTGCGACTGCAGCAGCGAGCCACCGCCCGGCTTGTTCACTCGGGCATCCTTGGGCACGCCGTTGAGGTACTTGTCGGTCAGCAGGCCCTGGGCCAGCGGGGTGAACGCGATGACGCCGCTGCCCAGCTCGTCGGTGACGTCCAGCAGGTCCTTTTCCACCCAGCGGTTGAGCAGGTTGTAGGCCGGCTGGTGAATCAGCAGCGGCACTTTCCACTCTTGCAGCAGCTTGGCGATTTCGCGGGTTTTCACCCCCGAGTACGACGAGATGCCGATGTACAGCGCCTTGCCCTGCTGCACGGCGGTGGCCAGTGCGCCGGCGGTTTCTTCCAGCGGGGTGTCGGGGTCAAAGCGGTGCGAGTAGAAAATGTCCACGTAGTCCACGCCCAGGCGCTGCAGGCTCTGGTCGAGGCTGGCGAGGATGTATTTGCGCGAGCCGCCGCCCTGGCCGTACGGGCCTGGCCACATGTCCCAACCGGCCTTGCTGGAGATGATCAGCTCGTCGCGGTACTGCTTGAAGTCTTCGCGCAGCAGGCGGCCGAAGTTGATCTCGGCGCTGCCGTAGGGCGGGCCGTAGTTGTTGGCCAGGTCGAAGTGGTTGATGCCCAGGTCGAAGGCGGTGCGCAGCAGCGCGCGCTGGGTGTCGATGGGCGTGCTGTCGCCGAAGTTGTGCCACAGGCCCAGGGACAGCGCCGGCAGCACCAGGCCGCTGCGGCCTACGCGGCGGTAAGGGATGGACTCGTAGCGGTCTTGCGCAGCGATGTAGGTCATCGGTTCCTCTCTTGTTGAAATTGTGCACACCCAGCTGTGTTTGCTGACTGTTGTGGGAGCTGGCTTGCCAGCGAGTTTTTTTGCCGATCAAAAGCTCGCTGGCAAGCCAGCTCCCACAAAAGCATTCACACCGCTGGGTGTCAGAAGAATGGGTTCGTGGGTTTCTCCAGCCCCAGGTTCTCGCGCAGCGTGGTGCCTTCGTACTCGGTTCTGAACAACCCGCGGCGTTGCAGCTCGGGCACCACGTGGTCGGCGAAGTCTTCCAGGCCGCCGGGCAAATGCGGCACCAGCACGTTGAAGCCATCGGCCGCGCCTTGTTCGAACCATGCCTGCAACTGATCGGCAATCTGCACCGCGGTTCCGATCAGGCTGTAATGCCCACGGCCACCGGCGATCTTGCGGCCCAGTTCGGCCAGGCTCAACTGCTCGCGCCCGGCCAGTTCGGTCAGCAGTTTCTGCCGGCTTTGCTGGCCGCTGTCGGTCAGCGGCAGCTCGGGCAGCGGGCCGTCCAGCGGGTAGCCGGACAGGTCGAAGTTACCGAGCATACGCCCTAACAGCGCCACGCCGACCTCGGGTTCGACCAAAGCCTGGAACGCCTCGAATTTTTCCCGCGCCAGGGCTTCGGTCTCCCCTACCACCACGAACACGCCGGGCATGATTTTCAACGAATCGGCGCTGCGCCCGAACTTCGCCAGCCGGCCTTTCAAATCGGCGTAGAACGCCTGGGCATTGGCCAGCGAAGTCTGGGCAGTAAAGACCACTTCAGCGGTTTGCGCCGCCAGCTCGCGGCCGGTTTCCGAAGAGCCGGCCTGCACGATCACCGGCCGGCCCTGGGGCGAGCGGGCGACGTTGAGCGGGCCCTTGACCTTGAAGTGTTCGCCGCTGTGGTTGAGCACGTGCAACTTGGCGGGGTCGTAGTATTGGCCGCTGGCCTTGTCGCGGCTGAAAGCGTCGTCGCCCCAGCTGTCCCACAGGCCGGTGACCACTTGGTAGAACTCGCGGGCGCGGCTGTAGCGCTCGGCGTGGCCGATGTGTTCGTCACGGCCAAAGTTCAGCGCTTCGGCAGCGGCGTCCGAGGTCACCAGGTTCCAGCCGGCGCGGCCGCCGGACAGGTGGTCCAGCGAGGCGAACTTGCGCGCCACGTGGTAGGGCTCGTTGTAGCTGGTGGTGACGGTGCTGATCAGGCCAATGTGCTCGGTGACCGCGCTGAGCGCCGACAGCAGGGTCAGCGGCTCGAAGTGGTCGGAGCGCGCCATGCGGCTGGCGATGTCGCCGGTGGCCGCCGCCACGCTGTCGGCCACGAACAGCGTGTCGAAGCGCGCGCGCTCGGCCACCTGCGCCAAGTGCTTGTAGTGCTTGAAATCCAGCCCGGCGTTGGCCGGCACTTCTGGATGCCGCCAGGCGGCCACGTGGTGACCGGTTGCCATCAGGAACGCGCCCAATTTCAGTTGTCGTGGTGCCTGGCTCATGTTCAGAAGTCCTTGCGTACTTGAATGCCGAAGTAACGTTGGTCGTCACGCGGTACCGCGCGGTAGATGTAGCCGGTGCCGCTGGCCAGCAGTGGCGAGTAGGACTTGTTCGCCAGGTTCTTGCCTTCCAGCGATACGCGCCAGCCGCTGCCGTAGTCGGCCAGGGCGACGCTGGCGTTCCAGATGCCGTAGGCGCCCTGCTCGGTCAGCGGGTTCTGGCTGATGTCGTACTGCACTTTGCTCTGCCAGTTGAAGTCGGTGCCCAGCTCGATGTCCATGCCGTTGTCCAGCGGGATGTCGTAGTCGGCGCGCACGTAGGTTTTCCAGTCCGGGCTGAACGGCAGGGTCTTGCCGTTGACGTTGCACGAGGCGGCGGCGCCGGCCGGGCAGCTGAACTGGTCGATGCGGGCGTGGGTGTAGGCGAACGCACCCGACAGTTTCAGGCTGCGGGTAGCCTGCAGGGCCCAGTCGCCCTCCACGCCTTCGGTGCTGACCGTGCCGGCGTTGATCAGGCGGGTCACCACCTGGTTGGCCACGGTGTCGTAGAAGTTGGCCTGGTAGTTGTTGTACTGGCTGTGGAACACCGCAAGGTTGGTGGTCAGGCGGTTGTTCCAGCTGGTGGCCTTCACGCCCAGTTCCCAGGTGTTCGAGGTTTCCGGCTTGAGCGCGTCGGTGTCACGCGGCTGCATGTTGAAGAACACATTGTAGGCCGGGCCCTTGTAGCCGCGCGAGTAGGTCAGGTAGCTAGTGACGCTGTCGCTGAGGTCGTACTGCAGGCCCAGGCGGCCCGACCAGCCTTCGGCGTTGGTGTCGCCCGAGCTGCTGGTGGCCGGGTTGATGCCGTTCACCGCCACGGCCGAGGTGGAGGTGCGCTCGTGGTCGTACTTCAGCTCGTCGTGGGTCCAGCGCAGGCCGGCGATGCCGCGGAAGGTGGGGGTGAAGTTGAAGGTGTTCTCGCCGAACACCGCGTAGCTGTCGCTGGTGGTGCCGTAGTTGGCCAGGCCGCTGTTGGTGGCGGTCGGCGTGATGAGCGTGCGGCCGTAGGTTTCCTTGTCGCGGGCGTGCATGTAGTACAGGCCGGCCACGTATTCCATGAACTCGCCCTTGGGCGAGGCCAGGCGCAGCTCCTGGCTGTACTGGTCGTAGTCCAGCGTGCCCTTGTCCTGGATGCCCGGGTAGGCAGCGCTGATGGTGGCCAGGCGGTCGGCGTCCTGCCACTGGTCGTTGTTCCAGCCGCGCCAGGCGGTGATCGAGGTCAGGGTGTAGTCGCCCAGGTTCCAGTCTGCCTGCGCGGAGAGGCCCTTGTTGATGTCATCGACGTGGGTGCGGTAGTCACTGACGATGTCGCGGTTGTGCGAGCTGGCGGTGACCGGCGACAGCGCGCTGCCGAACGACGCCAGGGTGCTGGCGGCGACCACGCCGTTGGGGGCGTCGCTGGCGGCGTTCATGTAGTCGGCGGACAGGGTCAGTTTGAAGTCTTCGTTGGGGGTGAACTCCAGCTTGCCGCGCGCGCCCTTGCGGTTGTAGCCGTTGAGCTCCTGGCCGTTGGTCTTGTTGTGCACGTTGCCGTCGTAGTCGCTGACCAGCGCGGTGACGTTGCCCTTCAGCACGCCGGGGATCAGCGTGCCGCCGATACCGAAGCGGGTGCGGCTTTCGTTGCCCTGGTAGTAGGACTGTTCCACGTAGCCGTGGGTCTCGTCGGTGGGCGCCTTGGTGACGATGTTGAGCACGCCGGCCGAGGCGTTCTTGCCGAACAGCGTGCCCTGCGGGCCGCGCAGCACTTCGATGCGGTCCAGGTCCAGCAGGTCGAGGGTGGCCATGCCCGGGCGGCCGTACACCACGCCGTCGACCACGGTGGCCACGGTGGGCTCCACGCCCGGCGAGGTGGAGATGGTGCCCACGCCGCGAATGAACAGCGAGGTGTCCTTGTTCGACGCGCCGGTGCGGAAGTTAACCGTGGGGATCTGCTGCACGATGCTTTCGATGTTGGTGCGGTTCTCGCGCCCCAACTGCTCACCATCCACCACGGTGACGGCCACGGGCACCTTCTGCAGCGACTCTTCGCGGCGGGTGGCGGTGACGGTCACCGATTTCAGCACCGGTTCCGCGCTGCTGTCGGTGGCGGTGGTGGTGGCATCCGCTGCCTGCACCGCGCCCAGCGGCATGGCCGCGCAGGCGGCCAGGGTCCAGCCGAAGGCCTGTACCAGCGCGGTGGTTTTGAAACGATCCCCAAATCGGTTTTGCATGTCGGATGCCCTGCTCGAAGGTTGTGCCCTGGCCGTGGCTCTGCGGCCACTGCGTCTGTCGTTTCGCAGAAAAGGTGTCGTGGGCATTCGCTCGAGCGAGTAGCAGACAAAGCACTTTGTTAGCGCTAACATCGAAAGTATCGGCAATCCGGACATAGACCGTCCAATACTGAAAAATTACTTTTATATGCGTTTAGGTTTTATCAGGAGGTTGAAGTGAGCGACGACAAGCGCAAGCGCCGCGGCGCCGGTCGGGTCACGCTGAACACCGTGGCGCGCTACGCCGGGGTGTCGGCGATTACCGTGTCGCGCTATTTCAACCAGCCCGAGCAGGTGTCACCCGAGCGCCGCGAGCGCATCAAGGCGGCGGTGGATGAGCTGGGCTACGTGCCCAACCTGGTGGCCGGCGGCCTGGCCTCGGCGCGCGGGCGCATCGTCGGCATGGTGATTCCCAACATCTCCGGGCCGATCTTCGCCAACACCATCCAAGGCTTCAGCGACACCCTCAGCCGCCACGGCTACCAGCTGCTGCTGGCCTCCAGCTACTTCTCGGTGGAGCAGGAGGAAAGCGCCGTGCGCGCGTTCCTCGGCTGGTCACCGGCGGCGCTGGTGCTGACCAGCCATTTCCATAGCGAAGCCACCGAGAAGATGATCGCCGAGGCGGACATTCCGCTGATCGAGACCTGGGACTACCGGCCCGAACGCAGCCCCATCCAGATCGGTTTCTCGCACTTCCAGGTGGGGGTCACCGCCACCCGTTACCTGCATGGCAAGGGCTACCAGCGCATCGCCTTCGTGCAGAACAGCGCGGCCGGCGATTTCAGCGCCCTGGAGCGGCGCGACGGCTACAGCGCCACCATGGCCGAGTTGGGCCTGGCACCGCAGGTGTTCGCCCCGCAGGAAGGCCTGGCGCCGTTCGAAGCGGGCAAGCAGGCCATGCAGGCGTTGATGGAAGGCGCGCAGCCGCCCCAGGCGATCATCTTTGCCAATGACAACCTGGCGGCCGGCGGCATGCTGGCGGGGCAGCGCGCAGGGGTGAAGATCCCCGAGGATTGCGCAGTGGTGGGCTTCGGCGATTACCCGTTTGCGGAAATGCTGATGCCCAGCCTGACCACCATCAAGCCGCCAGCGCTGGAGATTGGCGTGCTGGCGGCGACGCGGGTGTTGGAGAGTTTGGGCGAGGTGGAAGTCGAACGCCTCAACCTGCTGGAGTGCCGCCTGATCGAACGCGAAAGCGCCTGATGAATTCAAACCCGTAGGAGCCGACCTTGGTCGCGATGGGGCCCTTGAGGACGCCATCGCGACCAAGGTCGGCTCCTACCAGGTTTTTCCTCCAAAGACCTCTGCCACCCAATCCACGAACACCCGCACCCGCGGCGCCATGTGGCGGTTCTGCGGGTACAGCACCGACACCGGCATGGGCGGCGGCGGGAACTGCGGCAGCACCTCGCGGAGCAAGCCCTGCTGAATCGGCAACGCCACCCGGTAGCGCGGCACCTGGAACAGCCCCAGCCCGGCAATCGCCGCTGCCGCGTAGATCTGCGTGCCGAACACCGAGATGGCCCCCGGCACCTGCACTTCCACCACCTCGCCATCGACCATGAACTCAAAGGGAAACGGCTTGTTCGAGGTGCGCGACACGTAGTTCACCGCCTTGTGCTGCTGCAAATCCGCCAGCACCTGCGGCTCGCCGTGCGTGCGCAGGTAGGCGGGGCTGGCGCAGGTCACCTGCGGCAGGTTCGCCACCCGCCGGCCGATCAGCGACGAGTCGCCCAGGTTGCCGGCGCGCACCACACAGTCCACGCCCTCCTCGATCAGGTCGACGAAACGGTCCGCCTCGCTGAACGACAGCTCGATATCCGGGTAGCGGGCGATGAACTCGGGCAGCGCCGGCACCACGAAATAGCTGGCCAGCGAGCCGTGCAGGTCCACCCGCAACCGGCCCTTGGGCGCCACCTGGCGGAACGCCAGTTCGGCCTCTTCCAGCTCTGCCAGCAGGCGCACGCAACGGGCGTAGTAGGCCTCGCCGTCCAGGGTGGGGCGCACGCGCCGGGTGCTGCGTTCCAGCAGCCGCGTGCCCAGCCAGGCTTCGAACTGGTTGAGGCTGTGGGTGAGGGTGGCGCGGGGCAGGTTCAGGTCTTCGGCCGCCAGGGTGAAGCTGCTGCGCTCGAAGATACGCACGAAGATTTTCATGGCGCGAACCTGGTCCATGCAGCCCCCTGATTGTTGGCGAAAGTTGAACAGTCAAGGCAACTCTGGCGCATTTATCAGGCTGGGTAAACCTGTGAACCTCTGCTCCACCCCTACCCGACACAGGACATCCCCCATGAGCAAAACAGCCATCGTCACCGGCGCCTCCCGCGGCATCGGCGCCGTGATCGCCCAACGCCTGGCCCAGGACGGCTTTGCCGTGGCCGTCAACTACGCCAGCAGCGCCGCCGAAGCCGAAGCCCTGGTCAGCCAGATCAAGGCAGCCGGCGGCCGCGCCATTGCGGTGAAGGCCGACGTGGCCAGCAGCAGCGACATGCGCCAGCTGTTCGACACCACCGAGCAGCAACTGGGCAAGGTCGACGTGCTGGTGAACAACGCCGGCATCATGAAACCCACCCCGATCGCCGAGACCTCGGACGAGCTGTACGAGCAGATCTTCGCCATCAACACCCGCGGCACCTTCAACGCCCTGCGCGAAGCCGCCACGCGCCTGAACGACGGCGGGCGGGTGATCAACTTCTCAAGTTCGGCGCTGGGCCTGAAACTGCCTGGCTACGCCATCTACAACGCCAGCAAGGCGGCAGTGGAAGCCATGACCCATGTGTTCACCAAGGAACTGCGCGGGCGCCGAATCACCGTCAACGCCGTGGCGCCGGGGCCGGTGGCCACCGAGTTGTTCCTGACGGGGAAAAGCGAAGAACAGATCCAGCACTTCGCCAAGCTGCCGCCGCTGGAGCGCCTGGGGCAGCCGGAGGATATCGCCGGCGTGGTGGCGTTCCTGGCAGGGCCCGACAGCGGCTGGGTCAACGGCCAGACCCTGCGCGCCAACGGCGGCATTGTCTAACTCACCCTCGTAGCAGCTGCCGAAGGCTGCGTCATGCACACAACCGCTTAGGCTGTGACGCGGCCTGCGGCCGCTGCTACGGGGGTTAGCGGACCATGTGCAGGAACTGCATATGCCGCTCGTACTGGTCGAGGATGTCGTTGATCACCTGCTCACGGGTGTAGCCCACCAGGTCGTAGTCCTGGCTACCCTCGGCCAAATGCACTTCGGCGCGGTAGTAACGACGGTTCTTCAGCTCCTTGGTGCCCATGCCGCCACGGGCAAACGACGGCGTGAAGTAGCCGCGCATCTGCACCTGATAGATGAACGGCCGCTCCTCGCCGTGGCCAATCTCCAGGCTGACCTGGTCGTGGCTGAGGTCTTCCTGGGTCACCACCTTCAGGCCTTTCTCGGTGAACACCGCCGAGACTTCCTCGATGGCCGGGCGCACCAGGGTGTCCATGAAGCGGTACACCTCGTCGCGCGAGGGGAAGTGCACGGCCTGGCTCAGGCGCTGGCGCCAGCCGCCACGGCCGCGGCGGGCGTTGGTGGCCACCGGGGCCAGGGAGTACATCTGCGCGATCTTGCGCTGGGACTCCAGGTAGAACGCCTTGTGCAGGCCCCACATCATCGCCAGCAGAATCAGCGAGAACGGCAGCGAGGTCAGCACCACCGCCGACTTCAGCGAGTCGATGCTGCCGGCGAACAACAGCCCGCTGGTGATGACCGCAGTCATCACGCCCCAGAACACGCGCAGCCACTTGGGCCCGTCTTCATCGGCGTTGCCGCCACGGGCCGACAAGGTCGACAGCACCACGGTGCCCGAGTCCGCCGAGGTGACGAAGAACACGAAGCTGATGAACACCGTCACGGCAATCACCGTGCGGCTCCAGGGGTAGGTTTCCAGCAGCAGGTACAGGGTCTTGGCCGGGTCTGCCAGGGCCGACTGGCCGAGGGCCGTCATGCCGTGGTTGAGCACCATGTCGATGGCGCTGTTGCCGAAGATCGACATCCACGCCAGGGTGAAGCCAAGCGGAATCAGCAGCACGCCGAAGACGAATTCGCGAATGGTGCGGCCACGGGAAATGCGCGCGATGAACAGCCCCACGAACGGCGCCCACGCGATCCACCAGGCCCAGTAGAACACCGTCCAGTTGCCCAGCCAGTCGCTGGGCTTGTCGTAGGCGTACACGTCGAAACTCTTCGACGGCAGCGCGCCCAGGTAGTCGCCGACGTTCTGGATCAGCGTGGTCAGCAGGTGCTGGGTGGGCCCGGCGAACAGCACGAACAGCAGCAGCGCGACGGCCAGCAGCATGTTGATGTCGGACATCACCCGCACGCCCTTGTCCACGCCGGAGACGGCAACGATGATCGCCGCGCCCATCATCAGCGTGATCAGGATCACCTGCACCCACTGGGTGTGCGGCACGCCGAACAGAATATCCAGGCCGGAATTGAGGTGCAGCACGCCAAAGCCCATGTCGGCGCCCAGGCCGAACACCGTGGCGATGATGCCGAAGCCGTCCACCGCGTAGCCGATGGGGCCGTTGATGCGCTTGCCGATCAGCGGGTACAGCGCCGAGCGTAGCGCCAGCGGCAGGTTATGCCGGTAGGCGAAGTACGCCAGGGCCATGCCCACGAACGCGAACACGCCCCAGCCGTGTAGGCCCCAGTGCAGGAACAGCAGCTGCATGGCCTGGCGCGCGGCCGCCTGGGTGCCGCCCTCGCCTTGCGGCGGGGTGAGCATGTGGGTCAGGGGTTCGGAGACGCAGAAGAAGAACAGGGTGATGCTGATGCCCGCGGCGAACAGCATGCCGGCCCATGACAGGTAACTGAATTCGGGCTCGTCGTGGTCGGCACCGAGCTTGATCTTGCCGTAGCCAGACAAGGCGGTGACCACCACGAAGACCAGATACAGGGTCATGGCCAGCATGTAATACCAGCCAACGGTGTTGGCGGCCCAGGTTTGCGCGGCGGTGAGCCAGGCCCCGGCTTGTTGCGGGAAGGCGATGACGACGATGCCGAACAGCAGGATGAAGCTGGCGGCGAAGTAGAACACCGGGGGGTTCATGCGGACGTTGCCGCTGGCGGGAGAAGACGAGGCACTCATTGGCAGTGCACCTCGAAAGGCGGGAAAGCAGCTGAATAGAGCGTTTTCAGCAAGGGATGACCTCCTGTAGAACGCGAATCGCGAACATCTTTTAAATTGAACAACCGTTCAATTTAACCACACAACCGCCCCGCCCTCCAAACCGGGCCCTGTGGGAGCTGGCTTGCCAGCGAGCTTTGCGGGCCTAAACAGCTCGCTGGCAAGCCAGCTCCCACGGTTACTTCTGCGTGCCGTCATCGTGCTGCAGATTCGCCTGCGTCAGGTTGCTGCCCGGCGCCACGTTGCGGGTCAGCCAGACGTTGCCGCCAATGGTCGAGCCCTTGCCGATGGTGATGCGCCCCAGGATGGTGGCCCCGGCATAGATCACCACGTCGTCCTCGACGATCGGGTGGCGCGGGTGGCCTTTCTGCAGCTGCCCCGACTCGTCCGCCGGGAAGCGCTTGGCGCCCAGGGTCACGGCCTGGTAGATGCGCACGCGCTCGCCGATGATCGCCGTCTCGCCGATTACTACGCCGGTGCCATGGTCGATGAAGAAGCTGGGGCCGATCTGCGCGCCGGGGTGAATATCGATGCCGGTAGCCGAGTGCGCCAGCTCCGAGCTGATGCGCGCCAGCAACGGCAGGCCAGCGCGGTACAGGTGGTGCGCCAGGCGGTGGTGGATGATGGCGAGGATGCCGGGGTAGCACAGCAGCACTTCGTCCACGCTACGCGCGGCCGGGTCGCCGTGGTAGGCGGCCAGCACGTCGGTGTCCAGCAAGATGCGCAGCCCGGGCAGCGCCGCGGCGAAGCCTTGGATCAGTTGCAGCGCATGGGCGTCCACGTCTTCCTGCTGTTGCTGGTGGCGCGCGGCATAGCGCAGCTCCAGCCGGGCCTGGGCCAGCAGCGCGTTGAGCGCGGCGTCCAGGGTGTGGCCGACGTAGAAGTCCTCGCTTTCCTCGCGCAGGTCCACCGGGCCCAGGCGCATGGGGAACAGCGCGCCGCACAGCTGTTCAAGAATGCAGCGCACCGCTTCGCGCGACGGCAGCTGCCGGCCCCCCTGCTCGCCACTGCTGCGCCCGTTTTCACGGCGCCACTGCTCACGCGCACCGCGCAACTGGCCGACGATGGACTGCAACTGCCAATGGCCGTTCGCCGCTTGGGGTTTGTCGCTCACGATGGGGTACTCCTGATATGGCCGCCTGTTCGGCGCCCACTGTACGGTAGATTGTCGCACCGCAAAAAGAACGGATTCTGATGGGCGGTGAGGTTATGAACATAAGCTTTGTGGGAGCTGGCTTGCCAGCGAGCTGTTCGGGCCCGCTAAAAAGCTCGCTGGCAAGCCAGCTCCCACAGGGATGTGGGGTTGCCCCCCAATCTGTGCCTGCCTATAGTCCTGTTTCCCCCAACACCGGATTTCCCATGATCACGCAATCGCTTGCCCGCTTCCCACGCCTCGACCTCCTGGGTGCCCCCACTGCACTGGAAAAACTCGAGCGACTGTCACAGTGGGTCGGCCGCGATATCTACGTGAAACGTGACGACCTGACCCCGCTGGCCATGGGCGGCAACAAGCTGCGCAAGCTTGAATACCTGGCCGCCGACGCCCTGGCCCAGGGCTGCGACACCCTGATCACCGCCGGCGCCATCCAGTCCAACCACGTGCGCCAGACCGCGGCCATTGCCGCCAAGCTGGGCCTGGGCTGCGTGGCGCTGCTGGAAAACCCCATCGCCACCGACGACAGCAATTACCTGGGCAACGGCAACCGCCTGCTGCTGGACCTGTTCGACGCCAAGGTCGAACTGGTGGAAAACCTCGACAACGCCGACGAGCAGCTGCAAGCCCTGGCCCGCCGCCTGGCCGACAGCGGCCGCAAGCCGTACCTGGTGCCGATCGGTGGCTCCAACGCCCTGGGCGCCCTGGGTTACGTGCGCGCCGGCCTGGAACTGGCCGAGCAAATCAAGGCCACCGGCCTGGACTTCGCCGCGGTGGTACTGGCCTCGGGCAGTGCCGGCACCCACAGCGGCCTGGCCCTGGGCCTGGGCGAGTCGCTGCCGCAGCTGCCAGTGATCGGCGTCACCGTGTCGCGCACCGACGAAGCCCAGCGCCCCAAGGTGCAGGGCCTGGCCGAACGCACTGCCGAGCTGCTGGGCGTGCCGCTGCCGGACAGCTTCAAGGTCACCCTGTGGGATGAATTCTTCGGCCCGCGCTATGGTGAACCTAACGCCGGCACGTTGTCGGCCATCAAGCTGGTCGCCAACCAGGAAGGCCTGCTGCTGGACCCGGTGTACACCGGCAAGGCCATGGCCGGCCTGCTGGACGGCATCGGCCGCCAGCGCCTGGACGCCGGCCCGGTGATTTTCCTGCACACCGGCGGCGCCCCGGCGCTGTTCGCCTACCCCGGCATCTGGTCGAACTGATATAGCTGGAACAGAAGAAAGCTGAATTTTTTATTATTTTCAGCCATAACGACAGGCGGCGATAATCAACCACCAACGCAAGGATGCGTGCCTTCCCTCACAACAACATATGGGGCATCACATGACTTTCTCTTCGTTGCGTCGCAATCTCCTCATTGCCAGCATGGGCCTGGTCATGGGTTCCGCTTTGATCGGCCAGGCCGTGGCCGGTGACGAGCTGAAATCCATCCAGGACAAGGGCAGCATCAGCGTCGGCCTGGAAGGCACCTACCCACCGTTCAGCTATGTCGACGAAAACGGCAAGCTCACCGGCTTCGAAGTGGAGTTCGCCCAGGCCCTGGCCAAGGAGCTGGGCGTGACCGCCAAGCTGCAGCCGACCAAGTGGGACGGCATTCTTGCAGCGCTGGAATCCAAGCGCCTGGACGTGGCCATCAACCAGGTGACCATCTCCGAAGAGCGCAAGAAGAAGTACGACTTCTCCGAGCCCTACACCGTGTCCGGCATCCAGGCCCTGACCCAGAAGAAAGACGCCGGCAAGATCGCCTCGGCCAACGACCTGAACGGCAAGAAGGTCGGCGTGGGCCTGGGCACCAACTACGAGCAATGGCTGAAGGACAACGTGCCGGGCGCGATCATCAAGACCTACGACGATGACCCAACCAAGTACCAGGACCTGCGCGTTGGCCGTATCGACGCCATCCTGGTCGACCGCCTGGCCGCCTTCGAGCTGATCAGCAAGACCAACGACACCCTGGCCGTCTCCGGCCCGGCGTTCTCCCGCCAGGAAGCCGGCGTGACCCTGCGCAAGGGCGAGCCTGAGCTGCTGGCCGCCATCAACAAGGCCATCGACAAACTGCGCGCGGACGGCACCCTGGCCAAGCTGTCGCAGAAGTACTTCAACGCTGACGTGACCAAATGATTGAAGAAAGTCTGAAACTGGCGCTGGATTCAGCGCCTTTCCTGCTCAAGGGCGCCGAATTCACGGTGCTCCTGAGCCTTGGGGGCATGTTTTTCGGTTTGCTGCTGGGCTTCGGCCTGGCGCTGATGCGCTTGTCGCGCTTCATGCTGGCGCGCGGCGTTTCGCGGGTGTACGTGTCGTTCTTCCGCGGCACGCCGCTGCTGGTGCAACTGTTCGTGATCTATTACGGCCTGCCGCAGGTTGGCATCGAGCTGGACCCGCTGCCGGCAGCCATGATCGGCTTCTCGCTGAACATGGCGGCCTACGTCTGTGAAATCCTGCGCGCGGCCATCAGTTCCGTGGACCGTGGCCAGTGGGAAGCGGCTGCCAGCATCGGCATGACCCGTGGCCAGACCCTGCGCCGGGCGATCCTGCCGCAAGCCGCGCGCACCGCCCTGCCGCCGCTGGGCAACAGCTTCATCTCGCTGGTGAAGGACACGGCGTTGGCCGCGACCATCCAGGTGCCCGAGTTGTTCCGCCAGGCGCAACTGATCACCGCGCGTACGTTCGAAGTGTTCACCATGTACCTGGCCGCCGCGCTGATCTACTGGGTACTGGCCAGCGCACTGTCGGCGCTGCAGAACCGTCTCGAAGCGCGGGTGAACCGCCATGACCAGGAGGCCTGACGCCATGATCGTGGTGGAAAAACTGACCAAGCATTTCAACGGCAACGCCGTGCTCAAGGGCATCGACCTGCAGGTGGATGCCGGTGAGGTGGTGGCCATCATCGGCCCCAGCGGCTCGGGCAAGACAACCTTCCTGCGCTGCCTGAACCTGCTGGAAACCCCGGACAGCGGACGGATCCGTATGGGTGACATCGAGATCGACGGCAGCCGCATCGCCCAGCAGCAAGGGCTGATTCGGCGCCTGCGCCAGCAGGTGGGCTTCGTGTTCCAGAACTTCAACCTGTTCCCGCACCGCACCGCGCTGGAAAACGTGATTGAAGGCCCGGTGGTGGTCAAGAAGACCCCGCGCGCCCAGGCCGAGGCCCTGGGCCGCAAGCTGTTGGCCAAGGTTGGCCTGGCCGGCAAGGAAGACGCCTACCCGCGCAGGCTGTCCGGCGGGCAGCAACAACGGGTGGCCATTGCCCGCGCATTGGCCATGGAGCCGGAGGTGATTCTGTTCGACGAACCCACCTCGGCGCTGGACCCGGAGCTGGTGGGCGAAGTGCTGGCGACCATTCGCAGCCTGGCCGAAGAAAAGCGCACGATGATCATCGTCACCCACGAAATGGCGTTCGCCCGTGACGTGGCCAACCGTGTGGTGTTCTTCGACAAGGGCGTGATCGTGGAACAGGGCGAGGCGAAAGCGTTGTTCGCCAACCCGCGCGAAGAACGCACCAGGCAATTCCTCAGCAAGTTCCTGGCCGGCTGACGGGCCTCGACGCTGCCTGGCGGCAGCTGCTACGCGGACCCGTAGCAGCTGCCGCCAGGCAGCGTCCGAGAGCCACACGGTCGCCGTAGGAACCGTCTGAACGCAACCAACGGCAATCCCCCCACCTTGACCCCACCCTAGCGAGCACCTATGAAGGACGCCGGCCTTCAAGGAGAATCGCCATGCGCCTGTTCAACGGATCTGAACTCTTGCCCCCTGCCCTGCCGCTGCTGGCCAACCACGGCCTCGGCCTGCATGCCAGCCGCCACCTGTGCGCCGCCATCGAACCCTGGGAACACATGGACCAGGGCGACCTGCTGGAGCTGTTCTGGAACAGCTGCTTTGTCACCGCCCACGTCGTGCAGCCCGGCGAGCCCGGCCGCACCCTGCAACTGCCGATCCCGGCCAGCTTCGCCCTGAACGGCGAGGCGCACCTGTATTACCGGGTGCTGCGCGTGGGGTATCAGGCGCAACGCTCACCGGCGCTGGCCTTCAGCGTGAAACTGCAGTGCCCGGGCAACCCGTTGCACGGCGCCGAGGAAAACCAGTTCCTCGCCCCGCTGGAACTGCCCGAGGCAGTCTGCCTGAACACCCTCAAGCGCGGCGTGCCGTTCAGTGTCGAGCCCTGGCAGCACATGGCTGCGCTGGATTGCCTGACCCTGCGCTGGGGCGACCTGCGCCTGGACCTGCCGCCCCTGCTGCCGTGCCAGGTAGGGCTGCCGGTGAGCGGCCGCATCCCCAAGAAGGTCATCCGCGAAGCCGGCCAGGACGACCACCTGGAAGCCACCTATTGCATCCTCGACCGGGTCGGCAATCCGTCTGGCTGGGCCCCTGCCCGGCAGGTGCGGGTGTACCGCGACGCCACTTCTATTGATATTCCTAAAGGTTAGTATATTTAAACTTTATACACGATTAGGGTATATGAACCGGACCACCGGACCTGCGCATTTTCCGCCGCGACAACGCGGCGCTATTCCGCCGAGGACTATCTGGTGACCGGTAAAAAGATCCTGCTCAACGCCTTCAACATGAACTGCATAGGGCACATCAACCACGGCCTGTGGACACACCCGCGCGACACCTCCAGCCAGTACAAGACAATCGAATACTGGACCGAGCTGGCGAAGACGCTGGAGCGCGGCCTGTTCGACGGGCTGTTCATCGCCGACATCGTCGGCGTGTATGACGTGTACCAGCACAGCGTCGACGTGCCACTGCGCGAGGCCATCCAGCTGCCGGTCAACGACCCGCTGCTGCTGGTGTCGGCCATGGCCGCCGTCACCCGGCACCTGGGCTTCGGCCTGACGGCCAACCTCACCTACGAGCCGCCGTACCTGTTCGCCCGGCGCATGTCCACGCTCGACCACCTGAGCCGTGGCCGCGTGGGCTGGAACATCGTCACCGGCTACCTGGACAGCGCCGCCAAGGCCATGGGCCTCAGCGAGCAGGCCGAGCACGACCGCCGCTACGACCAGGCCGACGAATACCTGCAGGTGCTGTACAAGCTGTGGGAAGGCAGCTGGGAAGACGACGCCGTGGTCAACGACCCGGCACGCCGGGTGTACGCCGAGCCAAGCAAGGTGCACAAGGTGCGGCACCAGGGCGAGTTCTACCAGGTTGACGGCTACCACCTGTGCGAGCCCTCGCCCCAGCGCACGCCGGTGCTGTTCCAGGCCGGCGCCTCGGACCGCGGCCTGCTGTTCGCCGGCCGCCACGCCGAGTGCGTATTCATCAGCGGCCAGACCAAGGCGGCTACCCGCGCCCAGGTGGACAAGGTACGCGCCAGCGCCGCTGCGGCCGGCCGCCGCGCCGAGGACATCAAGGTGTTCATGGGCCTGACAGTGATTGTCGCTGCCACCGAGGAAGCCGCCCACGCCAAGCACGCCGAATACCTGCAATACGCCAGCGCCGAGGCCGGCGTGGCGCATTTCGCCAGCTCCACCGGTATCGATTTCGCCCAGTACGCGCTCGACGAGCCGATCCAGTACGTGAAAAGCAACGCCATCCAGTCGGCCACCAAGAACCTGCAGAACAACGACTGGACCCGCCGCAAGCTGCTGGACCAGCACGCCCTGGGCGGCCGCTACATCACCCTGGTCGGTTCACCCCAGCAGGTGGCGGACCAGCTGATTGCCTGGCTCGACGAAACCGGCCTGGACGGCTTCAACCTGGCGCGCACGGTCACCCCGGAAAGCTACGTGGACTTCATCGACCTGGTGGTGCCGGAACTGCAGCAACGCGGGCGCTACAAGACCGCGTACGGCGACGGCACCCTGCGCGAAAAACTCTTCGAGCACGGCCCGCGCCTGCCCCACAACCACATCGCCAGCGAATTCAAACACCCTGCTGCCTGACTACGTACCTGTGGGAGCTGGCTTGCCAGCGAGCTTTTGAGGCCGCCAAAAGCTCGCTGGCAAGCCAGCTCCCACAGAATCCAGATGAATTCCGGAAGAACTGACATGAAAAAACTCACCACCCTGCTGCTCGCGCTCGGCCTGGCCACGGGGCTTGCCCATGCTGCCGACGCGCCGCTGAAAATCGGCACCACCGCCGCCTTCGCCATCCCGCTGGAAGCCGCCGTCGCCGAGGCCGACAAGCAAGGCCTGAAGGTGCAACTGGTGGAGTTCACCGACTGGATCGCGCCCAACGTCAGCCTGGCGGCCGGCGATATCGACGTGAACTACTTCCAGCACATCCCGTTCCTGGAAAACGCCAAGGCCGCTGCCGGCTTCGACCTGGTGCCCTACGCTCCCGGCATCATCAACAACGTCGGCCTGTACTCGAAGAAGTACAAGAGCCTTGACCAGCTGCCCGACGGCGCCACCGTGGCCATCGCCAATGACCCGATCAACAGCGGCCGCGGCCTGCAGCTGCTGGCCAAGGCCAAGCTCATCAGCCTCAAGGACGGCGTGGGCTACAAGGCCACCGAGGACGACATCACCGCCAACCCCAAGCACCTGAAGATCCTGCAGGTGGAAGCCGTGCAGCTGGTGCGCGCCTACGATGACGCCGACCTGGTGCAGGGCTACCCAGCCTACATCCGCCTGGCCAAGACCTTCGACGCCGAGTCGGCGCTGCTGTTCGACGGCGTCGACCACCCTGAATACGTGATCCAGTTCGTGATCCAGCCCAAGGAAAAGGCCGACCCGCGCCTGGCCAAGTTCGTCGATATCTACCAGCACTCGCCGGTGGTCCGCGCCGCCTTGGACAAGACCTACGGCAAGCTGTACCAGACCGGCTGGGGAGGCTGACCATGAGCAGCGCCCAGCGCCTGACTGCAACCCGCCCGCCGGCCAGCGCCGAGCGCACCCAGCTGCACCCGGAACTGGCCAACGCCCATGTGCGCTTCATCGGCCTGGGCAAGACCTACCAGGGCCAGCACGGTCCGGTGCAAGCGCTGCAAGGCATTGACCTGAACATCCAGCGTGGCGAGATCTTCGGCATCATCGGCCGCAGCGGCGCCGGCAAGTCGTCGCTGATCCGCACCATCAACCGTCTGGAGCAACCCAGCGTCGGTCGCGTGCTGATCGACCAGGTGGATATAGGCGAATTCGACGAAGACCGCCTGGTGAAGCTGCGTCGGCGCATTGGCATGATCTTCCAGCACTTCAACCTGATGTCGGCCAAGACCGTGTGGCAGAACGTCGAACTGCCGCTGAAAGTAGCCGGCATGAGCCAGGCCGAGCGTCACCGCAAGGTCACCGAACTGCTGGACCTGGTGGGCCTGGCCGACAAGCACCACGTGTATCCGGCGCAGCTGTCGGGCGGGCAGAAGCAGCGGGTGGGCATCGCCCGCGCGCTGGTGCATGACCCGGCCATCCTGCTGTGCGACGAGGCTACCTCGGCGCTGGACCCGGAGACCACCGAATCGATCCTGGCGCTGCTGCGCGACATCAACCAGCGCCTGGGCCTGACGATCATCCTGATCACCCATGAGATGGCGGTGATCCGCGACATCTGCGACCGCGTGGTGGTGCTTGAGCAAGGCCAGGTGGTGGAACAAGGCCCGGTGTGGCAGGTGTTCGGCGACCCGCAGCATCCGGTCAGCAAGACCCTGTTGGCGCCGCTGCAACACGGGCTGCCGGCCGAACTGCAGGCGCGCATCCAGGAACAACCCGGCTCTGCCGCCGCGGCGCTGGTGCTGGGCCTGCGCCTGAACGGCAGCGACGGCGAAGAGCCCGACCTGTCGGCGCTGTTCCACAGCCTGGGCGGCCGCGTCAGCCTGCTGCAAGGCGGCGTCGAACGCATCCAGGGTCGCGCGCTGGGGCAGCTGGTGATTGCCGTGGCGCACTCGCCGCTGGCACGTGAACAACTGATCGAGCGCGCGGCCTTGTGGGCCGACCGCGTGGAGGTGCTGGGCTATGTGGGCTGAACGGCTGTTGCAAGGGATTCTCGACACACTGTTGATGGTTGGCGTGTCTTCGTTCATCGCCTTGGTGCTGGGCATTCCGCTGGCGGTGGTGCTGGTCACCAGCAGCAAGGGCGGCATTTATGAAGCGCCCGCCTTGAACCGCGTGCTGGGCGCCTTCGTCAACCTGTTCCGCTCGGTGCCGTTCCTGATCCTGATGGTGGCGCTGATCCCCTTCACCCGCCTGATCGTCGGCACCACCTACGGGGTGTGGGCGGCCGTGGTGCCGCTGACCATTGCCGCCACACCGTTCTTCGCGCGCATTGCCGAAGTCAGCCTGCGCGAGGTCGACCATGGCCTGATCGAAGCCGCGCAGGCCATGGGCTGCCGGCGCTGGCACATCATCTGGCACGTGCTGCTGCCCGAGGCGCGGCCGGGCATCGTCGGCGGCTTCACCATTACCCTGGTGACCATGATCAACTCCTCGGCCATGGCCGGCGCCATCGGTGCTGGCGGCCTGGGCGACATTGCCTACCGCTACGGCTACCAGCGCTTCGACTCGCAGATCATGCTCACGGTGATCGTGCTGCTGGTGGTGCTGGTGGCGTTCATCCAGTTTGGCGGTGATCGGCTGGCGAAGGTGTTGAACAAGCGCTGAGGTATCATCGTGGTCATCACCTTTTTTGTTGGCGACCGCGATGAAACTCGATCCCCAGGCCCTGCAACAGATCACCCAGACCACCCTGGGCAACTACAACCAGACCGCCGAGAGCTTCCGCGAAGGCACCCGCGACCACGACGTCAGCCAGAACATCGACGCCCTGCTGCGCCACCTGCAGGTGCCGGCACCGGCGCAGATCCTCGATTTCGGCTGCGGCCCGGGCCGCGACCTGCGCACCTTCACCCGCCTGGGCCATATCGCCACCGGCCTTGACGGCAGCGAACGCTTCGCCGAAATGGCCCGTGCCGACAGCGGCTGCGAGGTGTGGCAGCAGAACTTCCTCGATCTGGACCTGCCCGCCGAACGCTTCGACGGCGTGTTCGCCAACGCCGTGCTGTTCCACATCCCCAGCCAGGAACTGCCACGGGTGCTAAGCCAACTGCACGCCACGCTGAAGCCGGGCGGCGTGCTGTTCAGCTCCAACCCCCGCGGCAACAACCAGGAAGGCTGGAAAGGCCCGCGCTATGGCGCCTACCACGATCTGGAGAATTGGCAGCGAGTGCTGGCCGAGGCCGGTTTCGTGGAGCTTGAACACTACTACCGCCCAACAGGGTTGCCGCGTGAGCAGCAACCCTGGCTGGCCAGCGTGTGGCGCAAGGACGCCGCCTGACGGCAGCTGCTACAGGTGCAGGCAAATGCCGAAGTCCCGTAGCCGCTGCCGAAGGCTGCGCTGGCCCCTGACTACACCCAAGAATCAGAGTTTGCAATGCCGGCCAGCGCAGCCTGACGGCAGCGGCTACATCGTACGTGGCTGGCTACGAGGAAGGACGGCCTAGCAAATAAGTCTTTTGCACCGAAGCAAAACAACCTTGCATCTGCGATTTCCCTTCATATGGTCCTGCTGAAACAGGCCTGCGCAGCACCGCCGATAAATTTTCTGCTGTCTCGTAACCAGCCGCAATGTTGATCGGAGGCCATCTCCACCGCAACAACAACACTGGGCTGACTAGGTATCAAATTATGTCTACTCCATAGCCGCTGTCGAAGGCTGCGGGTACATCACGCCGTCTTCTCCGGCTCCTTGACCTTGTACCAAGCCACATAAAGCGCCGGCAGGAACAGCAGCGTCAGCAGCGTGGCGCTGATGATGCCGCCGATCATGGCGTAGGCCATGGGGCCCCAGAACACTTCGCGGGCGATGGGGATCATGCCCAGGCTGGCGGCCGCCGCGGTCAGCAGGATGGGCCGGCGGCGGTGCTGGGTGGCTTGCACCACGGCGTCCCACGGGGTGTAGCCGTCCTTCTCGAAGATGTCGATCTGGGTCACCAGGATCACCGAGTTGCGGATGATGATGCCGATCAGCGCCAGAATGCCGAGGATGGCCACGAAGCCCATGGGCGTGCCGGTGGGCACCAGCGCCACCACCACGCCGATCAACCCCAGGGGCGCTACGCTGGCCACCAGGAACATCTTCTGCACGCTGTGCAGCTGGATCATCAGGAAGGTCGCCATCAGGAACAGCATCAGCGGCACGACGCGGGCAATGGGGCCCTGGGCCTTGCCGCTTTCTTCGACGGTGCCGCCGGTGGCCACTTTGTAGCCCACCGGCAGGCTGCTGGCGAACTGGTCGATGGTGGGCTTGAGCTGGGTGACCAGGTCGGTGGGCTGGATCTGGTCGCGCACCGAGGCCTTGATTGTGATGGTGGGGTGGCGGTCGCGGCGCCACACCAGCGGTTGTTCCAGTTCATAGCGTACGGTGGCGAACGCCAGCAGCGGAATCGATACGCCGTTGGGTGTCACGATCTGCAGGTTCTGCAGGGTTTCCGGCGAGCCACGCTCGGCGTTTTCGGCACGCCCCACCACGTTGATCAGGTAGATGTCGTCGTTGACCTGGGTCACCGCGGTGCCGCTGACGATGGTGTTCATCAGCTTGGCCACGTCTTCCGAGGACAGCCCCAGCTGCCGTGCCTTGTCCTGGTTGATGTCGATGCGCAGCACCTTGCCCGGTTCGTTCCAGTCATAAATGATCTGGCCGATGTGCGGGTTCTGGTCCAGCAGCGTGGCCAGGTCGATGGCGTGCTTGCGCACCTGGTCGATGTCCTTGCCGCTGACCCGGTACTGGATCGGCCGGCCTACCGGCGGGCCCATTTCCAGGGTCTGCACGTAGCTGCCAATGCCCACGAAGTCGTCGCGCAGGCGCTTGCGCAGGCGGTCCATCAGCGCCGCCCGCTCGTCCAGGCCCTTGCTGACGATCACCAGCTGGGCGTAGTACGGGTTCTCCAGCTGCTGGTCCAGGGGCAGGTAGAAACGAATCGCGCCCTGGCCGATGTAGGTGCTCCAGCGGGCGATGTCCGGGTCGTCCTTGAGGCTGGCCTCCAGCTTGTCCACCGCCTTGCGGGTCTCGTTGATCGACGAGTTCTGCGGCAGGTTCAGCTCCACCAGCACCTCGGGCCGGTCGGACGAGGGGAAGAACTGGTTCTGCACGAAGCGCATGCAGAACACCGACAGCAGGAATAGCCCCACGGTGATCAGGATGGTCAGCCAGCGGTGGCGCATGGCCCACAGCAGGCCGCTGTTGAACACCCGGCCAATGCGCCCCGGCTCGCTGGAGTGCGGCTTCACGTTGGTGCTGAGGATGTGCACGCCCAGCACCGGCGCGAACAGCACCGCCACCACCCAGGACACCAGCATGGCCACGGCGATGACCGCGAACAGGGTGAAGGTGTACTCCCCTGCCGAGCTGGCGTTGAGGCCGATGGGCACGAAGCCCGCCACCGTCACCAAAGTGCCGGTGAGCATGGGGAAGGCCGTGGAGGTGTAGGCAAAGGTGGCCGCCTGCTCCTTGGTCTCGCCCATTTCCAGGCGCGTGACCATCATCTCCACGGTAATCATGGCGTCGTCCACCAGCAGGCCCAGGGCGATGATCAGCGCGCCCAGGGAGATCCGCTGCATGGTGATGCCGCTGTATTCCATGAACACGAACACCATGGCCAGCACCAGCGGGATCGAGCAGGCCACCACCAACCCGGCGCGCACGCCCAGGCTGATGAAGCTCACCACCAGCACGATGATCACCGCCTCGAACAGGGCGCTGGTGAAGCCGCCCACGGCCTCTTCCACCACCTGGGCCTGGTCGGAGACGTTGTGGATGCCGACGCCCACCGGCATATCGGCGGTGATCTCGGTGATGCGCTGGTGCAGGGCCTTGCCGAACGACTGGATGTTGCCGCCGTCGCGCATGGCGATGGCCAGGCCAATGGCCGGCTGGCCGTTGAAGCGGAACATCGGCGTGGGCGGGTCGCTGTAGCCGCGCTGGATGTCGGCGACGTCGGCCAGGCGGTAGAAGCGGTCGTTGAGCCGCAGGTTCACCGCCGCCAGGTCTTTCTCGGAGGCGAACTGGCCGCTGGTGCGCACGGAAATGCGCTCGGGCCCGGCCTCGATCACCCCGGCCGGCGTCACCGCGTTCTGCGCCTGCAACGCCTGCACCACCTGGCGCTGGTCAATGCCCAGGGCCGCCAGCTTGCGGGTGGAGAAGTTCAGGTACAGCACCTCGTCCTGGGCGCCGATCATTTCGATCTTGCCCAGCCCCGGCACCTGGCGAATCTCGGCGCGGGCCTGCTCCACGTAGTCGCGCAGCTGGCGCATGCTCAGGCCGTCGGCGGTGAAGGCGTAGATCGAGCCGTATACGTCGCCGAACTCGTCGTTGAACGCCGGGCCCTGGATACCTTGGGGGAAACTGCTGCGAATGTCGTCGATCTTCTTGCGTACCTGGTACCAGATCTGCGGGATGGCCTTGCCGCTGGTGGTGTCGCGCAGGTACACGAAGACGGTGGATTCGCCGGGGCGGGTGTAGCTTTTCACGTAGTCGAGGGAGTCCAGCTCCTCGAGCTTCTTCTCGATACGGTCGGTCACCTGCAGCAGGGTTTCGTCCTGGGTGGCGCCCGGCCAGCGAGTCTGGATGACCATGGTCTTGATGGTGAAGCTGGGGTCTTCCTCGCGGCCAAGATTGAGGTAGGAAAACACCCCCATCAGCAGCGCCACGAACATCAGGTACCAGACGAAGGACTGGTGTTTCAGCGCCCAGTCGGACAGGTTGAAGCTTCCTTTCATTGCTTGCTGCCCTCGTCCACTTTGACCTTCTGCCCCGGTTTGAGACTGTTGACGCCGGCGCTGACCACGCGCTCGCCGGCTTGTACCCCGGCGCTGACAATGACCGAGTCCTGGTCACGGCTGATGACGTGCACCGCACGCGGCGCCACGGTGTGGTTCTGCATGTCGATGACCCAGATGCGTGACTGGCCCTCGGCCTCCTGGATGGCGCTGAGCGGCAGCTCCACCTTGGGTTCGATGGCGGTGCTCAGGGTCACGCCGATGGCCGTGCCCAGGCGGAACGCCGGCGGCGTGTCGGCCAGGGTCAGGCGTGCGCGGCGGGTGCGCGTGGCGCTGTCGGCCTGGGGTTCCAGTTCGCGCAAGGTGGCGGTGGTGCTGATGCTCGGCTCCAGCTGGTCGGCGACGGTGAAGGTCACGCCCGGCGGTAGCTGTTCGGCCAGGGACGACGGCAGGTCGATCACCGCTTCCTTGATATCGGGCCTCGCCAACGTCACCACTTCCTGGCCGGCGCTGACCACCTGGCCAGCCTCGACGTTCCAGTGGGTGACCACGGCGTCGTGGTCCGTGCGCAGTTCGCTGTAGTTGAGCTGGTCCTTGGCCTGGCTGACCGAGGCCTGGGCCTGGTCCAGCGACGCCTTGGTGGTTTTCAGGTTGGTCTGGGCCACGTCCAGTTGCGCCTGGGCGCCCACGCCACGGTCGAACAGCTCCTGCTGGCGGCGCGCGTCGGCCTGGGCGTTGATCCACTGCGCCTGCACCCGCGCCAGGTCGCCCTGGGTGGAACGCACCTGGTTCTGCAGGTCGGTGGGGTCGAGGGTGGCCAGCAGGTCGCCGGCCTTCACTTCGCTGCCCACGTCCACGGCGCGCCGGGCGATGCGCCCGGACACCCGGAAGCCCAGGGTGCTTTCGTAGCGGGCCTGGATGGTGCCGGCGAAGCGCCCCAGCTGCTCCATGTTCTGCGGGGTGATCTGCACCGACAGCACCGGGCGCACCGGCTCGGGCGGCGGTTCATTCTTCGAACAGCCCAGCAGCGCCAGGCCCAGGCACAGCGAGGTCAATGCACGGATCATGGCTTGTCCTCGGCAGTGGCCTGGGCAGCGATTTCGACCTGCATGTCCGGGTGCAGCAGTTGCACCCCGGCCACCACTATCTTGTCGCCATCCTGCAAGCCGTCGCCCACCACCACCTTGCCGGTGAGGTAGCGGGCGACGGTGACTTTCTTCAGGCTGACCTTGTTCTGCGCGTCCACCCGCCACACGGCCGGGTCGCTGCCGTCCTTGGTCAGGGCCGACCAGGGCAGCTCGATGCTGGGTTTGGCCGGCCCGCTAAGGGTGCCGCTGACCACCGAGCCCAGGTTCATGCCCGGCGGCAGGCCGGCCAGCGCCACTTTAACCTGCAGGGTGCCGGTCTGCGCCGACACCGCGGGGGTCACTTCGCGCACCTTGCCGGTGGTCTTCACCTTCGGGTCTTCGACCAGGCTGACCGGCACCTGCTGGTCGCCGGCAGGCTGCACGAACAGCGACTCATAGACGTTGAACACCGCGTCGCGCTCGCCGTCGCGGGCCAGGCTGAAGATCGGCACGGTAGCCTGCACCACCTGCCCGACTTCGGCCTGGCGGGCGGTGATGATGCCGGGCGCCTCGGCGATCAGGTCGGTATAGCTCAACTGCTCGCGGGCGCTGGCCAGCTGCGCGTTGGCGGCGGCCAGGGCGCTCTGGCTGCTGCGCAGCGCGGCCTGGGCGGAGTCGTATTCGCTCTGGCTGGTGTAGCCCTTGGGCAGCAGCTTCTGCTGGCGCACGAAGGCGGCCTGGGTCTGGGTGACCCGCGCCTGCTCGGCGAACACCGCGGCCTTGGCCGAGTCGACGTTGGTCTGCAGGTCCTTGGGGTCGAGCTGGGCCAGCACCTGGCGGGCGCTGACGCGGTCGCCGACGTCGACCATGCGCTTGATGATCTTGCCACCCACGCGGAACGACAGCTGGGTCTGCACCCGCGCCTGAATATCGCCGGTCAGGCTCACGGGCGCGGCAAAGTCGGTGCTCTGCACCGTCTGCACCTTCACCCTGGGCCGCTGCGGTTCCTCCGGCTTGCCCTGCCCACAACCGGCCAGGGTTGCCGCAAGGCAAGCACCCAACACCCAACCCAACCGAAGAGCAGCCATGCAGGCTCCTTTGCGTGCGCTGTTTTAGCTCAGATTCATTATGAGCCGTGAGGGTAGCTCAGTGTTCATCGTGCGGACAACTGCCATGTACGTGCGGTCATCCGCTGAAAACTTGTTCGAGGATTTTTCACCCCGGGTGGGATCTTTTTCGCACGGGCGTACTCGAAAACTTTCTGCCCGTGCCAAGGAAGTCCAATAATGAATAACAACACCGTGAAAAAGCTCGACCCCCAGGACGTGATCAAACTGCTGGCGGCCCTGCGCCGCGCAATAATCCCCGTAGCAGCGGCCGCAGGCCGCGTCCCAGGCGCCGCGTGACGGCGCAGGCAATAAAAAACGCCGACGCTGTGTAAGCCGTCGGCGTTTTTGCAGTGCAGCTCAGCTGGCGATCAGAACGCCGGCAGTACCGCGCCGTTGTATTTCTTGGCGATGAATTCCTTCACTTCCGGGCTGGTCAGGGCAGCGGCCAGTTTCTTGATGGCGTCGCTGTCCTTGTTGTCCGGGCGGGCAACCAGGTAGTTCACGTACGGCGAGTCGGCGCCTTCGATCACCAGGGCGTCCTTGGCCGGGTTCAGGCCGGCGTCCAGCGCGTAGTTGGTGTTGATCATGTCCAGGTCAACCTGGTCCAGGGCGCGTGGCAGCATGGCCGATTCCAGCTCCTTGAACTTCAGGTGCTTGGGGTTCTCGGCGATGTCTTTCGGGGTGGCCAGGGCGTTCTTCGGATCTTTCAGGGTGATCAGGCCGGCTTTCTGCAGCAGGATCAGTGCGCGGCCGCTGTTGCTGCCTTCGTTCGGAATGGCAACGGTAGCGCCGTCTTTCAGCTCGGACAGCGACTTGATCTTCTTCGAGTAGCCGCCGAAGGGTTCCACGTGCACGCCGACCACGGTCACCAGGTGGGTGCCCTTGCCGTCGTTGAAGTTCTTCAGGTACGGCAGGGTCTGGAAGTAGTTGGCGTCCAGGCGCTTCTGGTCAACCTGCACGTTGGGCTGTACGTAGTCGGTGAAGACCTTGATTTCCAGGTCCACGCCTTCTTTAGCCAGGACCGGTTTCACCAGCTCCAGGATTTCAGCGTGCGGGACCGGGGTAGCAGCGACCACCAGCTTCTCGTTGGCGTTGGCAACACCCATGGTCAGGGCGGCGGCCAGGGCAGTGAACAGCAGAGCCTTTTTCATGCAATGTCCTTGATCAATAAGGTGCCAGCTGCGTATTTGGCCGGCTTGGGGCGGACAATACCGATATTTTTTATACCAAGACAATATCTTTTATTTCACTGCTTATGCCTTTTTCGTCATTTCCAGGCAATTGGCCATGTCGGCGCCCCACGCATGGCTCAGCCAATTTGTTGCGCCACACGCAAGGCACTGCGCTCCAGCAACGCTTTCAGGCCCTGAAGTGCCGAGCCAGAGCCCTCGCCGAGCAGTGCGGCAATCTGCCGCTCGATGTCGGCCAGCGGTTCGGCCACCAGCGGCAGGTTCAGGTGCTCGGGCAGAATCTCGTCGCCGCTGCTGACCAGCAGGGCGAAATGAATGATGTTTTCCAGCTCGCGGGTGTTGCCCGGCCAGCTGTGGCGCTCAAGCAGCAGCTGGGCGCTTTCGCTGATCAACGGCACCGGCAGGTTCAGGCGCGCGCTGTAGATGCCGACGAAATATTCGGCCAGCGACAGGATGTCCCCCGGACGTTCGCGCAGGGCCGGCAGCACCAGGCGGCCTTCGCCCAGGTAATGGAACAGCCGCTCGTTGAACTTGCCGGCGGCCACGGCCTGGGCCAGGTCGATGCTGGTGGCGGCCACCAGGCGCACGTCCACCGGGCTTGGCTGCTGGGCACCGACGCGGGTGACTTCGTGGTTTTCCAGCGCTGCCAGCAGCTTCAATTGAATAGGCAACGGCAGGTCGCCGATCTCGTCCAGGTACAGGGTGCCGCCGTTGGCCGAACCGAACCACCCTGCCCGGCTGCTGGCCGAGCCGCTATAAGCCCCGGCGCTGTAGCCGAACAGTTCGGCGTCGGCGTAGGTGGGGCTGATAGCGCCGCAGTTCACCGACACGAACAGCCCGGCGCGGTCGCTGGCGCGGTGAATATGCCGGGCCAGCAGCTCCTTGCCGGTGCCCGTCTCGCCATGGATCAGCACCGGCAGGCTGCGCGGCGCCAGGCTTTCCAGCTCCTGGCGCAGCTGCCGCGAGCGCGGGTCGACGAACACCAGCGCCTTGGCGCGGATGCTCAGGGGGCTCTTGTCGGCTTCGGGGAAGGTCAGCAGCGGCTGGCCGAAATGTTCAGGATGACTCATGGCAATACTCCCGCCCGGGCGCATAGGCCCGGGCGTTTTTCGAATAAATGGCGGTCAGGCGCTGCGCAGTGCGTGGGCCTGCAGGCGGGTTTGCAGGCGGTACAGGTAGGCGAAACCCTGCTCCCAGCGCTGGTGGCCGGACTTGACATTGATGTGCCCAGCGCCCGCCAGGATGCCAGCCTCGGCGCCCCAGTCGCGGGCCATCTGCATGGCGCGCGGCACGCTTACGGCCGGGTCGTTGTCGGAGCTGACCACCTGGCTGGGGAACGGCAGCAAGTGGGTGGGCACGGGGGCGAAGTTGCGCAGCGCCGGCGAGCACGCCGGGCGCTCGACATCGGCCGGCGCCACCAGCAAGGCGCCCTGCACCCGGCGCAGCAGCGCCCGCGGTGCCTGCGCGGCCCAGTGGGCCACGGTGATGCAGCCCAGGCTGTGGGCAATCAGGATCACCGGATCGGTGCTGGCGCTGATGGCCTGCTCAAGGGCGGCCACCCAGTCCTGGCGTTGCGGCGCCAACCAGTCGGCCTGCTCTACCCGCGCGCTGTTGGGCAGGCTGTTGCACCAGTGGCTTTGCCAGTGGTCCTGGGGGGAACCTTGCCAGCCCGGCACAATCAGGTAGCGGATCGACTCGTTGCGCATGGCATACGCCTCCTGCATCGTTTGCGTTGAGGTCAGTATAGGGGCGGGTCATATATTCGTTAAGGAATAAGAAGCTATTTGTTAATAACTTATAACGATATAACTGTGGGGTGATTGGGGACGCGGCCGATGGCCGCTGCTACGGGGGCGCAAAAAAAAGGGCCGCCCCCTGCCTGAGGAGCGACCCAAGAAACCACTGAAAAACGTTACCGCTTGGTAATCACCGACAGCTTGGTGATGCCCGCCTTTTCAATCGACGCCATGGCCCCCGCCACCTTGCCGTAGCCCACGCCGTCGTCGGCCTGCAGCTGCACGCGCAGGTCCGGGTTCTTGGCCTTGGCCGCCTCCAGGTTCGACTCCAGCAGGTCGGGCTGCACTTCGTCCTTGTTGATGAAGAACTTGCCGCCACCGTCGATGCTCACCACCAGCGGGTCTTTCTGCTCAACCGGCGCCACCGAGTCGGTCTTGGGCAGGTTGATCGGGATCGAGTTGGTGAGCAGCGGCGCGGTAACGATGAACACCACCAGCAGTACCAGCATCACGTCCACCAGCGGCGTGACGTTGATCTCGCTCAGTACCTCATCACTGTCCTGGGTAGAGAAGGCCATATCAGGACGCCTCCTTCACTTTCTGGCCAGCACCGCCCTGGACGGTTTTGGTCAGGGCCGGGTGCAGCAGCACGCGGAATTGGCTCTTCTGGGCCAGGCTGTAGAAGTCGTGGGCGAAATCGTCGAGGTCGGCCACGGTCAGCTTCAGGCGGCGCAGGAAGTAGTTGTAGACCAGCACCGCCGGCACGGCGACGGCGATACCCACGCCGGTGGCCACCAGGGCCGAGCCGATGGGGCCGGCCACGGTTTCCAGGCTGGCGGAACCGGCGGCGCTGATGCCTTTCAGGGCGGACATGATGCCCCACACGGTGCCGAACAGGCCGATGAAGGGCGAGGTGGAACCGATACTCGCCAGCACCGCCAGGCCGGTTTCCAGGGAACGGCGCTCACGCACGATCTGTTGGCGCAGGGCGCGCTCCAGGCGGTCCTGGTGGTTGATGGCCTGGCTCAGGTCCGCGGCATGGCCGGGCTCACCGACCTGGATGGCGGCGTAGCCGGCCTGGGCGACGCGGGCGGCGGCGCCCGGCTGGGTCACGGTCAGTTCGGCGGCCGAATCCAGGCTCGACGCCGCCCAGAATTGCTTGTGGAACTTGCGGTCCTGGTTCTTCAGGCGGCCGAACTGCGCGCCCTTGGCCAGGAACAGGCCCCAGGTGGCGACGGAGAAGATGATCAACAGCCAGATTACCGCGCCTTCGATGGAGGCAAATGGGGAAGCCAAAGTACTCATGATGTGTATTCCTTGTGTTAGCGCGAATTAGCGGATCTTGAAGTCGATGGGCACGCTGACCCAGCCGTCCTGGGCGACATCGCCCTGCTTGGCCGGTACGAAACTCCAGCGTTTGACGGCGGCAAGCGCGGCGTCATCGAGCTGGTCGCGACCACTGCTTTTCTGGATCTGAATCTCGCCGGGCTTGCCGGTGGCCAGCACATGCACCCGCAACAGCACGGTGCCTTCCCAGTTGCGGCGCATGGCCAGGGCCGGGTATTCGGGCGCCGGGTTGTGCAGGTAACCGGCGTTCGCCGAGGCCGGGGTTACCGGTTTCGGTGCGGGGGGTGCAGGCGGTGCCGGTGGCGTCGGCGCGGCAACCGGCTGTGGCGGCGCTGGCGGTTGTTCCACCGGCTTCGGCACGGGCTTGGGCAGCGGCTTGGCGACCTGCTTGGGCTTGGGTTTGGGCTTGGGCGGCGGCTTGGTGGCCAGCTCGTCCTCGACCGGTGGCGGCGGCTCTACCGGCTGCGCCACGGGCGGTGGCGGCGGCGGTGGGGGCGTTTCAACCACCGGCGGTGCCGGTTGGGAAAACTCGATGGTCATTGGCGGGATTTCTGGCGGCTTGATCGGCAGCGCGGCCAGCGGTTCCTGGCTCAGCCAGTACATCACCGCGCCATGCAGCACCAGCGCAAACACGCCCAGCGCAATCCCTTCACGCCGGCTCAGTACACCCTTGGGGGTCGTGTGCAGACGCGACTGGGCCAGCGGCGCACGGTGCGCGCGGCCCAGGTCGACCAACTCGCCGCCCGGTGCCTGGCGCCGTAGCGCCTGGGGTGCACTGGCTGCGGTCTGGACATTGCCCATTGTTGTACTCCTGCGGTCTTCAGCGATAGTGCGAGGGAGGCCTCGCGAGGCGAATCATCGACGCCCCACGCTTAGCTCTGAAAGTAATCTTTAAAGTTATACATAGACCTGTATGGAATATGCAGAACCCTGGTTTAGCTCTGGCCCTTGCCCTGCAAGGCCTGTAGCAGAGCGCTCGGAAGCCGATGCCTTGGGGGCATTGAAAATATTCCCCCAAGGCATGGCTTTCAGCGGCTGGCGCTGGCGTTTTTCAGCGCCGCGTCGGGGGCCAGCACGGCGGTCTCGGCGTGGGGCGTGCCTTCGGGCACCCAGTCGTAGGCCACCGGCAAGGCGCGGTACACCCAATTGCTGATGGCGTCGCTACCCGGTGCCTTGCCCTGGTAGGGGCTCACGTACTCCCAGACGATCTCGCCCTTGTCGGTGACCTGGAAGAAGCGCCCGTTCATGCCTTCGTCGATCAGCGTGTTGCCGTTGGGCAGGCGCCGGGCGCTGCTGATGAACGAGCTGTAGAAGGCCCACGAAGGCTGTTTCGAGCTGGCGGCGGTGTACTGCCACACCACCTGCTGCTTGATGGGGTCGATCTCCAGCACGCGCGAGCCCGGGGTCAGGCCCAGGGGCGCCGAGGGGTAGCCGGCGGTGCCCTGGTTGTCGAACACCAGCAGGTTGCCGGCGCCTGGCAGCCCGGCCGGGATGATGTGCACGTCATGCTGGCCAACGAACTGGTCCAGCGGCCGCGGCACCTGCTGGGCGGTCTTGGGGTTGAGGGCCGGCAGGTTCGGGCCCAGGTGCCACACCACCTTGCCGCTGGCCTTGTCGATGATGGCGATGAAGTTGGAGTTGCGTGAGTCCAGCAGCAGGTTGTCGGGGGCGAAGCGCTTGTCGCCGGCGTCGAACCACTTGTTGGGCCCTACCACGCTGAGGTTGTTGATGTGCAGGTAGTCGGGGTTGTCGGTGGCGCGCACCAGCTTCAACTGCGCCGGGGTGAAGCCGAACTCGGTAAGGTGGTCGCTGGCCAGCCATTGCCATTTCACCTGGCCTTGCGGATCTACCTCGTACACCACGTCGTCGATCAGCTGCGGCACCTTGAAGCCGGCCACCTTGTGCACCTTGTTGGCCAGCACCAGGGTGTTGCCGTTGCCCAGGCGGCGCTGGTCATGGTGTTGCTGGGCGGCGCCACCGGGGGCCTTGTCGCCCCACTGCCACACCACCTTGCCGCTCCAGTCCAGCTCGCCGACGCTCTGGTTGGCCAGGCCGTTGCCGGCCGCCCCCAACGGGCCCGGCGCCTTGTCGCTGAGTTGCAGCAGCACGTGGCCGCGCTCGCCGCCTACCAGCCTGGGGTCGATGATGGCCGACGGGAAGCCGTTGTGCGGCCAGCTTTTCACCTCGTTGCCGTCCATGTCGATCAGGTGGGTCTGCTTGTCGGCACCAGCGAAAATCACGTACTGGTTGTAGGCCTTGGCCGGGTCGTAGCGGGTCACCCCGGTGGGGTACACGCTGGGTGCGGCCTGGGCCACGCTGGCGAACACCGCACTGGCCAGCAACGCTGTCTTGAAGGCTTTCATGATCACGTCCTTTGTTGTCAGAAGTCGTAGCGGGCGGTCACGCCCAGGGTGCGCGGGTCGCCAAGGATGCCGCTGTAGCCGCCGTTACCCTCGGCCCACAGGGTGGTGTAATAGGTCTTGTCGAAGGCGTTCTTCAGCCACAGCGAGACGTCCCACTGGCCCTGGCCGAGGTTGCCGCGAAAACCGGTGCTGAGGTTGACCAGGCTGTAGCCGGGGATCTGCGCGTAGGCGGAATCTTCCAGGGTACCCACGGCGTGGGAGCGGTACGAATAGCTGCCGGTGACGTACTCTTCCAGGCCGCTGGCCCAGTTCCACTTGTATTCGCCGTTGGTGTTGAACGTGTACTTCGAGGCGCCCACCACCTGGTGCCCGGACAGGCTGCACGAGGCCGGCGCACCGGTCTGCTCGCTGACTTCCGGCGGGCATGGGGCGTCCTTGTAGGACATGTACCGCACGTCGTTGTAGGCGCCGTTGAAGTTCAGGGTCAGCCCCTTGAGCGGCAGCACCGTGCCATCCAGCTCCAGGCCGCGGGAGCGCACGGTGCCGGCGTTGGTCAGGTAGGAGACGCGGTTGGCCGAGTCGTAGGCGTTGGCCTGGTAGCCGTTGACCGTGGTCCAGAACAGGTTGGCGTTGAGCAACAGGCGGCGGTCCCACAGGGTGCTCTTGAGCCCCAACTCGGCGTCGTTGGCGCGTTCGGCGCCAATCAGCAGCGAGTCGGCGCCGGCGGTGGGCGCGCTGCCGACGGCCAGGTTGACGCCGCCGGACTTCTCGCCGTGGGTCAGGGTGGCGTAGCCCATCAGGTCATCGGTGAAGTGGTAGCTCAAGTTGACCATGCCCGAGGGGCTGGCGCTGTACAGGCTCAGGTCGCCGGAGTTGTAGGCGCCGGCGCGGCCGTTGCGCGCGGTCAGGGCAGCGCCGGTCACGGCGCCGCCGCCCACCGGGGCGTCGCGTTCCACCCAGGCGCTCTTCTCTTCATAGGTGCCGCGCACGCCGGCGGTCAGGTCCAGCTTGGGCGTGAGGTGCCAGGTGCCCTGGGCGAACAGCGCGAAGCTGTCGGTGTCGATGTGGCCGTGGCCAATGCTGGTGACGTTGGCCAGCGCGCCCGTCGCGGTGCCGTTCCAGATATCGGCCTTGGGCCCGTAGTAGGAGAACGACTTGTTGTCGGTCTTCGAGCCGAAGTAGTAGCCACCCAGCACGTAGTCGAATGCCCCGCCGGTGGGCGATGCCAGGCGAAACTCCTGGGACCACTGCTTGTCTTCCACCGACACACCGGCGTTGTAGGCGGCAGGCACGTTGAGCCCGTCGTCGTTGCGCGGGGTGAAGTTCCAGAAGCGATAAGAGCTGATCGACGTCAGGGTGAAGTCGCTCGGCAGCTTCCAGTTGGCCTCCACCGAGCCACCGCCCTGGTGCACGGTCACGTGCTGGCTGTTGTCGAGGTTGACCTTGCGCGACCCCGGTTCCACCAGCGTGGCGCCCGCCGCCGCCGCGCGGGTTTCGTAGAGGTTGGAGCCGTTGACGGTCGGCCCGGTGTTGAACAGCGTGCGGGTGCCGGAACTGGAGTCTTCCTCGTTGTAGTCGACGATGGCGCGCAGGCTGAAGTCTTCGTTGGGCTTGAACAGCAGCTGCCCGCGCAGGCCGTCGCGCTCGCCGCCGCCCAGCTTGTGGCCGTTGTCTTCGTTGGTGATGGTGCCGCCGCTGTCGCTGCGGTACACCGACAGGCGCCCGGCCAGCTCATCGGTGATGGGCCCGGAGATAGTGCCCTTGGTCTGCACGTAACCGTGCTGGCCCACCGAGCTTTCAATGGTGCGCTCGGGGGTGAAGCTGGGCGCGCGGGTGGTGATGTTGATCACCCCCGCCGTGGTGTTCTTGCCGAACAGCGTGCCCTGCGGGCCGCGCAGCACCGCCAGCTGGTCGATGTCCATCAGGTCGAATACGGCCATGCCGGGGCGGCCCAGGTAGACGTTGTCGATGTACAGCCCCACGCTGCCTTCCAGGCCGTCGCTGGCGGGGTTGTTGCCCAGGCCGCGTATCGACACGCTGGACTGGCGCGCGTGCATGAACGCCACGTTGACGCTGGGCACCAGCTGCTGCAAATCCTGGATGCGGTACACGTGCTGGGCTTCCAGGGTGCTGCCGTCCACGGTGCTGATCGGCGTGGGCACGTCCTGGGCGCTTTCCTCCCGGCGCCGGGCGGTCACGGTCACGGTCTTGAGGTGGGTGCCATCGTCAGCCGCGGCGCTGGCCTGGGTGGGGTCGTCAGCCGCGTGGGCCAGGGAAAAACCGGCGCTGCCGGCCAACAGCATGGCCAGCGGCAAGCGCTTGAGACGCCTGGCTGAAGTGGGCGCTGCAGGGGGTGACTGACGACTCATGGCACGGCTCCTTGGTGAGGGAACGGGGGGCCGGCATTCGATGTGCCGACCACTCCGCATATTCCCTTCAGTTATTTGCATATGTTTTTCTAGAGATTTACTGCATAAGTGATTGCCTTTATAAGGAGTGCACCGGATGCATAGCAAATGCATTTGCCCGATACTTTTAATGTGAAAAATGCATATAGATCTGCGCCAACTTCGCCACCTGATCGCGCTCGCCGAACACCGCAGCTTCGTCGCCGCCGCCGTGGCCGTGAACCTGTCGCAATCGGCGTTCAGCCGGAGCATCCAGGCCCTGGAACACTCCGTGGGCTGCCAGCTGGTGGACCGCGGGCGCAAGGACCTGCCGCCCACCAAGCAGGGCCAGGTAGTGCTCGAGCATGCCCGGCGGCTGGTCAGCGGCGCGCGCCAGCTGAGCAACGAGATCAGCCAGTTCAATGGCCTGGAGGCCGGCGAGCTGCGCTTCGGCTGCGGCCCGGCACCGGCCTCCTGGCTGGTGCCGGCGGCGGTCGGCAGTTTCATTGGCCGCTACCCCAGGGCGCGGGTGCATTTCCACGTGGATGACTGGCACAGCCTGAGCAAGCGCCTGCTCAGCGAGGAGTTCGAATTCTTCGTCGCCGACACCCGCCAGTTCGAGGCCGACCCGGACTACCACACCCACCGCCTGCGCCCGCGCAAATGGCATTTCTGCTGCCGCGCCGGGCACCCGCTGGCGCAGCAGGAATGGGTCACGGCCGAGCAACTGCTCAGCTACCCGCTGGCTGCTACCCTGCGCCCGCCGAACCTGCGCAAGGTGCTGGCCGACCTCAGTGGCCGCCCCGACTTTGCCCCCAACGTGGAATGCGAAAGCAGCTATGCGCTGCTCAGCGTGGTGCTGCGCTCGGACGCCATCGGCATCAGCGGCAGCTACAGCGATGTCATGCGTGGCGCCGGCGGCGAACTGGTGCGGCTGCGAATAGAGGGGCTGGATGAGCAGCGCGAGGAGCTGTTCACCCGCTACGGCATCGTCAGCCGCGCGGGCTACCGGCTGTCGCCGCTGGCCGAAGCCATGATCGAGGAGATCAAGCTGGTGGATGAGCGCGATGAGGGCGGCACCACCTACGACATCCAGAACCTGGCGGTGTAGGTGCTTCGTGGGAGCTGGCTTGCCAGCGAGCTTTTTGGCCCCAACAACTCGCTGGCAAGCCAGCTCCCACAGGATCAAAGGCGAATCGTATGCAAGCAATGCATACAAAGTATTCATTGAATGCGCTTGCCGACTGGCCCTTCCCGATCGCGAAATAGTCGCTATTTCAGTGACTTGCGCAATCAGGAAGGCCCATGAAAAAGTTTTTCAAACCACTGCTCGGCATCGTCCTGGCCGGCCTGCTGGGCCACGCCCAGGCGGCCGACCCCGTCACCATCCGCATCGGCACGCCTGACCAGGGCGCCGGCAGCGCGCCGTTCATTGCCGGCCCCGTGGGCCTGGCGCATATCCAGAAGCAGCTGGAAAACGAATTCGCCGCCGATGGCGTGAAGGTGGAGTGGCACTTCTTCAAGGGCGCCGGCCCCGCGGTCAACGAAGCCCTGGCCAACCAGCAGCTGGACTTCGCCTGGCTCGGCGACCTGGCCGCCATCATCGGCCGTTCCAGCGGCCTGCGGACCCGCCTGCTGCTGGGCGCCCGCGGCAACAACATGTACCTGGCCACCCGCGCCGGCAGCGACATCCACAGCCTCGCCGACCTCAAGGGCAAGCGCGTGGCCGTGTACCGCGGCACCGCCGACCAGCTGTCGTTCGCCCGCGCCCTCGCCGCCCAGGGCCTGAAGGAACATGACCTGCAAATCATCAGCCTGGACTGGAGCGCCGCCCGCGCGGCCTTGGCCAGCGGCCAGATCGACGCCACCTGGTCGGGCATGGGCATTCTCGCCCTGGGCCAGCAAGGCGTGCAGTTCCCGCTCAGCACCAAGCAGCTGCCGCGCCTGGCCACCACCCAGGCCGGCCTTGTCGCCACCCAGGCGTTCATCGACCAGCACCCCGACCTGACCCAGCGTCTGATCAACGTGCTGGTTAAAAACGCTGCCTACCTCACCGAGCCGCAGAACCAGGCGCCCTACAACCAGCTGATGGCTGAGCAGAGCGCCATCCCGGCGCAGCTGTTCGAACAGGAAAGCGCCGGCGACGACCTGAAGTTCCGCGACTCGCCACGCATCGACGCCTTCCTGCGCGCCAGCCTGCAGGACAGCGTCGACCAGGCCAAGGCCCTGGGCCTGATCCGCCGCCCGTTCACCGCCACCGACTGGGTAGAGCCGCGTTTCGTCGACGCCGCCGTGCAGCAGCAAAATCTCGACGCCTTGTGGCCCGCCTTCGACGCCACCGGCAAAGCCCTCTGATACCCAGGTACCGACCATGACCGCGATCAAGAACGTGCTGTACATCATGTGCGACCAACTGCGCCGCGACTACCTGTCGTGCTACGGCCACCCGCACCTGCACACCCCCAACATCGACCGCCTGGCCGCCGCCGGCGTGCGTTTCAGCCGCGCCTACACCCAGGGCACCATCTGCGGGCCGTCGCGCATGTCGGCCTACACCGGCCGCTACGTCAGCAGCCACCAGGTGGCCTGGAACGGCGTGCCGCTGCCGCTGGACGAATTCACCATCGGCGATTACCTGCACCCGGCCGGCATTCGCACCGCGCTGGTGGGCAAGACCCACGCCACGCCCAACACCGACGCCCAGCAACGCCTGGCCATGGCGCCCGACAGCGCCCAGGCCGAGCAGTTGAACGAAGTGGGCTTCGAACCCTACGTGCGCCACGACGGCCTGTTCCCCGACGACCCGATCTTCGACGGCAAGCGCGAAGGCGCGCCCTACACCCATTACCTGCGCAAGCTCGGCTACGCTGGCCGCAACCCCTGGCACGACTGGGCCAACGCCGCCGAGGGCGCCAACGGCGAGATTCTCAGCGGCTGGAAAATGCGCAACGCCCACCTGCCCGCCCGCGTGCCCGAGCAGCACTCGGAAACGGTGTACACCACCGACCGCGCCATCGACTTCATCAGCGAGCAGGCCGAGCAGCCCTGGTGCCTGCACCTGTCCTACATCAAGCCGCACTGGCCCTACATTGCGCCTGCGCCGTACCACGCGTTGTATGGCAGGGACCAGGTAGTGTCCGCCGTGCTGCCACAGCCTGGCCAGGAGAACGACCACCCGGTGTACAACGCCTTCCGCCAGCACGAGGAAAGCCGCAATTTCTCCCGCGAGGAAGTGCGCCTCAACGTGATCCCCACCTACATGGGCCTGATCAAGCAGGTGGACGACCAGCTAGGCCGGCTGTTCGACTTCCTGCAAACCAACGGCCGCTGGGATGACACCCTGATCGTCTTCACCAGCGACCATGGCGACTACCTGGGCGACCACTACCTGGGCGAAAAGGAATTCCTGCTGGAGCCGGCCGTGGGCGTGCCGCTGATTGTGCGCGACCCGCGTGCCGCCGCCGATGCCACCCGTGGCACCGTGGACCCGCGCCTGGCCGAGACCATCGACGCCCTGCCCACCTTCCTCGACGCCCTGGGCCTGCCGGCGGCCGACCACCGCCTGGAGGGCCGCTCGCTGATCCCGCTGCTGCACGGCCAGCAGCCGGCCTGGCGCGACTTCGCCGTGGCCGAATACGACTACGCCTTCCAGGCCCCGGCCCGCGAGCGGCTGGGCCAGGCCATCGACCGCTGCCGCATGTACATGGTGCGCAGCGAACGCTACAAGTACCTGGCCTACGACGGCCACCGGCCGCAGCTGTTCGACCTGCTGAATGACCCGCAGGAACTGCATGACCTGGGCACCGACCCGGCTTTGGCCGCGGTGCGGGAGCAGCATCAGGGGTATCTGTTTGACTGGCTGCGCGGCTTGAAGCGCCGCACCACCATCAGCAATCGCGAGATTGATGTGCGTGGGCAGCGCTTCCGTTATGGCGAGCCTGAGGAGGAGAAGCTGGTGCCTATCGGCGTTTGGTAGACCGCGCCGGCCCTGGACGCGGCCTGGCGGCCGCTGCTACGCAGATCCCGTAGCAGCAACTGTCTTGAAATGGCGTCGTCTGCATCGCGACTAAAGTCGGCTCCTACACTATTCGTGGTAGGAGC